>NZ_JAMZNK010000005.1 GCF_027980145.1 Flavobacterium azizsancarii | reverse complement strand
GAAAAGTTTATAGAAGACCATTTTAGCCCAAATTTACATTTTTCAAGAAACACTCTGTAAATCTACTAGTATAATAAAAGAAAGAGGTCGTCTTTTCAGACAACCTCTTTTAGTTGATATCATTTTCGAATTACTGTCAGACTGAGCGAAGTCGAAGTTCTTATGCAGAATCACTTTGCGAAACTTCGACTTTATTTATAACTTATATGGTTTGAAGCTTTTCTATTTAATCCCCAATCTTGATTTTAGTTTCAAAAACAAAAGTGCAATTTTATAAGCATCTTCTGAAGATGAATTTCTATCGCTTTTTGGAATTTTAAAGATTTCACTTAAATCATCTAATGAAAATTGTTTGTCATTAATATCCATTAATTTGCGATACATCATGTCAACATCTAAAGCTTCGTTTTTCAATCTTCCACAATCAAGACGTTCTAATGCGGCATTTAGCATTTCGATGTCAAAATTTATATGATGACCAACCAGAATAGAATTTCCTATGAAGTTTACAAACGCTTCGATAGCATCTGGCTCGGGCATTTTCAACATTTTGCTTTCAATGATAAATTCATTCGAAAGTCCATTATCCTGCAAAAACTTATATTGCAGCAAAACAGCTTCGAAATTATCTTTTATAACAATTCCATCGTCAATTACAGAAAAAGCACCCAGAGATAAAATAACATCTTTATTGGGGTTTAATCCAGAAGTTTCTGTAGATAAAACTACAAAACGATTCGGTTTTGTCTCAAACTTGGTTAAGTAATCCTTCCAGAAATCCGGATACTCTTTGTTGATATTTTTAATCCAGTCTAGCATACTTATGAGAATTGTGTAAGTTGAAATTTACTCTTAATCAGTTCCTCAAGGTCTTTCATTGGGGTTAAGGCATTTTTTAACTTTTCTTTGTCTGTTTTAGACATTTCTCGCATATTAATATATTGTCCGGAATCGTCGTTCTTTAATCCTTCTATCGTTCTAAATTTTGATAAAGTTAAAAATGCATCGGCACAACTTAAGTATATCTCAGCATTTTTAGAATCTGTGATTGCTAATTGTTTGAATCTTAAGTAAGTGTTTTTTATGCCTTTTATGTTTGCATTTAAAATCAATAAACGTGCAGAATCAATTAACGGCATTAATGCGCGGGTTTTAATATCAAATGTTGTTTTATGCGGACCTTCTTCTTCAACAATAAATTTCTTAAAAAAACTTAATGGAGAATTTCTTTTTAAGGCGTCATTCCCTAAAAAATCAAAGAATAATGTGTTGTTCACAGCATTTTTAAAAATGACATTTTCTATTACTTCTTCGATTTTTGGCTCTCCAAAAACAATTTCATAATCAAAGAAAATACTACTTAAATCATTGCTGTTTTCACCTGGAGTATTCATCCAGCTGTTGTATTGTTTTGTCCAGTCTGTCAACGATTTACACCATAACATATTACTTCCCATGTGTCCGTTTGGACAATATTCGTAACCTACTTTTTCTAATATAGAAGTTGTTCGTTTTGCCAGCCTTAAAAAATAATCTTTTACTTCTCTGTATTTCTCAGGCGCAACATCTTCAAATATTAATATACTATCCTGATCAGTAAGTAATAATTGTTCTTTACGCCCTTGACTGCCAATGCTTAACCATGCAAATCGAGCAGGAGGGGAGCCTAAATCTAAAATTGACAATTCGACAGCTCGCTTTATTATTGCAAGATTAATTTCACTGGCAATATTGCTAATATGTGAAATAGGAATGTTTTTCTGAATAGAGTTTTGAATCAGGTCAGACAAACGATCGCGTATTTGTTTTAAATCTTTAGGAAGTTGAGAACGTTTGATTTCTTTAATCAAAACACCTGGATTACTGGCTTGTGCCACAATTAAATCATGCTCAGAAATAATTCCCTTTACAGCAGATTTATTCGTTCCGTCTTTGGTAACACATAAATGGGTAACATTATGTTTTAACATTAACAACTGCGCCTCAGCCAGCGATACATTTTCAATTACGGTTACGACCGGCGAAGACATAATCCTGTCGATTGATTCTGTAATAGGATAGCGGCCAGTCGCAATTTTAGAAGATAAATCAGCATTTGTTACAATACCAATTGGGTTATTTTTTTCGCAGATTACAATATTATCCACCATTGCTTCCGTCATCAGGATAGCAACATCCTTAACAATCTTGTTTGATTCAGTTGTTAATGGAGAGGTATTATAGGCAAGTGATTGAATATATTGCATTTCTGACTGCTGATCGACATAGAATGCAGTATCAGAAATTAACTTACCGTTAGAATTTACATTGTCTTTTGCGTGTCTTGAATTGATGGCAAAATTTTCTAATAAAAAATTTAATACATCCGAATTATTAGCTACAAATGGTCTGAATACAGCAATAGGAATCGCATAAATAATGCTTTCTTCACGTGCTTTTGCTGTCATCATGTAGTTATTCTTGGCAAAAAACGGACGTAAACCAAAAATATCACCTTCATGACATTTGTTTATAAGCGTTTCTTCAGCATCAGCAATTGTTGTTAAATTTATGACACCAGAAGCTACAACATAAAAACTATCATGAAGTAAATCGTTGATTTGAAATAATACGGCGTGTTTTTCTAAATTGATAACACGAATATTTGTAGCAATATCAGATAATTCCTGAAAAGTTAAATTATCAAATGGTGGGTATTCTTTTAAAAAATCTGCAATATGCTCAGCGATTGTATTCATATGTTGATAATTTTTTTTAAAGTATCGAATGTAAAAATAATAAAATAAAGTCTTACAATGAAAGCATCTTTACGAGAATGTGATTATTTTAAGAAAATGTTAAAATTAACTGGTATACAGGCTTTAAAAACTATTTATTACCAGTTAACGAACATAAAAAATAGTTAAACTTCGGACAATATTGTTTAAAAAGCAAAGCTGCAAGATAGAGAATCGATCAGTAGTATTTTTCAAAACTTTTTCAACAATCATTAAATCGTTCATGAGCAGGTTTTGAAATATTCTATTTTACATAATATAAATTATAGTTCATTTGTGGTATAACTTATTAACTATACCAAATGGCTTTAAAAGGATCTTCATTAGAGAATTACACTCTATTACTTGTTGAATTAAACAAGATGCGTCACACGAATTTCAATGCAAAAACATTTTTAAAAAAAATGCGCCCATTTTGCAAAACCTCTCATTTAAAGTTTAAAACATTATTTCTAAGAATCCGTGGTTCAAATATAGGAATTACAATTAAAGTTTGTACGGATTGCTTTATAGTAACACAATCTTTTTGTGTTCATGAATTTATTTTTTACTGCAATTCTCAGAAAACGCTTATTACAAAACTTCTTAAACATAATCTTTTAACACCTTAATATATGTCAACAATTATACTTTTAATTCAAAAACGAGAAAATTTAATCTTGGAATTGGCTGGTTTAAATCATGATTTAAACGAGTATTCAAAATATCCTGTAGAAACTGTTGACTTACTGGGGCTTAAACATCAGCATGATTTTACGATTAGAGAAATTAAAAAAATTGGTCAGCAGATAAATGTTTTTTTTAATTCTGAGATTTCAAACTATAAAAACAAATTTTTTGAAGTTGAAAAGAAAATAACCGAAGCTATATCAAAGAAAGAATTTACAATAAATGATTTACCTAAAAATCATTATTCACTTTGGCAGGATTCGGAAAATTAATTTTTTGCTACTCCCCTTTCGATTTTTCAATTGTTGCCGTAGGGTATAACGGCAACTAACTCACTCAAACCTACTAAAAAACAATGATTTCATATAAAGAAAGGCATCAAGCCCAAACTAAATTCAAAAACAATAATTTAAAACCTACTCTTATAAATATAGACTACTTAATTATCAATCTAGAGGGACAGCCGTTTGGAGAATTTCCGGAACATTCAAAGTTTCGCCTAAAACCTTATGAATACGGAACTAAAATTTTTGAGCTTAGAGCAGATTTATATTATGAAGATTTAAAAATTGGAATTTATACAGCAAGACCACGCTCGGCAATTATGAGCGAACAATTTGCACAACTACAATTCGAAAACAATCTATTTTACACATTGTCTAACGATGCCTTAAGAGGTGTCATAAACGCTTTTTGCGATGAAACAAACTACATATTTAAGTCTGTTAATAGACTGGATATCTGCCTTGATAAGTCTGATATCAACAATTCTTACCGTAATTTATATAGTAATGTTGTTGCAGGTAACTACCTTATTTCGGGGCGTCCTAAAAATTTACAAAGCTATTTTGAAACCTATAAAGGAAAATCAATACTTAACGGTTTCCAAATTGGGAAAAGAACATCTGACAAAATAATACGATGCTATAACAAAACGCTGTCGTTGCAACTGACTGAAAAACCATATATAAACGAATATTACGCAAATAATGGTTTGAAAAATGACAATGTTTGGCGTTTTGAATATCAGTTAAATTCAGCGTTTTTTAGAGGATTAAATGAATATTCAAAATTAGATTTAAATATCAGTCAGACAATGACTTGGGGTATTTTTGATAAAGCAAACCTTTATGAATTATTAAAAATTGCAAATAAAGGTTTTTTTGAACTTCGTGAGAATACTGGTAAAAGTCAAATCAATAAAGAAAAGCTTATAGTGTTGTTCGATTTTGATTTTTTACAATCTCAAATAACAAAATTCAATCCTATAATCAAACGTTTAAAAAAGGTTGTTCTTTCTTCGACAACAATTAAAAAACGTCTTGCAAAATCTCTATTTAGAGAATACTACGCAAACAATCAGGATATATCTTATATCGTTGCTCTAAATCTTTTACTTGAAGATTTAGACATGATTACAGAAAAACCACTTATGAATTGGTTTCAAAACAAATTACATTTCTATCTACACGAATTTAGAACAAAGGAAAAATTAGTAAATGATTTTGATTCTGAATTATTCCACGAACATCAACTTTTATTTCTATAAGCCATGAAAACACAGAATACAAGCCAAAAAGTAACTAAAACCCAATTAATGCATATTCTTGAATTAAGCTATAAAACTGCTTGTAAAGAATATCAAACAATTATTGATTCTCTTGCTTTAAAAAGGAACTATTTAACCGTTCAAGATTTAATAAACTACGGCATATTATAGGGAAAATTAGGGAAAAATAGGGAATTATAGGGAATTTTAGGGAACGTCGAATAATAGTTGCAATAACCTTTGTGAAAGAAATTAAACAAATAAAATTTATAACAAATGAAAATTGCAACTATTACAGGCGTTACAAAATCGCCAGAATTACAAGTAACAAAAGCAATCGGTGCTTTAATTCTTTCAAGTGATTTGGCTTTATCAGCCTTAACAACTGAAAAAATTAGTATTTACATTGAGCGTGGAAACGGTTCGAATGTCATTTTAGCAAACAAAGTGTTGCTTAAAGATTTCATTTTAGCAAGTACCTACGGAACTGAAAACACTCAATCTGATGCTGATAATGCCCTGATTGCATTATGCGAATTGGCAGACGAAGGTTCAATTTATCTTGCAGATAAAGAGAGTATTAAAATTACTCTTGAAGATTTAATTGCAGATAAACGTTACGATTTACACGGTATTGAAGAGCCACAACAAACCAACAATTTATTTTTCTTCGAACAAAAATCTGTTGCATCAGAGGAGTTCAACAAAAAAATAGATGTTCAGGGATTTGATTTGGCTGTTATGACTGTTGACGATTCAGTAAGTGATTTGTCTTATCAGTACTCAAATGGTCAGGTTGTAAAATATCTTCCATTTGAATTGCAAACTTTAAGCCGTGATATTGACCCAGTTCAAGCTGTTTTGGCAGATGGAAAAGTCCTTCAAGGTTTGACCGATAGATTAACCTTGCCTTTAGTGGCTGTGGTTGGTATTGAAATCAATAAGTCGCAAGGCTCAATTATTAATTTCGTCGTAAGATGTTTAAAAACTGTGTAAGCTATGGGATTTTTCAAAAAAATTGGAACAGCGATTAAGAAAAATGTTTCGTTCAAAAATTTGGTAAAGGTCGCTACTCCTATTATGGGCGCAATACCTTTCGTTGGTGGAGCGGTTCAAAACATCTCGCAGAATTTGCAAGATGCCCACGAAGCAAAAAAAGCAAACAATGCGGCGCAAGCTGAATATAATAATCAGCAAGCTCTAGCTGTAGCAAGTCAAACGGCTGGTGCTGTAGCAAATGCAGGTTCTCAGATTTTCGCAAAAGCCGTAACAACTGGGATTAATGACGGTTTAAGTACTGGATTTGTTCAGGGAAGCGGTCAGGTTGGTGCTACTGTAGTAAGTTCAACTATTAAGGTTTGGTTTCAAAGAAACTGGAAAATTGTTTTAGGTGCTGTCGCTGGTCTTATTGCATTGATTTGCTTTTTAAGACGTGACCGCAATAATTCAGGAAGAAGAGTTGCAAGAAAAAGATAGCAAGCCGAAAAATTACTATCGAATCTATCTTATTGTATTTCTGATAGATTCGGCAGTAATCATAATTAAAAAACTTGCTGAAATCATATTATTAATTAAACACATTATAAAGTAATGGCACAAAATAAAAAGAATTATAATTCTAATAATCAGAATTATAATAACAATAATAACCAACAAAAAGTTAAACATTCAGGTGCGAAGTCTACTACTTATATGCCTGTTTCAGGACCAAATAAAGGTGTTGAACAGCATTTAACAACTGGTTGGAGATTGTCTAAGGGAGAATTGATTGCAATTAAATGTGTAACAACTACTAAATCAAATCTTTCAGAAAAAGGTTGGTTTGGTTCTGTAGCATGCACTTTTACTAACACTAAAACGGGTGTTCAATCTTTCCACTGGGGTACAATGCAGAAAAATGGCGGTAAAGTTGTAATTGACAGCATGGCTTTTGTCATTAACCCACGTGCAAAAAACGGAGGTTACGCAGGTACATTTATTCGCTCGAACTAATGTTTAAGGTCATATTAAAATTCCTCCCTCTTATACTCCATGAGGGGGTGGATTTACTCAAAGAGTATTTAGAAAAAAGAAAACAATTAAAACAAAATAAGTAATGAAAAATTTGAAAGGAATTGTTTCGATAATCGGTATTATCGTTAAATATGGTGCTGTTGTAACAGCTATTTTAAAAGGTATTCAGGTAGTTTCTGACGAATTAGGCAAACTTGATTTCGGAAAAGATGAACCGCAAACACCTGCTAAACCTTTAATTACAGAAGAAAATGAGTAATTATTTAGGCAGAAAAGAATTAACTCGAGGTATTCGAAATAATAATCCGGGTAACTTGGTTTTGACCAATATTGCTTGGCAGGGTAAAATTCCAAATGCTCAAAATACCGATAAACATTTTGAACAGTTTACAGAAGTGAAATTTGGTATTCGTGCCATGTTAAGAGATTTGACAAATGACATTGATAAAGGAAAGAATACAGTAAGAAAGCTTATAACTGAATATGCACCGCCATTTGAAAATGATACGCAAAAGTACATTGAAGTTATTTCAAAAGCTGTAGGCTTAGACCCTGACCAAACAATCAAAATTGTAGATGCAAAGTTTTACTTAGTCATTGCAAGGGCAATTATTAAACATGAATGCTCGCCTGATCATAATTTAATTTACGATTCGGACATTCAGGATGCTATTGATATTATGGGAGATTACAATCTTGCAACCGTTACGGTAACGGCTAAAAAGAAATTCAAATTCAATTATTTGATTATTCCTGTACTGCTTTTTTTTTATACTGTTTACAGCGTTACAGTCTAAACAAACGCCCAAAAAGATAAAAATTATTAATTCAAAATTTAAACAAGATGTTAGATAAAATCAAACTTTTTTACGCAAACAATAAAACTATTGCAAATGTTGTATTAGTTGCTGTAGCAGGACTTTTAGCTTATAAATTATTTAAGAAAAAATAATTATGGCTCAAAGAGAGATAGTTAATAGAACAAAGAGCCAAGCCAATACTGTTTGGCTCTTTGATTTTCTGCAAAAATACTGGCTTTTATGCGTTGGTATAATTGTTTGTTATCCATTATTAAAAAAATGGTATGCTAAATTCACACAAGATGCTGAGGAAAAAGCTTTGGAAGATGCAGAAAAAGATTTAAAAATTGCGGTTTCTAATCCAATGACAAAAGAAATTGAATTGAACAAAATTACACCTCGTAAAGAAGTTCATGACATAGCAGAATCTTTGGCAGTATGGTTGGGAACAAATAAGCAAACGAAAGATTCACCTTGGTACACTTGGATAACTGAGCCGTTTTCTAATTTCGAAAATGAAAAGGAAACAATTAACGAGTTATTGAAAGTAAAACAAGTTACAACTGTTCCTTTAGTAATTGGCTGTTATTATGTTATTACAAGACGTGATTTAAAGGCTGATTTAAAAAAATATTTATCAACCTCGGAATTAAAAAAAGTTCCGTTATTTAATTAATCAGATATGAACTTTATTCAATATATAGATGATACTTATGCAGTTAAAGTCAAAGAACTTGAAGCATTTGAGGGATATTCTGTAAGAGGCATTCAAACGCCATTTTTTATATTATCAGTATTTATTGATAATAAACGTGTTCAGGGTGTAGACTTTATAAATTACGATAGTTTGCCTATGCTTTCGGTGATCAATGATTTAGGGAATGTCGATTTAAATGTAATTCCAGAAAATTATTTTGCTACTGCATTTACGGAAATTTATTTAAGCGTTCCTTATTCAAATGGTTCAAGTAGTGTCGAAATTTCAAACTTTAGTGATTTTCAAAAAAAGCCATTAAGATACCTTAAAGAATATAAATTACCTCAATTTCGTTTAGATGGTCGTTTTACTGCGGGTTCAGGTTATCAGGTAGATACAAGGGTTTACTCATTTATGAGATTGGGAACAATTCAGGGAGATAATAAATTTTACACTCTAGGAATTGACACTTATAGAAACTCGACTCATTTGGATAGCGTGGACTTTCAGGGAGAAAGTCCAAATTATATTAGAAATGGCTATGATTTAGTTAGTTCTTTTCCTGTTCAGAATAATGGTGGTATTGTTCAGTTTGGCGATTATTACATAAAAATGACTACTACAAAAACGTCATATCCTTATGGCTTGGCAGTTTGGATTTTTACAGATATTCGAACTAATGAATTTTGGGTATTAGTCAATTATATAGAAGTTGGCACAAGTATCATAAAAAAGGGTGAATTTGATATGTCAACCTTTGTTTGTGTGAGCGGTGGTTTTAAGATTAAAAACCTGCTCCATGAAGTAGAGATTCAAATTAGTAATATTTATGGCTAATACTACTCCAACGCCTTACAGCTGTACAATCTTTAATAAAGATAAATCTATACGACCGATAAAAATCGAGTTTTGTAAATCAATCTTTTATCTGCATAATTGGTGTAAAAATGTTGGATTTGATTATCACTACATTAATATTTACAATCGAAAAACTGGTAATTATATTTCTCGACAATATTGTAATGACTATATAATAGATAAGCCTTTGTATTAATTTACAAAGGCTTATTTTTTAATGTACGTCTAAAATTTCACAAATTTCATCTAGTTTTTCCTCTGTTAGATGTTTTCCAATTCCTTCGCGGATTGTGGTTTTTGCATCTTCCATGCAATCTTTAAAAATTTCTTGTTGTTCTGGACTGAGAGTTTTAATTAGTGCATTAATTTTAAATCCTATCACCAGAATTGGGATATTAATATCAAAGACATCTTGGTTAGTCATAGTTTTTTATTTTTAATTATTTACTTTTTGATACCATATCAATTACTTCTGTATGTGTGTGCTTTACAGTTATTTTTTCACCATTAATAAATATGATTACTGCTGTTAAAGGGTCACCCGAACCTTTAATAAACAGAATTTCATCTGCGTTAATAGTGATTGTTTTCGAAGTTGATTGTTCAAGTACATTTACTAAATTCATTTGTTAAATAGTTTAAGTGTTAGAATTGTACTAATGTAAGAAAAAAATGTAAAGTCCTGATTTTTTAAAAGGTATAATTATTTATTCTTTTATAGCAATTGACAAAGTGAAATTAAAATTATTGGCACTATATTTGAAAATCTTTAGTAATTATAAACTCACAAAATAAAACCACATGAAAAAAATTACTTTATTACTTTTTATATTACTTGCAGTACCAGTTTTTGCACAAGATGCAGATATGAAAGTTTATCTTGAAAAAACAGATACAGCAACAATTGAGCAGTACGAATTAATAAAAAAAGTTAATTCATTTTATCCTGATATTATGCTTAGTAAGCAGGTTAAGAATAAATATAAAAACAATTTTAAAACAAATGAGTTTCTTTCTGCTGATGTAGTCTATGAAAATGTTTCTAAGTTTAAATTGTACAATGTAACTATCTTAGATAATAGATGTTTATCATATACATTTTTAACTCCCGACGATGTTTTGACGTTTGGTGAAATTAGGACTTTCGATGGTAATACTGTTAGAACACTTTACAAACTTGATAAAGGCAAATCGCTAATGCAATACTTTATAAATGGCAAATTAATTAATGAAGTTAAAGGGTAAAATCTTTTTAATTTGATATTTCAACTATTTTTTATAAATTTCTTTAAAATTTATAAATTATGAAATTAACTAGTGAAACAGTTGCACAAGTAGTAGATTATTATCAAAAATTAGTACCTAAAGAATATGAGGTAACTTCAGACATAAGATGGAATATAAAAGATGCTAATAAAGTTGATGGCTATTTTGAAGATATAAATAGTAATGGTAGTACAATTGTTAACTCATATTTTATATACTTTAGAAAAGTAGATGAAATACTATCCTTAGAAATGGGTATTGAAAAGTTTAATCTTCCCGAACTCGAAAAAGTTCTACATCAAATCTAATAAATGAACCCCAATAAAACGGGGTTTTTTTATGTCCATATTTTTTTTATACCTTTAGATTTCTACAAAATAGGGTTAAATAAGGCTGTTCATAAAGTTGTTAACATCTTCTTGGACATACTGCAAATCATACTATAAATTATAGTTCAAAATAGATATAACTAAAAAGGACCAGGATGTCGCTTTTTCAAAGCTTTGCGCTTTTGTTCTATACAAGACTTATCCAGATTACTCACATTAATTTCTTTTCTGTTTTCTACTTATCGTATTCTTTGTGAACAGTGGTTGTTGAGTTTATACAATTGAAGAATTGAATCTTCAAATATTCCATAAACCTTGAATTTTGAATTTTTAGAATATTCTTTTGCTAATTCATCAGTTATCGATATTCGGTTAAAAAAAGAATTATTTTCATTACAAGCGATTTTCCTCAAATGTCATAACATTTTATCCAATTAAAAAATAAGCTTACTTAATATTAATACAGTTTCGTGAGAATCGTTTCTTTGGGAACTAAATCGTCGCCGCTTCTTTTATTGAATTGTAGCGATTGATCGTTTGCAAAAAGAACTGCGCTTACAGAACCATTTTTAGCTTTAATACTAATTTGGGCTTTTTCGCCAAATCCGTTTACATAGCCAGTAACTTCCATAATTCCCGTAACAAATTTTTCATTGCTGCTTGTAATTTCGGCGGTTCCAAAAATTTTACTGTTAGATTGTGCTATGTTTAATTTCAAAACATATTCCTTGCTGCAATCTTTACAATTTTCAGTACTCCAGGTTCCTGTAAAGCGGTTTGTTTGTGAATGTGCTGAAAAAGAAACTAATATTAGTAAAAGAATAAATTTTTTCATTTTGATTCCAATTTTTATTAAATATATTATGGTTCAAATATAAACCAAAAAAGCATTCGCTATAGCGAATGCTTTTCTTTTGAATATAAAATTGTACTACTTGATTTTTTTTAAATAAACAGATTTTCCGTTAAGCGCAACATTTATTTCACTATTTTTTTCTGAAAAAGTGGTTCTCAAAGCATTTCCTTTAAAAATAGAAACATCTCCATAAACCTTTCCAGTTTCATCTGAAACATATTCGAACAATAATTTCTTGTTACCTGGTTCAATACCAATTTTATAACTTGAAAATTTAGACGTGTCCAGATTAAATTCCTGTTGCGTGTCGATAATTTTTCCGTCAGCGTAGAAATTAGTAACTGATTTGTTTAAAGTAATGTCCGGATAATACTGGTTTACTTTTTGAAGAAGTGCATATTGCTCAGGGCTTGCATCTTCTATTTTTGATGTAATTGT
The DNA here is from genome assembly GCF_027980145.1 of Flavobacterium azizsancarii. Taxonomy (GTDB): domain Bacteria; phylum Bacteroidota; class Bacteroidia; order Flavobacteriales; family Flavobacteriaceae; genus Flavobacterium; species Flavobacterium azizsancarii. Next base: position 193,623 of record NZ_JAMZNK010000005.1, on the reverse strand, counting down.
CTGTGCAAATGAAATTGTTGTAAAAATAAAGGCTAATAGTAAGGTGAATTTTTTCATAAATTTTTAAATTTTAGGATTAATATTGAAATCAGTTTTTGAAATTCAATCAAGCTTCAATTAAACGTCATTTTTATATAAAAAGGCGTTTAATTATATAACAAGGTAGTAAATATTTACCTTTGCAGGAAATGAAATGCAATTTTTTAAGAAAATGACAACAAAAAAATATATTAAGCTTATACTTATTTTAGGTTCTCTAACAGCACTTGGTCCTTTTTCAATCGATATGTATTTGCCTGGATTCTCTGGTATAGCAAAAGATTTGCATACGACGGTTGCAAAAGTCTCTATGAGTTTATCGAGTTATTTTATCGGAATTTCAGCAGGACAATTGCTTTATGGACCATTATTAGATCGTTTTGGACGAAAAAAACCTTTGTTCGTTGGTCTTTTAGTTTATATTTTGGCTTCTTTAGGTTGTGTTTACGTTGCTGATATTGATTCGTTTATCCTTCTGAGATTTGTTCAGGCTATTGGTAGTTGCGCTGCAACTGTAGCATCTGTGGCAATGGTTAGGGATTTGTTTCCGGTAAAAGATATTCCGAAAGTTTTCTCTTTATTAATGTTGGTTCTGGGGCTTTCGCCAATGTTGGCGCCAACAATTGGTGGTTATGTTACAGAGGATTACGGCTGGCATACTGTGTTTTTTATTTTGATGTGTATGGGAATTGCAATTTTAATTGCTGCTATGGTTGGATTGCCAAATACTTATAAACCGGACACTTCGATTTCCTTAAAACCAAAACCAATTATTGCTAACTTTTTGAAGGTGCTTAAAGAACCACAGTTTTTTACTTACGCTTTTACGGGTTCTATCGCTTTTTCTGGCTTGTTTACATACGTAGCGGCCTCCCCTATAATTTTTATGGACATTTATCATGTAGACGCTAAAACTTATGGATGGATTTTTGCTTTTATGTCAGTGAGTTTTATTGGTTCCAGTCAGTTGAATTCGGTTTTATTGAAGAAATTTTCAAGTGAACAGATGATTTTCGGAGCGCTTATTACACAATCTGTAATTGCTATTGTTTTTCTAATACTTTCCCTGAACAATCTGTTAGGATTGTATGAAATTATTGCAATGCTTTTTTTATTTTTAGGATGTTTTGGGATTTCAAATCCAAATACTGCCGGACTTACGATGGCTCCATTTGCTAAGAATGCCGGAAGTGCTTCAGCTTTAATGGGTGCAATTCAATTAGGCCTGGGAGCTTTGGCCTCATTTGCTGTTGGTATATTTGTAAAAGATTCTGTAGCGCCAATGGTTCTTATTATGACCACAACTACAATTATAGCTTTTATTGTTTTAAATATAGGAAAACGTTTTATTAAAGAAAAAGTTGAAGCTTCTGCAGATGATGATGTTTTGATTGGGCACTAGAAGAAATAAAATTCCATTTTTTTTAAATTGCTTCACTTGTTTGCTATCACCCGGCTCTAAATTCCAATGATAACGAACTGAAATAAAAAAGCCAGAATTTATTAAAATTCTGGCTTTTTTATATTTAATTAAATACTCTATCTATTTGGAATTTGGAATTTCAAAATAATTGGAATTTTATTTCATTTTAAGATCTCTTATCTGGTCTGATAATCATTCTCAATGATTGATCTCTTGCAAAATAAGCAACCATCCAATTCCAGAACGTATTTAATCTGTTTCTATAAGTAATTAGTGATATCAAGTGGATAAACAGCCAGATAACCCAGGCAAAAAATCCTTTAAAATGCCATTTTGGACTTGGTAAATCAACAACGGCTTTATTTTTTCCAATGATTGCCATAGAACCTTTATCATTATAAGCAAAAGGTTTTAATGGTTTGTTTTGCGCTAATGCTTTAAAGTTTTTTGCTAAATTTAATCCTTGCTGAATTGCAACCTGAGCAACTTGTGGGTGTCCGTCCGGAAAATTTTTATCTCCTGCAGTTATAGCTGTATCACCAATTGCATAGATATTGATAAGACCATCTACTTTATTGTATTGATCTGTTGCCATACGTCGTCCGCGACCATAACTTTCTTTTGGAATCCCTTCGAATATTTTGGCAGAAACTCCCGCGGCCCAAATTAGATTTTTTGTTTTGATGGTTTCTCCATTTTCAAAATGAACTGTATCATCAATATAATCTGTAACACGGGTGTGAAGTTTAACTACAACTCCTAATTTTGTAAGTGCCTCTAAAGTATCTTTTTGAGAAGCTTTGCTCATTGGTGCGAGAAGTGCGTCTCCCCCATCGACCAAATACACATTACTGGCTGATGTTTCTAATTCAGGATATTCTTTAAGGAGAATGTTTTTTCGCATTTCGGCAAACATTCCTGAAACCTCTACTCCTGTTGGTCCTCCTCCGGCAACAACAATCGTTAATAATTTACGGCGTTTACGGATATCTTTGGTGATAGCTGCTTTTTCAAGATTTTTAAGCAGTGTATTACGCATTTCGATGGCATCATTTAAGGTTTTCATCGGAATGGCGTTTTTCATTACGTTTTCCATACCAAAATAACTTGTTTCAGCACCTGTAGCAAAAACGAGATGATCGTACGTTAATTCGCCGTTATTGAGGATTATTTTATTTTCGGCAGGAACCACAGAAAGTAATTCGCCTAGACGAAATTGCAGGTTTTTTTTGCCTGCAAAGAATTTTCTAAAAGGATAACTGATACTAGACGGCTCTAAAAAAGCCGTAGCAACCTGATATATAAGCGGAGGGAAAAAATTATAATTATTTTTGTCTACAAGTGTTACTTGTATTTGAGGATGGTTTACAAGCTCTTTTGCAAGATTTATTCCTGCAAAACCACCTCCTATAATGACTATCTTCATATATGTTGTCTTTTAAGTAGGATTCATTAAAAAAATACCACCTAAATGTACAACATAAATTTACAATTTCAAATGCCTGAAATATTACTTTTTGAATTTTTTAACAGGTTTTTCGGTTACTTCAACTTTATTTTGAAGAACATAATTGGCCATTAGTTTTTCAATTAATTCATCTTTAGTAAGATGATGAAAAACAGTTTTTACCTTCGTTTTCAAATCATCAGAAATATCATGATTTGGTTTTGTTTTAAAGATTTGTTTCGCCCATAAAAGCGTATTATTCTCTTCTAAACTTACTACTGAAGGCTTCTGGAATTGTGTAAACTTAATTCCTAATTCTTTTTCGAATTCGGGAATTTCTACTACTTCTTCTTGTTGTAAAACGGTTAAAGAAAGTCCCTTTGCTCCTGCTCTTGCTGTTCTTCCGCTACGGTGAACGTAGTTTTCATAAGTATCCGGTAAATGATAATTGACTACATAAGAGATTTCTTTTACATCGATTCCTCTTGCAGCTAAGTCAGTTGCAACCAGAATATTGATATGTCCTTCACGAAATTGTTCCATGATTCTGTCACGAATTCCCTGAGATAAACTTCCATGAAGCGCTCCAGAAGAAAAACGATTTATGGCAAGGTTTTTTGCTAATTTATTTACTGCAGCTTTAGTTTTACAGAAGATGATTCCGCGTTCACCGTCTTTTGAATTTAAAAAATGCATTAAAACATCTAATTTTTCAATTGGGTCAACAACAATATATTCGTGATCTATTCCTTGGTTACCAACAGTTTCCATATTAGCGCTAACCTGAACTACATTTTTATCTAAGTAATTCTGGATTAGTTGTTTAATTGTTCCCGGTAAAGTAGCTGAGAATAATAAAGTTCTATGTTTTTTAGGAAGTTCAGCAACGATTTCGTCCAGGCTTTCTTTTAGGATAGAAACCATTTCATCGGCTTCATCAAGAACTAAAAACTTTGTTTGTTTTAAGTCAATAGCTTTGCGCTGAATCAAATCGATTAAACGTCCCGGAGTTGCTACAACAATATGTGTGGGTTGCGATAATCGTTCAATTTGTGGTTTTATTGGGATTCCGCCACAAGTTGCAGCTATAGAAATATTTGGAATATGTTTTCCAAAATCTTCTAAATTTCTGAATATTTGTTGTCCCAGTTCTCTCGTTGGTACTAAAATTATAGCCTGAACAATTGGCGATTCGGTATCAATCAATTGTAGTAATGGTAATCCAAAAGCGGCTGTTTTACCTGTTCCGGTTTTGGCTAGACCTACAACATCATGGCTTTCAGATAAAAGCAACGGAATTGTTTTTTGTTGAATTTCTGTTGGTTCAACAATGTTCAATTCGCTTAACGCTTTTAAAATTGGTGCTGAAATTCCTAATGCTGAGAATTGTTTAGACATCTTTATTTTTTGTTTATTTTGTTTTTATTTGTTTCAAGTTTCAGGTTGCTTTAAAAACTTAAAAATAAGTTTTTGGTAATTTGCCAAAGGAGAAATCGCAATAGAATGAATTACTCTAAAATGCGATTTCTCCTTTTAAGATTATGATTTTGTTTAGATTCCAATAAACTTGAAACTTGAAACCTGAAACTAAAAAACCTCAGAAAAATAAACTTGAAACAAGCTTTTTCTATTCATCCGGTTCGTTCATGATTTTTTCACGGTATTTTTTACCAATTAATAAAACCATTTTCAGTTTGTAATCGTCAACTAACCATTCACGGTAGTTTTTACTACATTGGCTCAAACATTTAGAATAGCGTTTGATACGGCAATCGATATCGTCATCTAGTTCTTTTCCTAATGATTTTGCTTCCTGCAGGGTTTCAGTATTGTCTACACACATTGCTGCGTGTTGCTCTAATGATTTGTCTAATACTACTTTAGAACGTAAGTTTTGTTTGATGATTAGTTTATGTTCTTCATCAACATCAAAAGTAACATCAGCAGTTTTTGGGAATTTCGCACGTAATTCCGGTGGCATACTGTATTTAAAATACAATTCGATTTCAGTATCATCACGTAAATTCTCCAAATAAAATTCAGGGGATTTAAAGATATGCTGCCAGTTAACAGGCTCACTCCATAAACCAAAACGTGCCGCATTATTACCTAAATCGATCACTGTAAACTCATCTTTACCAGGTAATTTACGAGATCCACGACCAATCATCTGATAGTATAAAGTTAGCGATTTTGTCGCTCTGTTTAAAATGATAGTTTCAACTGTTGGTTCATCAAAACCTGTAGTTAAGATTCCAACAGAAGTTAAAATAGCATCCGGTGTCTTTTTGAACCACGCCAGGATATCTTTACGTTCCTCAGAACTGCTTGTATTATCAAGGTGTCTGATGTCGTAACCGGCTTCTCTAAACGTTTCGTACACATATAATGAAGTATGAATACCGTTGTTGAAAATCAGGGTTTTTTTGCCTAAAGAGCGTTCTGTATATGCATGCAAAAGTTTTTCCTGCATGATGGTATTCGTATACAAATCATCTGACGATTTTACGGTGTAATCTCCGTTAATACCTACTTTTAGTGATGTTAATCCCACATCATAACTATAGGTTGTTGCTTTTGCCAGGAAACCTTTGTCGATCAATGAGCTAATAGTGTCTCCCACAATAAGCTCATCGTAACTCTGGTGCATTGGTAATTTTATATTCGAACTCAAAGGTGTTGCTGTTACTCCAAGAATAAAAGCATTTTTGAATGAGTTTAATAATTTTCTGAATGAATTGTAATGCGCCTCATCAATAATAACCAAACCAATGTTATCAAGATGTAATTTTTCATCATTGATACGGTTTTTTAAAGTCTCAACCATGGCAACAAAACACGAAAATTCGTTTTGGTCAGGCAATTCCTTTACTTTACTATTGATTATCTTATTAGAAACACCAAACCCTTTTAACATTTTTGAGGTTTGTTTGCAAAGTTCAATACGGTGCGTTAAAACCACTACCTTTTTATCATTATTCGCTAAATAACGACGCACGATTTCAGAAAAAATAACTGTTTTTCCACCACCTGTAGGTAATTGATATAATAAATGATGTTTCGAAGGAGCATTGTCTAAACGTTCAAAAATGGCATCGATATCGCCTTTTTGGTATGCATAAAGTTCTTTTTTCTCTTCTCTTTCTATTTCTAAAGTGTTTTGAGACATTGTTTATTTTTGGATTTTTGCAAAAATACACCGAAAAAACAGTTATTCATCTTATTTTAACGTAAAATAAATGTTTTTTTTAAATAAGATTTTTTATGAGAAAAGTCTTTATAAGTCGATTTTCTCTAAAATGGCCTCAAAATCATACTTGTTTTTCCATTTTTGTTGAAGAGTTTCTTGTTGTATCGAAAAAATCCTGTCTTTGAAATCGGTTAAAATTCCGTTAGAAATTACAAAATTTACTGCCTGCTCAAATGAATTCAACATGCTTTTGTAGAATAATTCCTGCTTAATAAAATTGTTTGATGAATAAGTCTGTGCTATTTCAATATTGTAAAGCATTATATCTGCAATTACAAAAGGATCTACTCCTAATACTATAAAATGTTTGATATATTTCTGAGCCACAGAGCGTCGCATTTTTGCTTTTGGACGCCATTTTGCATTGGGCTTTTTTATTGGGAAATATTCATGTGATATTTTAACTTTACATTCCTGGAGAAGTTTGTCCTCTTTTGGGTTAAATGCAAAATCATAATAGACTTTTACCGGACTAAATTTTTCGTACAACTCGATAATTTGCTCTTCGAGTTGCTCTTTGCTCAATTCGGTCAGATATTTTTTTAGATCGCGTTTACTCATTATCAAAGTTTAAGATTACAAAAGTAAATTACTTTCTTGATTCATACCGCATAAACCAACCATATTACTTAATTTTGCCTGATTAAATTTAAAAAAACATACAGATGCTCAAGATTTTCAAAGTTACCGCAATTTTAGAAGGAATTTCTTATTTAGTATTATTCGCTAATATGCTCGTTATCAAAAACAATAATCCGGAACTTTATCATACTTTATTACGTCCTTTAGGAATGGCGCATGGTGTTTTATTTATTGGTTATGTTTTGTTGGCATTTTTGCTTAGAAAACCTCAAAATTGGGATCTAAAAACTTTCGGAATCATACAAATTGCTTCTCTTGTTCCTTTTGGAACTTTTTATATCGAGAAAAAATATTTAGAAAGTAATGCATAAGTTTTTGGATAAGATATTTAATTTTTTATACCCTCTTTTTAGAGATTGGGGAATGAGCCGCAATTTTGCGTCTTATATTAGCCTCATTCTTAATATTGTCGTCCTGGTGGCATTGGCTTTTGCTATTTATTATATCGCAAAATTTGTTTTGGTTACTTTGACTGCTGTATTTGCGCAAAAAACCAAAACAAAGTTTGACGATTATTTAATTCACAATAAAACTACAAAATACACAGCGTATTTAATTCCGTTTTTCTTTATCTATAAAGCCGTTCCAATTATTTTGGACAAGTATGAGTACTGGGAGTCTGTTTTTGGAAAAATAGTTGGTGTATATATCGTTTTGATTTCATTATGGATCATCAGAACGATTTTTAATGCTTTACGGGATTATTTAAAGCAAAAGCCGGAATATAGCGACAAACCAATTGATAGCTTTATTCAGGTTATTATGATTGTTCTTTGGATTTTTGGTGTTGCACTTATTATTTCAACTTTATTCGGAATCAAACAAGGTGAATTACTAACTATTTTAGGAACGCTTTCAGCAATTATTATCTTGATTTTCAGGGATACCATTTTAGGTTTTGTTTCGAGTGTTCAGGTTGCGATTAACGATATGGTTCGTATTGGTGACTGGATTACAATGGATAAATTTGGTGCTGATGGTGATGTGATCGAAATTAATCTGACAACTGTAAAGGTTCGAAATTTTGACAATACAATTACCACGATTCCTACCTATGCTTTAAGTTCTGACTCGTTCCAGAACTGGCGCGGAATGCAAAAATCTGACGGAAGACGTATTAAAAGACATATTCTGATAAAAAGCAGCAGTATTCGTTTTTTGAATAATGATGATCTTAATCACATGAAACGTGTTCAGCTTATTAGTTCATATATTGAAACGCGACAGGCTGAAATTGAAAAATACAATGATTTGCGTGAGGTCGATAAATCGCTGTCGCTTAATGGTCGAAATATGACAAATCTTGGTTTGTTTAGAAAATATATTATTCAATATTTGATAACGCATCCAGGACTGAACAAAGATATGCATATGATGTGTCGTCAGCTGCAATCTACAGCACACGGAGTTCCGTTAGAGATTTATGCTTTTTCGAGTGACAAACGCTGGGCTAATTACGAATATATCCAAGCCGATATTTTTGATCATGTTATGGCTTCTGTCATTTATTTTGATCTGGAAATATTCGAATTGCCATCGACAATAGGACCGCTTAGTTAGTTTTAAGTTTTCAGTCGCAGTTTTCAGTCTCACGCAGTCTAACTGAAAACTGCGACTCAAAACTATTTACTTTTTCACCTCTTCAAAAATAAACTTTGAATTATGGTATTCTATGGGGGTTCCGGGCATAAAACACGGAAGATTGAAATAAGTTGTAATGATACCGTTTCCTAAGACTAGTTTTTTATCTTTCTTTAGTAACGCTAATGGAATCCTTTTCCAGCTTCCGCCATTTGAAATATAATGAAAGTCCCCTCTTAACGTGTCTCCTTTTATATCTCCCCTAACATCGCCGGAATCTTTTCCTTGCTGATAATAAGATCTTTCATAACTTCCGTAAAAGCGTTTGTCATTTATATTTATTTTTAAAATGGCTGTGTCTTTTCCGTTTACGGCGTGATATACAATATGCTTGTATTGACTTTTTTCGTCTTTAGAATTACATGAAAAAACAAGCATAAAAACGAGAAAAAGGGGAAATAAAAGTTTTATATTCATTAGAGTTTTTTTTTAAAACCATGTAAGTGATATAAGAAAATTAAAGCTTCATTTTTAATGAACTTATATCACTTATAGGATAGAAATTTATAATCGGTCTTTTACGAATTCTATTTGTGTCTTTCCGTGGGCTTTTGGTTTTCCGTTTTCATCTAAATTAACCATTGTGGTCTGGTCAATTGTAATGATAATTTCACGTGTCATCATGTTTCTAACGGCACAAGTCAAAACCAAAGAAGTGTTGCCAAATTTCACGACGTCAATTCCAATTTCAACAATATCCCCTTGTCTGGCTGAGCTCTTAAAATTGATTTCTGACATGTATTTTGTCACGACTCTTGTGTTCTCTAGTTGTATTATGGTATATAACGCCAGTTCTTCGTCAATCCAGGCTAATAATTTCCCGCCAAATAAAGTTCCGTTTGGATTTAAATCTTCGGGTTTGACCCATTTTCTGGTATGAAATCTCATAATTTTAATTTAGGTAAAAGAATTTTGTATTGGAATTTTTTCTAAATTTAAAGAAAAAACATGGAAGATAGAGACGCTTTTTTAAGAGAATTCAGAGGAGAGACTTTAGGAACTGTAAGTGCTCAATCTTCGCTAGATGAATTGTTTCAAAATCAAACGATTAGACCAATTCTAAAACTTCAGAATGATTTGTTTATTGCGGTTTTTATCAATTACGTAAATAAAAACAAAGCTGATTTCTATTCGTATACTGTCGAAAAGAAATTGCAAACGATCGAAAATTCTATTCAGAAAGATATTAAATTCAGAAATTCTCTAAAAGGAATTATCATGGCGCTTTTTACCATTGAAGAATACGATATTTACATTCAGAACTCATCAAGTTTAAACAAAAGAATGATGAATTTATTGGTTGATCGCTTAAAAAGTCAGGTACAGTTGTTTGAATTAGAAACTAATTAAATATATTAAATGTCGATTAGAACCTTTTGGATAATCTTAATTAAAATTTTAGGATTAATTTTAATTTCCGGAACTTTAATAATTGTTCCTCAATCATTTTCTTCATTTTATTTTGCTATTCAAAGAGTAGATTTATCTGATAAAATCGTATATAGTCTTATAATTCTTGTTTTGTTTTTTATTTATTTTTTAATAATCAAACTTTGCATCTACAAAACAAACTGGATTATTGATACATTAAAACTTGATAGAGGTTTTGAAACAGGAAATATTGAACTGAATTTTGACTCAACTAAAATAATTTCAATTGCTGTAATTGTTATTGGAGGCTTATTATTTATTGAGAATATTCCAGTTTTATTACAAGAAGTTATGGTTTTCTTTCAGAACAAAAATCTATTCAAAGATTACCCAAAATCAGGCTGGATTGCTTTTTCTTTTTGTAAAACTATAATTGGTTATTTATTGATGACAAACAGTTTTAGAATTGCAAAATTGATTGAAAAACAAAATAAAGATTAAGGATCAATGTTCAGCCAATTCCGTAATAAATTCCCTTTAACCGATGAAAATGGATTGAATACACTAATTATTTCAGTCGCATTGAAGTTGCCTCAAAAACAATTCTTCTGGAAGAGGGAGAAATTTCGAAAAAACTTTTTATAATCGAAAAGGGTTGTATCAGGGTTTGTTTAATATTAATGGGAAAGACCTAACAACTCAATTCTTTTTTGAAAATCAAAGTGTTGCTTCTATCGAAAGTTTTGTGAAATTAGATAATCTGCTTTTAAATAAAAAGAGTTGTTTTAGAAGAAAGTTTTTTGGGAAGTTGGAATCAAATTTAAATTAAGATTTTTTATTTAATTAATGCTTGTAACAAAAAAGAATAACCTGAGTCTTACTCTAAAAACTTACCAATGAACCTGAAAAATATTTTACTTGCTCTTTTTGTCACAACATTTATACCCTCTGGATTTTCCCAAACTGTAAACAAAGTTCCTGATAGCCTTCTTACTAAAAATGTGTTTTTTTATAAAAATGGAAATTTTGAAGGTAAAGGCTGGGATCTAATTAAAAAAGAAGTAACTAATTCACATATTGTATTTGTAGGCGAACAGCATGGTGTCGCAGAAGTTCCTGTTTTCTCTGGAAAAATTGCAGATATATTACAACCTAAAGCTTTAGTTGTTGAAATCGATCCTTATACTGCAGCCCAATTAGAAAAAACAGCTAAAAATCTGGCAGGCTACTCTGATTATTTTAAACGTAAACCGTATGATTTTGCTTTCTACAGTTGGCAAGAAGAAATGAATCTAATTCACAAAATGACACTTTCGAAGATCGCTATATGGGGTGTCAATGAAATTAATTTTTTATCCATGCCTACTTTTTTTGAAACACTTGCGGCGACTGCGAAACAAGCTTCTAATAAAAAAATTGCATTAAAAAAGGCCAATGAATTTGCTAAAAATGATTTCCCACTTTTTGGTGATTCCAATAAATACAGTGATTTTATGGCTTATCGTATGAAAGTATCCGAAGTAGATTCATTGCTGTATGATTTTAGAAATGAAAGTCAGGTCAGTCAAAAAATGTTAAGAGATCTTAAGACAAGTATTCCAATTTTTGCGAATGAAAGTTACGAAGCACGAGTAAGTCTTATGAAGAAAAATTTACTTAATTATTTGTATCCTTATATTACGGCAGATGAAATTAAAATTCCAAAACTGCTTTTTAAACTCGGAGGAAATCACGCCTCCCGAGGAAGTTTTGAAGTCAGTAATCTTGCTGATAATTTAGCTGATGCTGCCGGTAAAAAATCATTGCATATTATTGTTATAGGCAAACAAGGCACTATTAACGGAATGTCTCCAGTGGATAACAGTAAGGCAATAGTGGCTTATAATGGTCTCGAAGAATTCAAAGAATTTTTGCCTTTTTTCGAAAAAGTTGGTGAGAATGAATGGGTTGTTTATGATTTAAGACCTATAAGACGTCTTGTAAAGCAGGATAAACTAAAAATTGACAATCCTAAATTAAAAACATATGTATTGGGATATGATTTGCTGGTACTTATTGATAAAGCTACAGGAGATAAATTTGTACAATAATCAAATAACTATATATGTTTGATCAATTCCGAAATAAATTCCCTATCGATGATGAACGCTGGAGCTCCTACATTAAATGTTTTAATCGTATTGAAATTCCGACTAAGACTGTACTTTTAGAAGAAGGCGAAATTTCGAAAAAACTTTTTATAATCGAAAAGGGCTGTATCCGGGTTTGGTTTAATAATAATGGAAAAGACCTAACAACTCAATTTTTTTTTGAAAATCAAAGTGTTGCTTCTATCGAAAGTTTTATGAAAAAGTTCCCGAGTCCGGTTGTGATTGAAACGATAGAACCTTCGATTATTTGGTGGATTCATAAAGATGATCTCGATAAAATATTAGAAGAAATTAAAGAAATTCCGGAATTAAGAGACCGTTTAATTAATATGCTTTTTGAGCGTACATTTGATTACATGAAACATTTTGTTTCGTTTATAAAGGACTCTCCTATTCAGCGTTATCTTAATTTAATTAAAGAAAGACCTCAGGTTATTCAGCGTGTTCCGCAACATTACATTGCATCTTATCTTGGTATAAGCACGGTTCATTTAAGCAGGATCAAAAGTAAATTAGTTCACAATAAATAGTTCTGATTGTATTTGATAACAAATGTTATCGTTGGCCGGTAAACAGCAGTCTAAATTTGCATTATAAAATTTAATAATTATGAAAGCAGCAGTAGTTTATAAAAAAGGCGAGTTACCAAAATATACAGAATTTGCAGCACCAACTGTGCAAAACGAAAACCAGGTTTTACTTTCGGTTAAGGCCGTTGCCATTACTAATCTTGATAAAGGAAAAGCAAGTGGAAAACATTATTCTTCTGAAAACGATAATCAAAATGGTTTTGTAGTTGGCAGTGATGCCGTTGGTTTACTAGAAAATGGCACTAGAGTTTATGCTCGTGGAATTACGGGTACAATTGCCGAAAAAGCGATTATTGATAAAAATATACTTGTCCCGTTACCTGAAGGAATTAGTGATGCAATCGCTGCTTCTTTGCCTAATGCAGTGGCAGGCTCAGCGATGGCGCTTAAATTTAAGGCCGGTATAAAATCAGGAGAGACTGTTTTAATAAATGGCGCGACAGGTTTTACCGGGCAAATGGCAATTCAGCTTGCAAAACATTACGGAGCAAAAAAGGTAATTGTTACCGGAAGAAACGAAAAAACACTTAAAAGTCTTTTTGCTTTAGGCGCTGATGAAGTTATTTCTCTAAAACAAGAGGATGAAACAATTATCGAACAGCTTAAAAAAATTCACCTAAACACTCCTATTGATATTGTTTTGGATTATTTATGGGGACATCCTGCAGAATTAATTCTTACGGCTTTAAAAGGAAACGGATCGTTTACGACCAAAGTAAGATATGTTACTATTGGAGGAATGGCGGGTGATACTATTCAGTTATCATCAGGAATTTTAAGAAGTGTGGATTTGCAATTATCAGGTTCCGGATTAGGAAGCTGGGCAAAAGAAGATGTAAAATTATTATTCTCAGAAATACTTCCTGAAATGTTTCTTTTAGCTGCTCAAAATAAGCTGAAAGTGAATATTGAAACTGTTCCTTTGATTGCTGTTGAAGAAGCCTGGACCAGAGAGGTTTCTGATGGTAAACGACTGGTGGTCATTGTTTAGAATATTGAGCTCTGATAAAACGGATTGCTAAAAGCAAAAATGCAGATAAAAACGATTTTTTTTTAGACTTTAGAAGACATAAAATATAAAGAAAAAAGGTTTGATGAGAAATAATTCTCGTCAAACCTTTTTTTATAAAATGTTGTTAGAGTTTACTCTTGAGACAACATCAATTCTTTAATGTATTTTACCGGAGCACTTCCAAAGCTTAAAAATTTCTCATGGAATTTTTTCAAATTGAATTTATCTCCTTCTTGTTTTTTAAGTTCTTCTCTTAAGTTGTAAATTTCTGTATATCCTGTAAAATAAGAACACAATTGAACCTGAGATAAAGTTACACGTTTCCATTTTCCATCAGCTTCTGCTTGTTGCTGAAAAGCCTCTTTCGTCAACAAATCCAAAGCTGCTTCTTTAGACATGTTTTTAGTGTGAACGCTAATGTCTAAGATTGTATTGCAGGTTGCTCTTAAATTCCATTTATAATACATTAACCACATTTCATCAGAATTTTTATAACCGCTTTCCAGCATCATTTTTTCTGCATAAACGGCCCATCCTTCAACCATTGCACCATTTCCTAAAATAGATTTGATGATACTCGGCGACTGATTACTGTAAACCAATTGTGTGTAATGTCCCGGAACGGCTTCGTGAATATTTAAAATCTGCAGAATATAATCATTGTATTCTCTTAAATAACTTTCTGTGTTTTCAGCTGTCCAGCCAGTCATGCTGCCTACATTATAATATGTATTTGCATTTTTGTCATAAGGTCCGGGCGCAGAAATAGATGCTCCTGCAACTCCGGCCATATATGCCGGTTCTTTACGAACCACTAATGGTTTTGAAGGATCAATGTATAATAAATCTTTTGCTTTTACATAAGCTGTTAATTCCGGAATTTGTTTCTCGATTTCAGACTGAAATTTTTCAGGAGTTGTGTGCTGTAACGAGATTTTATCAATAACTTGTTTGATTAATTCGAGTTTGTTTGTTGGTTTAGCTTCATTTCCTTTGTATTTTGTCCAAAGTTTATCAGCCAGAACAAACATTTTATCGTGCAAATCTTTTTTGTGATCATTTGCAACTTTAAAAATCTCATCAGCCGTATAGCTTGACTGAATATCAAAATTAAATTTCTTAGCATATAATGCAGCTCCTAATCTAAAAGAACGCGGGGTTTTGTTTGGAGTTGTTTTTAACCAATCAGCATAATCTGTAATTGCTTTTTTAGCCACTTTTGCTTTATCCAGGATCTCCTTTTTCTCAACAGCACTTAATTTACTTTGTTGTAAAGCAGCCGTTAAATCAGCATCAAAAACCGATGAGCCACCAAGATTTTGCGCTATTGCAAGATCTGTATGTTCGATAGTTGGATTTTTAATGTTCTTTTTTGCCGCTTCATAATAAGCAGGAACATTATTCAATTTAGCATTAAAGGCACGCAAACGAACATCAAGAGAATCGTACTTTCCGTTTAGAATCTCTGCAAAAGCTCCGCAAACATTATATTCAGAAGGATTCCACTCTGATGATCTTAATTCTTTTACGCTAAAAATAGTACCTTCAAGTTGATTTTTAATCATTTGAAAATCAGTCTTATTATTGTCAGACAAATTTTCAGGATTAAATTGTTTTAAGGAATCCAATTGAGCATTGGCAAAATCAAGTTGTCTCTTTTCATCATTCGCATCCGGAACAACTAAAATGCTGTCTAGTTTGTGATAGCCAACACCTGACGCCCAACCTGGATTAATTTTCCATAAATCAGTAACAAAGCCATCTTTGTACTTATCGAATTTTGCGTCTAAAGCTTTATCTTCGTTAGACTTAGTACTTTTATTGCAAGAAAAAAGTAAGGTAATTGCAAAAAATGAAACAAATAGTTTTTTCATAAGTTAATTTTTTAATGGTTTAAAGATAAAAAAAATGTTCTTTATGCAAAACTATTTGCAATTTGTAATCAATATTTCAATAATTCGAATAAAACTTCTTCGAAACGATTTTTTGGTAAAAACTGATCTTCTAGTGCTTTTGTAAACGGAATTGGGGAATCTAAACTTGCGACTCTTTTAACCGGAGCGTCAAGGTATTCAAAACATTCCTCCATAATTAAGGCCGAAATATCGCTTGCGATTCCGCCAAACAAAGTATCTTCCTGATAGATAATTACTTTTCCTGTTTTTTTAACCGAATTAAAAATTGTTTCAGTATCCAAAGGTTGTAAAGTTCTTAAATCTATTAAATCAGCACTAATTTCAGGATTGTTTGCCAAGGTTTCTAATGCCCAATGTACGGGAGCGCCAAAAGCTATGATAGTAACTTGATTTCCTTCTTTCAATACAGCTGCTTTTCCTAAAGGAATCGTATAATAATCAACGGGAACATCCTGATAAACACTTCTGTACAATTGTTTGTGTTCAAAAAACAACACCGGATTCGGATCATTTATAGAAGTATTCAATAAACCTTTTGCATCATATGGAAAAGCCGGATAAACAACTTTTAATCCCGGAGTTTTGGTAAACCACGCTTCATTAGTCTGAGAATGAAATGGTCCCGCCTGAGTTCCTCCGCCACAAGGCATTCGAACTACAACATCGGCATTTTCGCCCCATCGATAATGCGACTTTGCTAATAAATTTACGATTGGGTTAAATCCTGTCGAAACAAAATCAGCAAACTGCATTTCTACAATTGCCTTATAACCGTTGATAGACAATCCCATTGCGGTCGAAACCACCGCGCTCTCACAGATTGGCGTATTTCGCACGCGGTTTTTTCCAAAGAGATCTACAAAACCATCTGTTATTTTAAAAGCGCCGCCATATTCTGCAATATCCTGACCCATAATTACAAGGTTTCCATGACGTTTCATAGATTGCTCTAAACTGTATCTTATGGCGTCAATAAAGCGTATATTCTTTATTTCTTCAGTAGGATTAACTTCTTCAAATTGATAAGGTTTATAAACATCATCTAATTCTCCGCTATAGGTAGGTACAATTTCCGGTTCTGCATTTGCTATAGCCAAATTTTCGTCAATTTCCTGCTTGATTTCAGCATGCAATTGTTGATCATATTCTGAAGTTAGAACTCCAATTTCAGTTAGATAATTTCTATAATTGGTTACGGGATCTTTGGCAGCCCATTCGTCCATTAATTCCTGTGGAACATATTTTGTGCCACTCGCCTCTTCATGACCGCGCATTCTAAAGGTTTTAAATTCTAATAAAACCGGATGCGGATTTTCCTGCATATGTTCTTTAAGCTGAGACAATTTATTGTAAACCTCCAGAATATTATTTCCGTCAATAATATAACTGTCAATTCCGTAGCCAACACCTTTATCAGCGAGGTTTTCACAGGCGTATTGTTCGTTTACAGGAGTCGAAAGTCCGTAGCCATTGTTTTCGATAATAAACATTACCGGTAATTTCCAGACAGCAGCTATATTCAGTGCTTCATGAAAATCTCCTTCGCTTGTTGCGCCTTCTCCCGTAAAAACAGCTGTGACTTTCTTATTTTTTTGAAGTTTATCTGCCAAGGCTATTCCGTCTGCGATTCCTAATTGTGGACCCAAATGCGAAATCATTCCGATAATCTTATATTTTTGTGTTCCAAAGTGAAAACTGCGATCCCTGCCTTTTGTAAAACCGTTTGCTTTTCCTTGCCATTGCGAAAACAATCTATGCAACGGAATATTTCTGGTAGTAAATACTCCTAGATTTCTGTGCATTGGCAATATGTATTCAGATTCGTCTAAAACAGTGGTAACACCTACTGCGATTGCCTCCTGCCCTATTCCGGAAAACCATTTTGAAACTTTTCCCTGCCGAATTAAGATCAGCATCTTTTCTTCGATCAGGCGTGGTTTAAGTATTTTTTTATATAAATCTAATAATTGAGCATCAGTAAGGTTTTGTCTGTAAAAGATCATTTGGTTCGTTGTTTTAGTGTTTCAAATATAGAAAATTATAACAATTTTATTAATTTTTGTTATAATAATTTAATTTTAATATAACTTTTAAAATTCAAATCTAAAATATTCTCTACCTTTGTTATTGAAAGGCCTTTATACCACCTTTCATTCTTTAAATAAAAATGTAAAGTATGCAAAACATTCCTAGTGTAGACTTACGTGATTTCCTTTCGGACGACCCGAAACGTAAACAAAAATTTGTAAATGAAATCGGCAGTGCATTTGAAAACATTGGCTTCGTAGCCCTAAAAGGTCACTTTTTAGATGATCAGTTAGTAAACGAGCTTTATAGCGAAATTAGAAAATTTTTCGCTTTGCCAGTAGAAACTAAGCATAATTATGAGATTCCCGGAATTGGCGGGCAAAGAGGTTATGTATCTTTTGGAAAAGAACATGCGAAAGGACGTAAAGAAGGGGATTTGAAAGAATTTTGGCATTTTGGCCAGTATGTTGATGCTGCTTCTAAGTACGCTTCAGAATATCCTGAAAATGTAGCAGTAGCAGAATTGCCCCGTTTTAATGTTGTGGGTAAAGAAGCGTATCAAATGCTTGAAAAAACGGGTGTTTATGTGTTAAGAGCTTTGGCTTTGCATTTAGGTTTAGATGAGTTTTATTTTGACAAATATGCTCATGACGGAAACTCTATTTTAAGACCAATTCATTATCCGCCAATTACTTCTGAGCCAGAAAATGCGATTCGCGCAGCTGCTCACGGAGATATTAACCTGATTACGCTTTTAATGGGCGCTCAGGGAAAAGGATTACAGGTTCAAAATCATGATGGCGAATGGATTGATGCTATCGCAGAAGACGATCAATTGGTAATTAATGTTGGGGATATGCTGTCAAGACATACCAACAATAAATTAAAATCGACGATTCACCAGGTAGTAAATCCACCAAGGGAATTATGGGGAACTTCACGTTATTCCATTCCGTTTTTTATGCACCCTGTCAGCGATATGCGTCTGGATTGTTTAGAAAACTGTATTGATGCTGAGAATCCTAAGAAATTCGAAGATATTACTGCGGGAGATTATTTATACGAACGTTTAGTAGATTTAGGTTTAATAAAAAAGTAAACTTTTAAATCTACAATTTTTAAATTCCAAATTCCAAACTATCAAATTGGGATTTGGAATTTAATTTTTTACAAACCAGAACTATTGAGATTTATTTTAGCCTAAAAATTTATGGACTTACAAGATCAATTAAAAAACTTATTCCCTGATCACATCGAATCAAATGAACCTGAAGTAGTTCAGGAAGAAGATCATGTTCTTTTTATTCAAAAAGAGCCTATGATTTGTAAATTCGAAAAACGAAAAGGAAAAGCCACAACTATTATCGAAGGTTATGAAGGATCTGACGAAGATTTTAAAATCCTGGCGAAAGAAATTAAAACGAAATTAAGCGTTGGCGGAACCTTTAAAGATGCTTCGATTATTATTCAGGGCGATTATCGGGATAAAATCATGGAAATCCTTAAAGCAAAAGGATTTAAAACGAAGCGTGTTGGTGGTTAGATTTTTAAATTCCAAATTCCAAACTGTATAAAAATTTAACCGCAAAGAACGCAAAGAATAATAAATAAAGTTTTTTGCAAAAAAGACTAAGAACGCAAAGCTTTGGCTTTAGGTAGTTTAGATTTTTGAATTTAGATTAAAAATTTAACCGCAAAGAACGCGAAGAATTATAATTGTAAGTTTTAATGAAAGCGCAGAGATCGCAAAGCTTGGCGTAATAATTAGACAAGACACTTTTATATAGACAAGGAGACGCACTGCTGTGCGCCTCTACGAAAAAAAAAACATAGAAGCATAAAAAAATCTGTGACAATCTGTTCAATCCGTCAAATCCGTGGGCAAAAAAAGTTAGCGCCCGACAGAAAACCTCAGAACCTTAGTCACTCAGTAACTTAGAACCTAAAAAAAAATGATACAAAATTCAGAATTAATACTTAATCCGGACGGAAGCGTTTATCACTTAAATCTTCTTCCTGAACATATAGCAAACGATATAATTTTTGTTGGAGATCAAAACAGAGTCGAAAAAATCACACAATTTTTTGATTCTATTGAATATTCGACACAGAAAAGAGAATTTAAAACTCAGACGGGAATTTATAAAGGCAAAAGAATATCTGTAATGTCAACCGGAATTGGACCTGACAATATTGATATTGTTGTAAATGAATTGGATGCTTTGGTTAACATCGATTTAAAAACACGTCAGCCAAAAGAAAATCTGACTTCATTGAATATTATCAGAATTGGAACTTCTGGTTCTTTACAAGCGGATATTCCTGTGGATAGTTTTGTAATGTCTAAATTTGGATTAGGATTAGACAATATGCTCCGCTCCTACCTGATCGATGAAGTGTCGAACGCTGCGATTGAGGATGCTTTTATCAACCACACGAATTGGGATATTAGAAAAGGAAGGCCGTATGCAATTGCTTGTTCTGAGAAATTAGAAAAAATAATAGAATCAGATAAAATGTTTAAAGGAATTACTGCAACAGCCGGAGGATTTTATGGGCCACAAGGACGCGTTTTACGTTTGAATATTCAGGATGAAGAATTAAACAGTAAAATGGATAATTTTAATTTTAATGACGAAAGAATTACTAACTTAGAGATGGAAACTGCAGCAATTTATGGGCTTTCAGCGCTTTTAGGACATAATGCATTATCATTGAATGCTATTATTGCCAATCGTGCATCCGGAACTTTTAGCGAAGATCCTTATAAGGCTGTCGATGAATTGATTGCTTATACATTGAATAAGTTGGCTCAGAAGTAATCAGGGAATTAGTCAATTTGAAAATTAGATAAATTCATGCAGGACGCTATTCTTAAATTTGAAAATTTATTATTAGAAAATGTCAACTATTTTCCAACAATAGATAACGATGTTTTAGAAACTAAAGAAAATGGAAAATGGTCTAAAAAAGAGATTTTAGGACATTTGGCAGATTCAGCGATTCATAATCTGATACGTTTTACAGAAATAAATTATGTAGAAAAACCTTATCAGCACAGACCCTATAATCAAATAGATTTAGTAAATTTAAATCAATATCAAACAATGGATATTGATGAGCTGACACAGTTGTGGTTGGTAGTAAACAAGCAAATTATCAGGATTATGAAAAGTGTTGATGAGAAGGTTTTAAACTTTAAAATTGTTTTGAGTGATGAATCTGTAATTGATTTAAAGTTTCTTATGACGGATTATCTAGCCCATTTAGAACATCATATTAATCAGATTAAATCTTAGATTATGTTTTTAAGAGTAGCCAGACATACAGATGATTTAGATAAAATTATAGATTTTTACATTAATATTTTGGGTTTTGAGCTCTTGGGAGATTTTCAGAATCATAATAATTATGATGGCGTTTTTATTGGAAAATCAGGTTTAGAGTGGCATTTTGAATTCACAAAATCTGATACAAAAGCAAACCATACTTTCGATCCGGATGATGTTATAGTGCTTTATCCTAAATCAATTTTAGATTATAATATGCTATTGGATAAGATTATACATAATAACATTTCAATTATAACTGCAAGTAATCCTTTTTGGAATGAAAACGGAAAAATGTTTCTGGATCCGGATGGTTATCGTATTGTTTTGTCGCCGTTGAAGGCAATAATAGATGAAATTAATTAGTAAATTTAGTAATGCAGGAAACACATAAAAAAATATTATTTAAATATTATAGTACATACTTAGAAGAGATTGTTTCAGAAACAATGTGGGCAGAAATTGTGGATCTGGAGAAAGGATATTTCAAATTAGATAATATTCCGTTTTTTGGACCTTTGATTGCCACAGATGATATTTTTCGTGCAGAATATGATGAAAATGAAAAGTTCTTCATGCACAAAGAAACAATAGAGAGTTCTGGGAATTCAATTCTTCAAATATTACTATTGGAAAAAGAATTTGACAAGGAAATAATTATAGAAAAATTAAAAACAATCAATTGTATCTCCGAAAGCCTCAATGATACTTTTTTTGCTGTTGAAGTAGTTAAAAATACCGACTATTCGATTGTAAAAAGTGTATTGGCTGAATACGAATCCAATTCAATAATAGAAATTGAAGAACCTTGTCTTTCTGATAAACACAGAACTGATTTATTAAAAAACTAAACAAACAAAAAACTTAGCATACGCATCCAAACTTAACTTAAACTTAAACTAATGAAAACTGTAAAAATTGTAGGTGTTCCGGAACACTTCAATTTGCCATGGCATTTATGCATCGAAAATGGCGAATTTGAAGCTGAAAACATTGATTTGCAATGGAAAAACATTCCTGAAGGTACTGGCAAAATGTGCCAGATGCTTCGTGATGGTGAAGCTGATATTGCTGTAATTTTAACTGAAGGTATTGTAAAAGATATTGTTGCCGGTAATCCAAGTAAAATTGTTCAGATTTATGTTCAGTCTCCTTTAATTTGGGGAATTCACGTTGCTGCAGGATCCAATTTTCATACTGTGGCAGATCTTAAGGATAAAAAAGTAGCGATTTCGAGAATAGGTTCAGGATCGCAATTAATGGCTTATGTAAATGCACATGAAAATGGCTGGAAAACGGATGATCTGCAATTTGAAATCATAAATACAATCGATGGAGCTGTAGAAGCCCTGACAAAAGGTACTGCTGATTATTTTATGTGGGAACGTTTTATGACTAAACCCCTTGTTGATCAGGGTATTTTTAGACGAGTTGGCGACTGCCCTACTCCATGGCCGTCATTTGTAATTACTGTTCGTGATGAATTCCTGAAAAAGAACCCGAAAATTGTTGAAAAAATATTAGAAATAATAAACAAAACAACACGCGATTTTACCCAGATTCCCAATATAGACAAAACATTATCAGAACTTTTCAATCAAAAAATTGAAGATATTCAGGAATGGCTGAAACTTACACAATGGTCTCAAAAGAATTTGAGCGAAAAAGCATTTATTAAAATTCAAAATCAGTTATTTGATCTCGGAATTATTGATAAAAAAAGTACTTTTGTTGAAACTGTAAAAGCGCTGTGATAACTGCTTTTGAATCTTATGATAAATTTTCCTAAAATTGACTTTCCGCAA
Organism: Flavobacterium azizsancarii; assembly: GCF_027980145.1. Taxonomy (GTDB): domain Bacteria; phylum Bacteroidota; class Bacteroidia; order Flavobacteriales; family Flavobacteriaceae; genus Flavobacterium; species Flavobacterium azizsancarii. Next base: position 170,980 of record NZ_JAMZNK010000005.1, on the reverse strand, counting down.
TTAAAATCTAAATTACAGGTGAAATCACCCTGGGATAGGATTATTATCATGCTTTTAAGTCTTTTAATTACGATTCCGATTTTTATCATACTGCATCAAAATCTGATAGATTTAGAATGGGCTTTTAATTTAGACCGTGTATTTATCTTCATTTTTGTTTTTACGGCTATTTTCTTTCTCTTAATGTACCTGCGAACCATTATTATTTTGTGTATTGCGGTTTATTTATTGGTCCTTGTGTATGGAACTGTAATTGGTAATTATGGTTTTAGTGAAATTTCAGAAGATTATAATTCTATGATTTATACGATGTCTGATAATCCTTTTCCGCAAGATATCATTGTTGCAAAACTGCTTCCGTTTCCTAATAAGTCCAAAATTATTAATGCGATCGAATATCAGAATCCAAAGGTTCGCAATTTTGCCATTATGGCTACGTCAAAGCATTTTAAAGGAATAAAAGGATATTCAGATTACAGAACCATTATTCAGTGTTTTGCAGTCTTTAAAGAGATTAACAGTCGCTGGAATTATGTCAATGATCCTAAAGAAGGCGATTATATTGCTACAGCGAGCGAATCTTTAGAATATTTTTCAGGCGATTGCGATGATCATTCTATTTTAATGGCCGCCGCAATTCGATCTATTGGCGGAACACCAAGATTAATTCATACTAAAGGACACATTTATCCTGAGATTTTAATAGGTTCTCTAATTGATCTGGAAAAGGTCAATTATTTGATTAAAAATGTACTTTTTGTAAAAGAAAGTTATGGTAAAAAGATTCATTATCATATCGATGAGCGTGGTCAGGTTTGGATGAATCTCGATTATACTGCCAAATATCCGGGAGGACCATTTATGTATGAAGAGATTTTGGGTGCTTTGACTTTAAAATAGTTTTTTAGCGGATAAGAACCTAAGTTACTAAGGATCTGAGGGTTTAGTTTTATACCTGAAAAATGCTATTTTGCTGGTTGCGATCATTGTTTTGTGAAATTATTATTGTAAATGTTTGATATTTAGATTTTTAATCAAAAATATTTTTGTAATTTTCTAATGTCTAACTTTAACCACAAAATCATGAGAAAATCTAACTTATTTATCTTCGCAATTGCACTATTAGCAGTAGTAATGGTTTCATGTCACAAAGGCCGAAACAAACTTGTAAATTCCTGGAAAATTACTGCGGTTGAGCCTAAAACACCTCTTTCTGATTCTTTGAAAAATGTGATTCTGACTAACGGAACACTTACTTTTACAGAAGACGGACACGTTACGGGATATTTACAAAATGAAATAAATAATGGTACTTTTGCCTTGACAAAAGGTGGAAAAAGTTTGGTGATAAAAGATGAAACAGGAACTCCATATCCTTGTGAAAGCACTATTACAGATGATCAGCTGATATTAGACAGTAAAGAAATGAAAATTACACTCAAAAAAATATAGCATACAGTAGCCTATCAACCACATTAAACCACAATGTACTAAAATACAGTGTGGTTTTTTTTATAAGTTAAAACACAATCGTATATTTGCAGTCTTAAATAAAAGCAATAATTTATGTGAAAAATAATTTCTTTCAGACAATTTAAAGGGTAAACTACAATTGTGGTTGCGCTATTTATTCATCTTTAGAGAAAGAAATTATGCTTATTCTACAAAACATTTCATATAAACACGAGAACAGTGATCTATTGTTTGATAACATTAGTTTTACAGTAAACAATCACGAAAAAATCGCACTAATTGGTCATAACGGCGTTGGAAAATCTACGTTGCTAAAAATTATTGCAGGAGAATTACCGCCTTCAAACGGAGAGCTAAGAGCTAGTTCTGAACCTTATTACATTCCTCAGATTTTTGGGCAATACAATCATTTTACCATTGGCGAAGCATTATGCGTCAATCATAAGCTCAATGCCCTTGCAGCAATACTGAAAGGGAATGTTACAGAAGAAAATCTTACTGTGCTCAACGAGGACTGGACGATTGAGGAACGTTGTAATAACGCACTGAAATATTGGCAATTAAACGGTTTGGATTTAACACAAAAAATTGAAACCTTAAGCGGAGGCCAAAAGACAAAGGTTTTTCTGGCTGGAATTTCGATTCATGAACCTGAGCTTGTTTTATTAGACGAACCCAGTAATCACCTGGACAAAGCGGCAAGAGAATTGCTTTACAACTTTATTGTTACAGCCAATTGCAGTTTAATTGTGGTGAGTCATGACCGAAAATTGCTCCATCTTTTAAATACAGTTTGCGAAATGAGTAAACGTGGTATCACAACATATGGTGGCAATTATGATTTTTATGCTGAACAAAAACAGCTCGAAAACAATGCATTAAACCAAGATCTGCAGAGTAAGGAAAAGGCCTTGCGAAAAGCGAAAGAGAAAGAACGTGAAACGGTTGAAAGACAGCAAAAGTTAGATGCACGGGGAAAAAAGAAACAGGAAAAGTCCGGTGTTGCCCGTATTATGATGAATACGCTGCGTAACAATGCTGAAAACAGTTCGTCTAAACTCAAAAGTGTTCACATAGAGAAAGTAGATGGCATTTCGAAAGAATTACGTGAGTTGCGCTCGTCATTGCCGGATATTGATCAGATGAAATTTGGTTTTGATCATTCGGCTTTGCATAAAGGAAAAATACTCTTTACGGCAAATGCGATTAACCATACTTACGAAGATCAGTTTCTCTGGAAAAAAGATTTAAATATCGAAATAATTAGCGGAGAAAGAATCGCTATTCAGGGTTCAAATGGATCCGGAAAAACAACTTTAATCAAAATAATACTCGGCAAAACAAAGCCAAAAAACGGGACTGTTTATATTGCAGAAAATCAATCTGTTGTTTATATCGATCAGGATTATTCGTTGATAAGCAATGCTCTTAACGTTTATGAACAAGCTCAGGCATTTAATATTTCTGGTCTTGAAGAGCATGAAATAAAAATGAGACTCAATCGGTTTTTATTCCATAAGGAATACTGGGATAAACCTTGCAATGCTTTAAGCGGCGGAGAAAAAATGCGTTTAATGCTTTGCTGTTTAACAATAAATAATCAATCTCCGGATATGATTATAGTAGACGAACCAACGAACAACCTGGATCTTCAGAATGTTGAGATTTTAACAGCAGCGATTAATGAATATCAGGGAACATTAATTGTAGTTTCGCACGATGAGTCTTTTCTGGAGCAAATTAATATTAAGAAAAATATCTTGTTGGAATAAAGTATAAAATGAAGGTAAAATGTAGCTGTAGTACTAAAGGGGAATCAGTTTACTATTGATATTATTACTATATTAGTAACACCTTGTTAAAATGGAAAGTGATACATAGCGCAGGAACAAGATTTTAGAATTTATACCGTAGTTAAGGATACTTCAAATACCATAAACTAAATATATATCCTATGAAAACAAAAATCAAAATTTTGACCCTTTCCGCTTTTCTTAGCATTGCTATTTTTAGCGAAAAAGCAATTGCATGTACCAGAGTTGTCTACGAAGGTCCGAACGGAACCATTATTACCGCCCGATCTATGGACTGGAAAACCGAAATACCTGCTAATTTATGGGTTTTTCCAAGAGGAATTGACCGAAATGGAGAAGCTGGGAATAATTCGGTAAAATGGAAATCTAAATTCGGAAGTGTTATTACCAGTTCCTGGGATATCGCTTCTTCTGACGGAATGAATGAGAAAGGTTTGGTTGGTAATCTTTTATGGCTGGCGGAATCTAATTATCCTAAATTCGAAAAGAATGGAAATCAAAAAGGATTGGCAGTTTCGCTTTGGCTGCAATATGTACTTGATAATTTTGCAACAGTTGCTGAAGTTGTAAATGCATTAGAGAAAAATGATTTTTTAGTGGTTTCTTCTCATATTCCGGGTACAGCTATTTTTGCAACGGTACATTTATCTGTTTCGGATAATACTGGCGATAATGCTATTTTTGAATATATCAATGGTAAATTAGTTATTCATCATGACAGAAAATTTGTTGCCATGACTAACTCTCCTACTTTTGATGAGCAATTGTCAATAAATAGTTATTGGAAAGGAATTCCGGGAACTATTATGCTGCCGGGAACTAACAGAGCTGCTGATCGTTTTGTAAGAGCGTCCTATTATATTGATGCAATTCCTAAAACAGACAATACAAGAACAGCAATTGCCAGTGTTTTTGGCGTTATTAGAAATTGTTCCGTGCCATTAGGTATTTCGTCTGTAGCCGAACCTAATATTTCCTCTACACGCTGGCGAACTGTAGCTGATCAAAAAAATCTAATTTATTATTTTGATAATGTTGTAAATCCTAACGTAGTTTGGGTTGAATTTGGTAAACTTGATTTTAGTGAAAAAGGTAAAATAAGAAAACTTAGTTTGGCAAATAATGAGAATTATTCCGGAGAATCTTCGATGAATTTTAAAGTGACGACACCTTTTCAATTTGCAGGATTAGATTAAATTTTGTTACGTTTGCCATGTCCTAAAATTATAAAAAATCATGAATAACCATAAAACCAAGTTGTCACCTGAGCAACAAGAAGAATTACTTCGTGTTTTAGAAGTTCGCTTTGAAAAAAATAGGCAACGTCATAAAGGCATTGAATGGAATAAAGTACGAGCAAAACTAATGGCAAATCCTGATAAAATATGGTCACTGGATGAAATGGAAAGAACTGAAGGGGAACCGGACGTAACAGGCTATGACAAGAAAACAGATGAATATATTTTTTGTGATTGTTCAGCAGAAAGTCCCAAAGGACGCAGAAGTTTGTGTTATGATCATGAAGCACTAGAGAAAAGAAAAGAAAACAAACCTGCAGACAGCGCTCTTAATAGGGCTGCCGAAATGGGAATTGAAATTTTGAATGAGCAACAATATAGGGAGCTTCAGAAATTAGGTAAATTTGATAGTAAAACATCAAGTTGGATTGAAACACCATCTGATATCAGAAAACTAGGTGGTGCTTTATTTTGTGATTTTCGTTATGATACTGTTTTTGTATATCATAACGGAGCTGAATCGTATTATGCCGCAAGAGGGTTTCGTGGGGCGCTAAGAGTTTAATCCGGAACAAATAAGATTATGAATCCTAAGGTTGATTTTTATTTTGATAAAGCCCAAAAATGGCAAAAAGAACAAGCGGAATTAAGGCAAATTGTATTGGATTGCCAACTAACAGAAGAGCTAAAATGGGGAGTTCCCTGCTATACTTTTCAAAATAGTAATATTGTTTTAATACACGCTTTTAAGGACTATTGTGCACTTTTGTTTTTTAAAGGAGCTTTACTTAGTGATACGGATGGAATTCTGATTCAGCAATCTAAAAATGTTCAGGCTGCACGACAAATTAGATTTACGGACCTTAATGAAATTGTTGATCAGAAAAAAATCTTAAAAAACTACATTTACGAAGCTGTAGAAATTGAAAAAGCAGGTCTTAAAGTAGTATTAAAGAAAACGGAAGAATTTAAGATTACAGAAGAATTTCAAAAGAAACTGGACGAAAATCCAAAATTACATACTGCATTCAAAGCTTTATCTCCTGGTAGACAAAGAGCTTATTTACTTCATTTTTCGTCTCCAAAACAATCTAAAACCAGAGAATCAAGAATAGAGAAAGTTATAGGTCTAATTTTGGAAGGAAAAGGATTAAATAATTAATGTTTATAAAGAATAAAAGAGAATAAAAGAAAGTACGTTATCAAAAAAGAATTTATACTGTTGTAGAAATAGGTTTATATTCGCTTTCGGGAAAACTAAATCAGAAATACACTAATGAATACCACAGAGCAAGAAGCTAAAACCGGAACTTTCAATACTAGTGATCTTTATTTGGCAAATTATATTAGAGACAAAGAATAAATCAAATTACATCATATAAATTAAACAATTTTAAAAATAAATAATAATACTAGCCTTTGACACGTATTACTTTGATGGAAAAGCAAAAACGGTTTGCCTTGAATTTACAGAATGGAATCAAAGTGAAAACTTTAAAGTTCATACCGAAATTATCGGGAATGTTGAGGAATATATTCCCGGAGAATTTTACAGAAGAGAATTGCCTTGCATTATTAGTTTGCTGAATCAGTTTGATTTAAAAGATATTGATTTCATTATCGTCGACGGATTTGTTTATCTGGATGATGAAATGAAATATGGTTTAGGAGGTTATTTATATGAAAAACTCAATAAAGAAATTCCAATCATTGGCGTTGCAAAAACCAATTTTGCATCTATCGAAAAAAATAAAAGAATTTTATTGAGAGGCGACAGCAAAAAACCATTGTTTGTAACTGCTATTGGTATTGATCTGGATGATGCATTTGAGAAAGTAGAAAGTATGGCAGGAGAATTTAGAATGCCAACTTTGCTTAAGGAAATGGATAGACTGACGAAGGAATTGTAAATACTAAATCTTGATTACTCTAAAAATAAAATACACGCAAAATATTGCTGGTAGTATGACGCCAAATAAATCTCGCAAATAAAAATTAATGAATAGTTTAAAAATATTTGATCAGACATTTACTGATGATACGAATTTTGTTTTTGTAGTTCTGTTTGATTTACTAAACAACAGTGATCTTGAAGTCTTATTACCAAAAGAATACAATATTCTATTAAACGAATTTAATCAAAATATAGAATTTGCCAGTTTTAAAAAATTAGACTTAAATATTGTTCTAAATGACGAAAATAAAGAATCTCTTATAAAAATTTTCGAATCGATTTATTCTAATAGGTTTAGATCGATCCCAAAGGATGAAAATAATGTTTTAAAATCAAAGTTATTTCTAAACGGCGATTTAAAGAAAATTGGAAAAATTATTTACAAACAGCTAGATAACAGAATAAACGAAACGGACATTTATAATACAATTTTAAATGGTTTGAAATGTGGAACTTTTTATGAGCTAAGTATCTTGAATCCAGAAGAATTAGAAGGAAACTGGACTTCGATAAAAGAATCAGGGGCGTTGCGAATCAATTATAATATGACCGATTGGATGCCTTTGGGATCAAAAATAGAATTGAAAATTGAGAAGTTTCATTCTGGAATGTATAAATTTATATGTTCGACAAAAGTGATGGATTATAACACAAGAAATGTGTTTTTAATCGATGTCTACGAATCAAATGTTGAGATTAAAGATGGTTTCTTCTATCATTATAATTTTGAATCTAATAAGCTTATTTACAAAATGCCCATTTATGAATTTGAAAATGAAACTTTTAAAACACAAATAGCTGATTTTGAATTTGTTCTTCAAAGAAATAAAACCATTAAATAGTAGCATTTTGGAAGTTAATTTAGTAACGTAATAAACATTCAAACAAGATGGAAAATAATGATTATGAACAATTACTGAAAAATATTGCTTCTCCTTTAGATTATTCTGAAGGTTTGTATTTAGTATACGTTGAATTGTTTCATACAAATGCTGAGATGTACAACATAATTTCAGAACACGTTACGATAATTAAAGAACTGGAATTTGGGTATTTATGCGAGGCGCATATGCAGGCTATTCCGGAAATAGCACGTTCGTTATCCTTAAAGAATCATGCCGTTTATCAAATAGTGAGGTTGGTAAAACTTACTAAGAGCTCAAATAATGAGCCTGTTTAGAATAGCTATAACAGACTAACCGGATAAAACCTTATAGCTTCTGGTATAAAAAGTTCTCCCTGATATGTTGAAAACTACAAACGTCTCAATTTTTAAAGTCCGGTAAAATATACTTTGCCATAATTTCGAACGCTTGTTTGGCTTTGAAAGATCCGTAATTACCCTGAGTAAAAACAACAGTTAAATTTAAACTTTCTATTATAAAAATATATTGCCCGCCATTGCCGGATGCAAAAAGCAAATTTTGCTCCAGATCCTTTGTCTTTATAGTCTCTCGATACCAATAAAAACCATAAAAAGCAGGTTGTGGAAATCCAATTTTAGTTCTGCTGGATTTCATAAATGAAAAATCAGGAATTGCAATATCACAAAGAGTAGATTGTGCAATCCATTTTTTTGAAATGATTTGTTTACGTTCCCAAACGCCTTTATCCTTTACAAGTTGTCCTATTTTAAGCATGTCTACTGGCCTGATATAGAAGGATCCTCCCGTCATACCATTTCCGCTTGGATCTATTGTCCATTTATAAGCTGAGATTCCCAGCGGATCAAATAGGTATTTTTTTGCAAAATCCAAAATAGACATATTTGTCGCTTTGCGTATTACTCCGCTCAGGATTACCGGATCTACTGATGTATATGACCATACTTCGCCAGGCTTATCTTTCATTGGGAGATTGAGTGAATATTCGACCCAGTTTTTGCTTGAACTCATTTCTTCTTCGCAATCTTTCGTATCGTTAAACTCTTCGCAATCAAAACCTGATTTCATTTCAAGTAGATTTTTTATGGTAAGATGTTTTTTTAATTCATCTGTTTTCAGAGCTGGATATTCAGGAAAAAATTCATAAACTTTCTGGTTTACATTCTTTATAAATCCTTTATCAATCGCTATTCCAACCAGTAAACTTGTAATCGATTTAAAAGAAGATCGCGAATCATGAAGTGAATCTCGCTTATAGCCATTAAAGTATAGTTCGTATACCAATTGTTTATCTCTTAAAATAAGTACACTATGAACTCCGGAATAGTGATTACTGACAATAGAGTCTGTCATTTCACGCAAAAGAGAATCATAATTTTTAGAGTCAGTTTGCGCTGATACAGTAAAAACATTTATAAAGAGGAGTATATAAAAAAAGTATTTTTTTTTCATGGTTATATGTTGGTCTTTACTTAAAAAAGATGACAAATTTTAAAAAACAAGAAAGTATCAGATGCTAAAGATAACATTATCTCACTTGTTTTTTTAGGTATTGATCTTATTGGCAATGATCATAAGAATTATTTAATGCTTAGAATTCAGTCATAAAAATAATATTAGAAATAACGAAGTCTTTTGTGTTTTATTGCAGACGAGTTTTTGAATTGTGCATTCAGAACATTTTGAAAAAAAGAATGAAATTAGCTGTTTTTAAGCATGAATCTGTTAGTATATCGTTAAACATGCCCCTGTTTACTTGCTATTTCTGGTAAAAATGCCTATATTACGGAAAATTAAAAATGCCGGTTTTTATTATAAAAACTAACGGCAAAAATATTTATATATGAAACAATTACTTCAGTGGACAATTATTATTCCAGCACTTGCCTGGATTCTTTTTTTTAGCGGATTAGTAGATAACAGCAGTTTCTTTCAGGTTGTTGCAAGTATATTGCTTATTCTTAGTGTTATGTCAGCAGTGCACCATTCAGAAATAATAGCAGAACGAGTTGGAGAACCTTATGGAACCATTATTCTGGCCATATCGATAACTGTTATTGAAGTTTCGATTATTGTATCCTTAATGCTGTCAGAAGGCTCTGAGGCAGCTTCATTGGCAAGAGATACTGTATATGCCGCTACAATGCTTATTTTAAATGGTATTATTGGATTGTGTCTTTTAATTGGAGGTTTGAAACATTACGAACAAAATTTTTCCGTTTCTTCTGTTACCATTGGTTTGGTATCATTAGTTTCGATCATAGTATTTACACTGGTCTTCCCTACTTTTACCGAAAGCGTTAAGGGATCTTACTATTCGTTGCCGCAACTTGTTTTTGCTTCAATTGCCTGTCTTGTTATTTATAGCTCTTTTCTATTTGCACAAACCAGCAGGTACAGACAATATTTTCTTACTGTTGGAGATGATGAAAATGAAGACGTAGTTGAGCCAATACCCATCAATAATAAGACTTTTTATACAAGCTTGATTTTTCTAATTATAAGTTTGGGAATTGTAGTATTATTGGCTAAAACCCTCTCTCCTACTATAGAAAGTATCATTGTTAGCTATCATTTGCCAAAAACTTTAGTTGGGGTTGTAATTGCAGCGATAATTTTATTGCCTGAAGCTATCGCTGCTATTATAGCGGCAAGAAAAAACAGGCTTCAAACCAGTATCAATTTAGCTTTAGGTTCAGCATTGGCAAGTATTGGGTTAACTATTCCTAGTGTTGCAGTAGTTTGTATTATGATGGATATGCCTATTATTTTGGGACTTGACATTAAATCTATCGTGCTGCTTGCATTATCTGTATTTACTGTAATGCTGTCATTAAGTAAAGGAAAATCGAATATTGTTTATGGAGTCGTACTTTTAGTCAATTTATTTGCGTTTGTATTCCTTATGATCTATCCGTGATAGTAAAACTGATATAAAAAATAAACACAAAGCTCCATTAGAAATAATGGAGCTTTTTTATGCGTTCACAAATAATTTTTATGAATTATTACGGACAAGAAATGTAAATATTTTAGAAAAAAAAAGTTAATAAATCTGTTTTTAATTAAAATTAATCGATTCATTTTGAATAAAGATATTCTTATATTCGCACCATATAATGTTAATTTAATATATAAATTACTTATGATTTAGGAGTAATACAGCCGTTTTTGACAAAAAAATTAACTAAAACACCATAACCTTAAAATTATCATCACTATGAAAAAAGGAACTATTCGTTTAGCCTCCCTACTCTTTATTTGTTTAGCCTCTACAACAATGCTGGCTCAGTTAACATCTCCAAAAATTGATTCATTGATGGAGGATGCTTTTAAAAAGTTTAAAGTAGCGGGTGCGTCAATTGCTATTGTTAAAGATGGAAAAGTAATTCACCAAAAAGGATATGGTGTTACTTCTATAGCGACTAATACACCTGTAAACGAAAATACCAATTTTCAGATTGCGTCAAATAGTAAAGCATTCACAGCTGCTGCGCTCTCCATTTTAGAGGATGAAGGTAAATTGAAATGGACAGATAAAGTAAGAGGTTATATTCCTGAATTCAAGATGTATAACGATTATGTAACTGAAAATTTTAATATCCAGGATTTATTAACGCACAGAAGCGGATTAGGATTAGGTGTTGGCGATCTAATGTTTTTTCCTGATGGATCGAACTATACTGTTAAGGATATTGTAACCAGCTTTCAGTATTTTAAACCGGTTTCTCCATTTCGAACTAAATTTGATTATGACAATTTACTGTATGTAGTGGCAGGTGAAGTAATTGCACGAGTAAGCGGTATGAGTTATGAGGCATTTGTACAAAAACGAATTATTGATCCGTTGCAAATGAAAAATAGTTTTGCTGGTGCTAGTTTGATTACTGATAAAAGCAATTATGCAACACCACATTCATCAGATTCAGGAACGATAAAAACAATTGATGCTTTTAATGTGCAAATGAATAGCGCAGCAGGTGGAATATTTTCTAATGCAGCAGATATGTCAAAATGGATGATAGTATCTTTGAATAAAGGTCAGTATGGTCCAGATTTAAAAACAACGTTGTTTTCTGAAAAAAATCACAAAGAGATGTGGCGCATACATACGGTTTTAGGTGCTGACCCGAATCCAAGATACAATTCTCATTTTAGCGGTTATGGGTTAGGTTGGGGAATATCTGACGAGAAAGGAAGTTTGAAAATATCACATACCGGAGGTTTGCCCGGAATGCTTTCGATTGTAACCATGTACCCCGATTTAAACTTAGGTATTGTAATTTTAACCAATACTGAAAGTGGCGGAGCCGGACTTTTTACAGCAGTTACAAATACGATTTCTGATAGTTATTTAGGGTTGGAAGATTTTGGCTGGACAAATAAAGTAGTCGAATGGATGAAAGAAGGTAAAAACACCAGTGATGATGTAACTAAAAAAGTTTGGGAAAAAGTGCAATTATCCAAAAAACAAAAAGTAAAAAATGAAGATTTTATAGGAGTTTATGCAGACAATTGGTTTGGAGAAATAGAAGTGTTTGAAAAAGACAAACAATTGTGGTTCAAATCATATCGTTCACCTAAACTAAACGGGCCAATGGCTTTTTATAATGCCAATACATTTGCTATAAAATGGGAATATCAAGCCATGAATTGTGATGCTTTTGCCATGTTTTCACTGGATGAAACTGGAAAAGCTCAAACTATCAAAATGAAAGGTATTTCGCCAAATATTGATTTTAGTTTTGACTTTCAGGATTTAGATTTAAAAAGAGTTCAAAAATAAAAAGTTATAATCATAAAAAATGCTATTAGAAATAATGGCATTTTTTGTGATTTTATGAATCTTTTCCTAAAACTATTTTAATAAAATTAAAAGAAGTTTTTATAATCAAACTGAGTCATAAATATTCAGCGTTAATTAGTTGTATAAAAATGTTTATGTATATTAGCAAATCAGGCTCTTTAAAAAATTCGACACTTATGAAATTTTTCAAATCTTATTTCTCTATATTAGGCCTGCTCCTATTAACAGGATGCGTAGGAAACATGAATCCTACAGGCGGAAATTCTTCGCCAAATTACCCTTATTTTATTACTGCAGAACCATTGGAAGTAAAAAAGATAATGGTCCCAAAGGGAACAAAACTAGTTTACGAAGAGCAATTCTTCAAAGAAGGAAAACAAGATAAAATGTTAAGCGAGGAAAAACTAATTACTATAGAGTTTCCCACTGGCCAACCCATAATTTGGGGCGGTGTTCCTGTAACTTCGATCAACAAATTTTTTAATTCAGAAATGCATGGATTTACAGTTTATGCGGATTTTGAAAAATTAAGTGCCGATAAAAAAACTAAATTTTCGCAGCTATGGCAAAGTTGCAGTAATGATTTAGGAATTACAGTCAAGAATATTGGAGATTGGTCTTTTAATACCGAAAACATTTCTGATGTTGACGACTGTAGTGTGCTTTATCAACGCTATTTTAAGAACAATAAAAGACAACAGGATTTTTTGGATGAAATTTATTCTGAAATGCTAAAAGTTGGTTCAAAATAAAATATAGTATCTTCTTTTGTTTCTCTGGTGAAATTGAAATCAGTAATAATTTAATGATATTCGTTTAGTAATGACAGGAAACTGATTATGTAAATATTTCCAGAATCAAAAATCAAAAAAAACAATGAGAAAAATAATTCTTCCAATTTTTTATATTTTATTGCTAATATCTTGCAGGGAAAATGAGCATCAGAAAGAAAAAACTACAATATCTGCGACTTCTAAAATTAATTTAGCAAAGGAAAGCGCTAATAGTGAGAAAAAAAATATAAATCATTTATTTGTTGCCAATGGCGGTTCTGTTTTATACATGAAAAATGGAGAAAGGAGATCTCAGGCCAGATTTGACACAGATGGTAACTTTGTAGACGAATTGCTGAAAGTTGCACGTGAGGATGGCAAATACAAAGATTATGACAATTATTTAATGGAAGAAAAGGACACTCTTAATTTTTTTGAAGACTTTGGAAGAATTAAATCCGATTGGCTAATTTTGAAAGGAAACGAAATAACAAATAAGCAGCAAGTAGTTTCTTTTACAAGTCCAAAAAATAAAAATTCGCAAGATGTCAGGACTGTAGAATCAACTCAGTTAATTCTATTTAATCCCGAAATTAAACATTTTAATGATGAAAATTCTGTTGAAGCTGAATCCTATTTTACAGCAATGGACGATTGGGCATATTACTCAAACGAATTGAGGGAGTTTTTTAAGAAAAAAGGTGTAAAGTCTTCTTATAATGAAAAGAGATATTTAGAATTTAAAATCGAAAATAATAAGACAATACTAATTGATACAAAAAGTAAAATAAACAATTATACTCCAAATGCTTTATTATATAAAAAAGGAAAAACACCCATTATCTTGCATTTGATAGCGAGTGATAATGATCCTGATGAAATTCAAAGCTATCTGAAATAATAAAAACTATCCAATAAACCATAAAACACAACAATTATGAAAAACAAAATTTATTTTATAACACTCCTATTCGTCGGCATTTTATTATTTTCCTGCTCATCCGATGACAATATGGATCATCAGAATGATTTTGAAAAGAGTCAAAAAGCCTGGCTTGATTTTAAAGAATCCTCAAATAATTCGTATAAATATGTTGTGTACGGAGGATCTGTATTTACCGCATATGGTTGGGAAACAACACTAACAATATCAAGCGGAAAAATAATTCAACGAGATTTTAAATACACCGGTAAAACGGAAAATATTCCTGAAAATAAATTATCATGGACAGAAAATGAGAAAGAAATAAATAGTCATGAACTTTCAGCTGCTGCAAGTCCTTTAACGTTAGATGAAATTTACGAAAAAGCTAAAACACAATGGCTGGTTAAAAGGAAAAATGCAAACACTTATTTTGAATCAGAAAACAACGGTTTAATTTCTAAATGCGGATATGTAGAAAACGGTTGCATGGATGATTGTTTTGCAGGAATTTCAATTAAAAACATTGTAGCTTTAAAATAAAACTTTACCCAGAAAATAAAAGGCTCCTTAAGAAATTAAGGAGCCTTTTTTGTGATCTTTAAAAATCTGCGTACAAACCATTCTTAAAGGCTTTAGACAAACATTCTCTAAAAAATTACTCTTTTTTCTTTTTCTTTATTATTTTATTGGCCACTGTGTAAAGTGCTATTAATACTAGAAAATGTATTAAATAAGATTTAGATTCTCCTTTTCCGTTTACTACAGAAAAAACTCGATTCCATCTTACTTTGTTTATACCGCTTCCGTCCTTGTCCCAGCTAAACCAGATAAAAACTGGTTTTCCTATAACATGATCAAAAGGAACATACCCCCAAAATCTTGCGTCTAATGAGTTTTGGCGATTATCACCCATCATCCAGTAGTAATCTTGTTTAAAAGTATAAGTGGTACTGGTTTTTCCGTTTATTGCAATGTCATTTCCATGAACTTTTAAATCATTGTGTTCATATTCTTGGATAATTCGCTTATAAAAAGGAAGTGTTTTTACATCTAATTTTATAGTTGCTCCTTTTTTAGGAATATAAATAGGTCCAAAATTATCTATATTCCAGCCTAAAGAAGGAATATTAGGAAATACACCTCCGTCTTTTCCTTTTGGTTCCAAATATTTTTTTACACCTTTTACTACTGGATTGTTTGCTAATGCAGCGGCCTCCTTATCTGTTAATGTCAAATAATACTGTCCCTCATTTGTAAGTGCAAAATTTCCGTTTTCGTACTTCATACCTTCTCTGGCTCCATATCTGTGCACAAGAGCATCCTGACTAATAGTTGCTCCTTGAGTATCTATAATAAAATTATATTGGGTCTCTGCACTTTCCGGTAATTGTGGTATTTTGCCATTGATATAAACGTTTCCTTCACGGATTTCTAAAGAATCGCCGGGTATTCCGACACATCGTTTTACTAAATTTGTTTTTTTATCAATTGGCTTGTAATAATTTCTATCCGGATGAAAGTTATCCATATCACGCAAAGTATCCGCAGGCTGATTAAAAACTACAATTTCATTACGTTTAATCTTTTCTATTGCAGGAAATCTAAAATAAGGCAATTGAAATTTGTTTAATAAAGACGTTTCTTTTTTTGTCGCATCATCACTAAATAGATATGATTTTACACCCGTTAGAGGGATTGAGTCGTGTACCATAGGCAATGCAACTGAAGTCATTGGAGTTCTTGCTCCAAAATTAATTTTGCTTACAAACAAAAAATCACCAATTAGCAATGTTTTTTCCATTGAGGAAGACGGAATCGTAAAGGGCTGTACAACATAAGTATGCACCAATGTAGCCACGATTATAGCAAATAAAAGAGAACTTATAGTATCTTCGGTTTTAGTACCTGGTTTTAAATCTCTATTCTCAATATAGGTCAGTTTGTCACTGGTATAGTTTAAAAAAGTAATATAAAATCCTAATGTCAGCAAGACTAACGCAGTATCTAATCTTGAATTTTTACCAAAACTTCTAATGGTTTCGATCCATACGACAGGAATTACCAAAAGATTAATAATGGGAATAAAAAGCAACACAACCCACCAACGCGGACGATTTATGATTTTCATTAAAATGATTAAATTATAAATGGGTATAAAGGATTCAACAGGCCTTCTCCCCGCTTTTAAATAAAGTTTCCATGTAGATAATCCATGAACAAGCTGCAGGATTAAAATAAAAACGAGCCATTCTGATACATTCATAATTTTTTTGATTTTTATAAGTTGCTTTTATCTGTAACCATTCTATAAGTAGTCTTTTAACTAAATTGTTACACATCGTCTAAGTTAAAAATCAGTTAAGACTTCTGATCTTTTGATTTTTGTTAAAAAGACGTGTCTTTTATACGATCTGTAAAAGATTTAAACAAGATAACTTCTGGTCTATTTGATGCTATTCTCAATAAAAATCAACTAATTATAGTGTATATATTTCTTATATTCGCTTTGAATAAAAACCATTCAGGAAATAGAAAGCAAATAAGACTTTTCCAGATGCAACACTAATGAACTTGGGCATTTGAGAAAGTTTTGTAATTATTATTTGCAAGATAGATGGAAATAAAACAATCAACATAAATGGAAATATTAATAATAACCGGACCGCCTTATTCAGGAAAAGGAACGCAGTGCAATGTATTAAAAGAACTTCTTGATTTTGAACATATTTCTACAGGAGACAGATGCAGGGAAGAAAAACATAATAAGACCGAAATAGGAAAGATAATATCTGAATACGAAGAAAAAGGAGATTTAGTTCCTGACGCTATAATAAAAGATCTTTTTGATAAGATATTGGAGGAAAACAAAACAAAACCTGGAATAATTTTAGACGGTTATCCCAGAACCAAACCTCAGGTAGACGATTTAATTGGGCTGGTGAATTCAAAAAATATGAAAATTGGAAAAGTTCTAAATATCGATGTTCCAAAATCTGAATTATTGGTCAGAGCTAAAAAAAGAGCCGAAACGTCTGATCGCAAAGATGACAAAGACCCTCAAATTCATATAAAGAGAATTGAGATTTTTGAAGAATCCACAAGACCCGCAATTGAATATATGAAATCAAAAATGAAAGTACTTACTTTTGATGGCCTTGGAACGATTGAAGAAATTACGGAAAGAATCAAAGCGAGTTTGTAATAGCTATTATTTACAATAAATACATTTTTTTTTTGAGAGACAAACGAAAACAAAAAAGCAGAGAAAAAACATCTTTAAAGAACAAGGAGAAAAAAACAGAACGATTACATTATCGCCTTTTAATATTTGCTATGATTTTTTGTATAGTAAATTTAACTTTTATTGAAAATAAAACTATTGGGCACGATCCCAGGTATCAAATTTATGTTTTTTGGTTGCCAACAATTATCGGAATACTATTTTTTGGAATTTATAGAAGAAAATTTTTAATTAGAAAATACCAAAGCTTTAAAGAAGTATACCTTAAAATATATGTGATTGGATTTTATTTGTTACAAGGGATTTTAGTTTCGTATTTAAGTTTTGGTCAAATCGCAGGTATAGTCTGGAATTATATAAATAAAAAGGAAGCAGAAAAAAATCCGACTGAAATAGTAATTTGCAATGTTAAAGGATTTTACACTAAAAAAAATCCAGATATAAGTTTTACTTTTAAAGATAAAATCGAAGTTTTTTCGATTACTTCTGAAATGAACCGCGAAAATTATAATCGTAATCCGAAAGATTTTGCATTAGAAGTAATAGTACAAGAAGGAATCTGGAATTACTATATTGTTAAACATTGGAGTTTAAAGAGGATCAATTAACGATCTGTTACAGTTCGATTTTTGCCATATTATATAATAATAATAAATCAATGTTTACATACATTATAATAGTTTGTAAAAAACAATTATAAAAAAAAAGCTGTCAGGTTTAGACAGCTTTTTTTTCTTATCGAATTAGTTTCACAAATGCATTATAAACATCATCCTTAATAGAGGTTCGCAAATAAACTTCATTTTCATCCTTTGTCTTAAATTCAAATTGAATTAAAGCAGCGTCAGAATAATAAAACAAGGATTCATCCTCTGCAAATTCAAGATTTGAAATAGGTTTCGTTGTTAGTTTTACTTCAAATGCAATTTCACCATTTGCTAAATCTATTTGAAAAAGTTTCGCTTTATGCGTATATCCCCAAATGTTGTCGCTTTCTTCAATGATATAGACGATATTATCACCTTTAAAGTCGGTTTTCCAGATCTGAGTTCCTGTTTTTGAATCCAAAGCATATATCGAAGAGGTCTCTGCTCCTTGTGCTGCAAAATATATTTTTTTGTCTTTACAGAAGATACGTTCCTTGATGCTGTATTGATTTTCATCTAACTTAAATTGCCATAAAACATCAAGTTTATTAGGGCTTAAAGCAAAAAGTGTATTCTTATCATTTGCTACAAATATATTTTCGCCATCTGTTACAGGTTTTCCGGACATATTTTCCTCAAACGTTTTTTGATTAAGGAGTTTTCCTGTATTTGCTTCAAAACTATAGAGATTCTTCGCAGTCTGGGCAAAAACTTTGTTATCAAAAAAGAGAACCGGAATGTCATTTTGTGAAGAATCCAGCTTGTAGTTCCATATTAAACTTCCGTTTTTTATGTCAAGAGCGTAAATGTTATTATTTGGACTTTGTGTAGTTATATATAGTTTTCCATCATTTATAACAGGAACTTGATTTTTTAATATAATTTGATCTGTAATATTGCCTAACCTTGATTTCCAGAAAAGTTTACCGGTCTGGTTATCAATTGCGAAGATTTCACCATTAATAAAAGGAACGTACAAAACTCCGTCTTGCAATGTTATTTGATTGGCGCACATCTCAGTATTAGAGTCTGATGCTTTTACAGTCCAGTTAAGTGATTCAGAATCCATATTAAATGAAAAAAGAGAACCGTCGTAATCATAAACCAGGATCGAATTTTTATCTAATGGAACTTTTTTAAGCGGATTTACAGATGTATTAAAAACCATATCATCAAGCGTTAAAATCTGATTATTTGAATAATTAGTTTTACTAGATTTTGAGATGGTTGGCATTTGCGCAAACATATTTATGACAGTAAACAGGAATAAAAAAGTTATTAGTTTATTTTTCATTTTAAGATTTGGGTTTGATAAAATATCTAAATCAAATATAGTAAAAAATTAAAACTAAATTTTAAAAGAAAATACGCTACATAAAACACATGTTAAGACATTGGAAAGTTTAATCGAATTACCATTTTTTATCGTATTTTCGTTTCCTTTAAAATGCTCTTTTTCTTATTTTGTAAGCGTATAAAAGCTTTAGAATATTGCTGTAATTTTGAAAAATCACAAAGTGTTCAATCAAATAACAGAAAAAAAATAAAACTTAAGCAATTAGAATTTGCTTGTTTATTTAAAACAAATATAACTATCAAATGAAATTTAAGTCGGCTCTCATTTTATTCATTTTAATTGTCAATGTTTCATGTATGAACGAAAGTGATTATTATAATAGAGGAATAGAAAAAAGTAAATTGGGAGATCATCAGGGAGCAATATCAGACTTTTCAAAAGCAATAGCGTTAGACAAAACTTTTGCGGAAGCTTATCGAAGAAGAGGAAGTGAAAAAGCCTATGTAGCAGATTATAGTGAAGCTATAGAAGATTATTCTAAAGCGATCGAACTTAATCCTGAAAACTCTTCTTCTTATTATGGCAGAGGATTAGTAAAAATTGATTTAGCGAATTATCAAGGTGCTATACAGGATTTTACAAAAGATATAAAACTGCATCCTACTTCCTGGCCTGCCTATACCGATAGAGCTTTGGCTAAATATTATTTAAAAAATTATCAAGGTGCAATCGATGATTGTACAAAAGCAATAGAAATACACCAGTATATGGCGGCAGAAGCTTATTACAACAGAGCACTTGCTAAATTGAAACTAGGAGATAAAACCGGGGCTTGTTTTGACTTGAAAAAAGCTGACGAGCATAATTTAATAGACGGACAAAGATGTCGCGATACATTAGAAAAATATTGTAAATAGCTTAAGTTATACTATAAAACTCCTTAGTTTCTTAAGGCGTTTTTTAAATTAGTTTCACAAATGTATTATAAACATCATCCTTAATAGAGGTTCGCAAATAAACTTCATTTCATCCTTTGTCTTAAATTTAAATTAAAGCAGCGTCAGAATAATAGAACAAGGATTCATCCTCTGCAAATTCAAGATTTGAAATAGGTTTTGTTGTTGGTTTTACTTCAAATGCAATTTCAACCTTTTTACTAATTAGATATGAAATTTATTAAGAATTTTAATAAAAAGAATGATCCCAAATGATTTCTACTTACCTTAAAAAAGGTTACTGTTTTGTAGTAAAAATATTTCTTATATTCGCTTCGAAAAAACTCAAATACTATTTAAAAATCAGTAAAGAAAGTGATGCATCTACCACTTTTACGTTAATTATTACTGATTTATGCTACATTCTATAAAAATGCATTTAAAAATTTTAATTATGAAGTCAAACTTTGTTATCACAACACTTTTTATTGTTTTTTCTAATTTTCTCTTCGCACAAAGTAATTTCTCAGACAATCCCTTAGATGCAGTTTTTGAAACAAAAGATTCGAAAATTTTTTGGGAAGCATTTGACAAAATGCAGAAATCAGGACAAAATCCATTTATTGAATATATGCAAAAAGGCTCTCCGGGTGTTAAGGGATTTACTGAAAACAGAATAATCAATGCAGACTCTCTTTTTGCTGTTGTGAAGAAAAGAAAATCAGACTATGAGCTTTCAAGAAATGTTCTTGACGGTATATCTTCCAAAGAAAAAAGAATAAGGGCTATTTATAGCGCATTAAAATATTGGTATCCGGATGCAAAATTTCCTCCTGTTTACTTTGTTTATGGCAGATTTAACTCGGGAGGCACTACTTCTCCCGATGGAATTATTATTGGAATCGAAATGCTTAAAAATCTCGATGGAGTTTCAGGTTTAATTGCGCACGAACTCATCCATTATCAACAAAATATAAAAGGTCAGGATATGCTCTTGAAGTGGTGTTTGCTTGAAGGAGGTGCAGACTTTATTGGCGAACTTATTTCTGGAGAATCTATAAATCAGTTTTCATATAAATACGGACAGCAAAACCTGGATAAATTAGCTCAGGAATTTGTAATGAGATTAAAAAATGTTGATTACCAAGATTGGCTATATGGAACCTCTAAGAAAGATGATCGGCCAAATGATCTAGGATATTGGATGGGCTATAAAATAACCGAATCTTATTTTAACAAACAGAAAGATAAGCAAAAAGCAATTGAAGAAATATTAAATATAAAAGATCCATTGCTGTTTTTAAAACAAAGCGGTTTTTTAGATGCGTATATTGAAAAGTACCAAAAATCAAAAAAAAAAAGTTATGATGATTTTTTCTTGAAAAACTAAAGGTTAGCTTATTTCGCGACGTTAAACAAAGCAAAACTTGAGTTAGAACAATTTTACCTTAATTAATATTCAAATGAAAATCAAAAGAAACACAAACATATGAAATTATCATATCAAATACTTTTAACGACCAATCCAATGGGATTTGCAATCAGTGCCCGCAACAATAGGACATAAAAAAACTCCTTAATTTCTTAAGGAGTTTCTTGGTGGGCGATGAGGGGTTCGAACCCCCGACCCCCTCGGTGTAAACGAGGTGCTCTGAACCAGCTGAGCTAATCGCCCTATTTTACTAGGCTGCTATCGTTATGTGATTGCGACTGCAAATATACAGCTAGATTTTGTATTTGCAAGCCTTTTTTGAAAAAAAATAAAACATTTTTATATAGTATTATTTATCAGTCTTATATGCGAATTCAAAATGCTTTTGTAATTTTCGTAAGAAATGTAAAATCTAAAACAACAAACTAAAGCATGAAAAACGCCTTAATTTCTTAAGGAGTTTCTTGGTGGAACGTTAGGGATAGTAATCAAACACTTAACTCCAATTTTTGATTTTTTTTCAAAAAATATAATCAAATTTTTGGTAAATTTGCCTTTGTGCTTGTTCTAATATTTTCTTTCAAAAGAAATACCATTAAATCGATATACACCACTTGGACTTGCTCCTCCAAACCACAATTCTCCTTGTTTGGTTTTATATATAGTCCAAATATGTTTACTCTTGACCCCATCCTTTTTAGTGTAATTTTTTACGGATTTGCCATCATATCTCCACACACCAGATTCTAAAGTCCCAAACCAGATGTTTCCCAATTTATCCTCTCCAATAGAAAAGACTCTTTCAAGAGAATTTCCCTTACTGTCTTCCTTTTTTAGTTTTTGTTGCTCTGTAAAATTGATTGCTTTTATTCCTTCATATTTCAAGACGCCAATTCCATTATTCCCAATCCAAAGATTCCCTTTGCTATCCTCCATGATACTACGAATATGTAAATGTCCTGTTTCGTCATTTAATCCCAAAGAAGCATCGTTTATTATTTTAAAATTAGAACCATTATAGCCAATCACAGCACCGAAAGTCCCAAACCAAAGCATTCCATTTTTACTTTTGACAAAAGTTGTTGAAATTGAATAATGATTCTCCTGCCCTGACTTTGTTTTAACTGGCAATGCGCGATACGAAAGCTTTTTTCCGTCATACTGATAAACACCTGGATTTCCTTCCTGTTTGTTGTAAGACTCTATTTCATTACCTTTAAACCAAAGGTCACTGTCATTTAATTTCCACTTGTTTTTTGAATTATAATCTTTTTCTTTAAAAATAGTCATTTGGCCCCCATCATAAGTACTTAATCCTTTGCCACATTCAAACTAGACAATGCCATTCCTGTCTTCATAAATATTTCTGACCTGATTATGACTTAATCCATTTTCTGTCGTGAAATATTGGAGGTTTCCATTTTGAAGTAAACACACTCCTTCGTTGTAACTGCCAAACCAAATATTTCCTTTGCTATCTTCTAAAATTGAACGAATTCCTGTAGTGTATTTCAATCTTATGGTGTTGTTCTTATTCTCAACAGGTTGATTACTTTTTTTAGTTTGATTAGTACAAGAGATTGTTGCAAAAATCAGAAATATGCAGCAAAGGTTAAATATATATTGACTATCTAATTTTAGTTTCATCTTAATGTTTTATTCGTGGCTCACAATTTGTACATACCGTTTCAGAACGATATCTTACTATTATGTTCATAAGGCAATTTACTATAAAGTTTCAAAAATGCCTCTGCAGAATCATTTAATGCTAAAAAAAAGCATTTACATCAAAATTCAGATGTTTCAGTAATATAGAATACCTTTTTGGACTAACTAATATTTACGCTTAATTTTTAATGCTCCACAGGTTTTCGTGTTGATCTACTTATGCTTAATTTTTACGGATCAATCCATATAAACAATAAAACTCATAAAAGTATAAAACAAAAAAAACTCCAAAATCAAGTGACTTTGGAGTTTTTATAATTTTGTGGGCGATGAGGGGTTCGAACCCCCGACCCCCTCGGTGTAAACGAGGTGCTCTGAACCAGCTGAGCTAATCGCCCTGTTTTACCAGGTTGCTATCGTTATGTGATTGCGAGTGCAAACATACAGCTAGATTTTGTATTTTCAAGCTTTTTTAGAAAAAAAATGAAATAAATTTTAGCTTTTTTATTTACTAATCTATTTTTCAAGTTTTTAAAAAATAAATAAAAATTGATAAATCTTTATATTTAGTTAAAAACACAAATCCCTTGCCCTAATTTATAATATTACTTTGTGTTCACTTGCTATAGTCCTATATTTGCATACCTTAATTGTATACTCAAATGGCAAGATTTAAAGAAAATGATTTACCAAAATCAAAAATTACCGCTACTTCACTCAACAAAGCAACAATAATATTCAAATACGCCGGAAACCACCAATGGAAATTTTATGTTGGATTGGTTTTTCTTTTGCTTACAGGAGCCACTGCCCTCGCCTTTCCTAAATTAATGGGAATGTTGATTGACTGCGTAAAAAACAAAAATAACGATCAGGCCAATCAAATCGCATTGGGATTAATTGTTATTTTATTTCTTCAGTCCTTCTGTTCGTTTTTCAGATTGTCATTGTTTGTCAATTTTACCGAAAACACATTGGCAAACCTGCGTTTGTCTTTATATACGAATTTAGTAAAACTGCCAATGACCTTCTTCTCTCAAAAAAGAGTTGGAGAATTAAACAGTCGAATCAGTGCTGATATTACTCAGATACAAGATACATTAACGTCGACAATCGCAGAATTTTTGCGTCAGTTTATACTAATTATTGGTGGGGTTATTTTATTGGCTACAGAAAGTTTTAAATTGACTTTATTAATGTTAGCCGTAGTTCCGTTAGTAGCTGTCGCTGCTGTAATCTTTGGTCGTTTTATTAGAAAATATTCTAAACAAGTACAAGATCAGGTTGCCGAAAGCCAGGTTATTGTCGAAGAAACAATGCAAGGAATCAGCATTGTAAAAGCATTTGCAAACGAATGGTATGAAGTTGCCCGTTATAAAGGAAAAATTAGCGAAGTTGTAAAATTGGCTATAAAGGGCGGAAAATACCGTGGTTATTTTGCATCATTTATCATATTCTGTTTATTTGGTGCCATCGTTGCGGTAGTTTGGTACGGCGTACGTTTGAGCATCGCCGGAGAAATGAGCGTGGGTCAATTGATCTCATTTGTATTGTATTCTACATTTGTAGGTGCTTCATTTGGAGGAATTGCCGAACTATATGCGCAAATTCAAAAAGCAATTGGTGCTACAGAGAGGGTTTTTGAATTATTAGAAGAAACTCCAGAGAAAATAAGCGCTACACAAAACGGAGCTTCTTTAGAAAAAATCAAAGGAAATGTTTCTTTCAAAAACGTAGCTTTTAGTTACCCTTCAAGAAAAGAAGTTCAGGTTTTAAAAGATGTAAACTTTACGGCTGAATTCGGGCAAAAAATCGCCATTGTTGGTCCTAGTGGAGCAGGAAAATCAACCATTTCTTCCTTACTTCTGCGTTTTTACGATATTGAGTCCGGAGAGATTACAGTTGACGGAAAAAACATCTACGATTATGATTTAGAGAATCTTCGTGGTAATATGAGTATTGTTCCTCAGGACGTAATTTTATTTGGAGGAACTATCAAAGAAAATATTGCTTATGGAAAACCTGATGCTACAGACGAAGAAATTATGTTGGCTGCTAAACAAGCCAATGCTTTGAATTTTGTAGAAGGTTTCCCTGAAAAATTTGAAACAGTTGTTGGAGAACGCGGTGTAAAACTATCAGGCGGCCAACGTCAGCGTATTGCGATTGCAAGAGCATTGCTGAAAAATCCAAGTATTTTAATATTAGATGAAGCGACATCATCTTTAGATAGTGAAAGTGAAAAATTAGTACAAGAAGCGTTAGAACTGTTGATGGAAGGAAGAACAAGTATTATTATTGCTCACCGACTTTCGACTATTAGAAATGCGGATAAAATTTTAGTTTTAGACAATGGAAAAATAACAGAAGAAGGTACACACCAGGAATTGATCAATCTTGAAAATGGTACTTATAAAAATTTAAGCAATCTTCAGTTTAGTAACTATTAAAGAGACGAAAACACTATTAACTATTTTAAATTAAAAAAATGCCACACCTTAGAATCGTTTTAATCCTACTATTTATTATTATAAACACAATTAATGTCCTGGCTCAGGAAAAACCTTTTAACGTTGTAAATATCACTCCTGACGGATCAAAATACATCAAATTTGGAATGAACCTTCAGGTTTGGGGAAGATATTCTGAATTGAATCCTAACAGTAAAATAGGAATAAATGAAGTCGACGAAACTTTTGATGTTGTTATCAGGCGTCTGCGTTTGCAGGCAATGGGAATGCTGACAGACAATATATTTTTTCATCTTCAGTTAGGTCAGAACAATATTAATTTTACACAGAATAACGGACCTTCAAATGCACCACTTTCTGTTATGGATGCTTTGGGGGAATATCATTTTAGCGATAAACTTCATATTGGTGGTGGTTTGACAAGTTGGGGATCCGGTACAACACGTTATTCCTCAAATAGTTCGTCAGCCCAACTGACTTTAGATACACCAATGTACCAACAAATTGCAAATATATCCTCTACTTTTGGCAATCGTAACTTGAGTATTTATGCAAAGGGGTATCTTGGAGATTTTAGCTATAGAATTGCGGTTACTAACCCTTACAGAAATACTACGAACAATATCGGTTTTAATTCTACTGTTAGTCCGGAAACACCAAGAGCACAATATGCAGGGATTTTAACCTATCATTTTTTAGAAAAAGAACAAAATCTTGAAGCTTATAACAGAGGAACTTATCTAGGAACTAAAAAGGTTTTTAATGTTGGATTAGGCTATATGACGCAAGCCAATGCAATGTGGCGTTTAGATACTGATGGTTCAGGTTTGGTTCATCACGATGATATGAAAGTATTAGGATTAGATGTTTTTTCTGATAGTCCAATTGGAAATAATGGTTCCGCAATTACAGCTTACGCGGCCTTTAATAACAATAATTACGGAAAGAATTATATACAATCTATCTCAATCCCTAATCCTGCGATTGCTGATCCTTCATTAATAAATGGTTCAGGAAGCGGTTTTATAGGTGTAGGAACAGGAAATATCTATTATGCACAAGTTGGTTATTTATTTAAAAATTCAGATAATGACGCAAAAAAAGGTCGTTTTCAACCTTATTTAGCCGCACAAATAGCTGATTTAGACGCTTTGAATACGCCAATGAGCATGTATGAAATTGGTACTAATTATTATACGACAGGAACTTTTGGGCCAAAATTCAGTTTGAATTATCAAAACAGAGCCGTTTATGATAAGGCCTTATTAAATCCTAAATACACTCAGGCAGACCGTTTAGGCATGGTCGTTTTACAATGTCAGGTTTCTTTCTAAATAAAAAAATACAAGCGCAAAAAAAGCTCCAACGAAAGTTGGAGCTTTTTTTATGTAAACTATAAACTATAAACTATAAACTGCAAACTGAGACTAAAAACTATTTCCCCTTTCTACGTTTACGTTCTGCTTTTATCATTGATAATTCGCGACTTGTTTGTCCTGCTACAGAAGTATTTTCTTCTGCACGACGAATCAGGTAAGGCATAACATCTTTGACAGGACCAAACGGCAGGTATTTTGCAACATTATAACCGTTTTCAGCCAAATTATAACTGATATTATCACTCATTCCGTACAATTGTCCGAACCAGATTTTATTATCGTTTTTAGCAATTCCGCTTTCTGACATCATTTCCATCAATTTATAAGAACTCGACTCGTTGTGAGTTCCTGCAAAAATTGACATTATCTCTAAATGCTCTAACATATAATGTACAGCAGCATCATAATTAATATCTGTTGCTTCTTTAGAAACACAAATTGGCGAAACATAATTTTTCTCTTCCGCTCTTTTGTTTTCTTTTTCCATATAGGCACCGCGAACCAGTTTCATTCCAATAAAAAAGCCTTCTTTCTTAGCGGTTTCGTGCAGGTTTTTCAAATAATCCAAACGGTCCCAACGATACATCTGCAAAGTATTAAAAACAATCGTTTTTTCTTTATTGTATTTGCGCATCATTTCAGTAACGAGATCATCGGCAGCATCCTGCATCCAGCTTTCTTCACCATCAATTAATAAAGCAACATCTTTTTTATGTGCTTCACTGCATATTTTGTCAAAACGAGCAACTACCCTATTCCACTCTTCCTGTTCAGCCGGATTCAAAGTTTGTTTTTCGCCCAGTTTCTCGTACAGTTCAAAACGCCCTAAACCAGTTGGTTTAAATACAGCAAAAGGAATTGCAAGGCGTTCTTTGGCAAAATCAACTGTTCTTAAAGTCATTTCTAATGCCGCATCAAACTGTTCTTCCTCTTCTTTTCCTTCTACAGAATAATCCAATACAGACGAAACCCCTTTGGTAAACATTTTGTCTACTACACTAAGGCAGTCATTTTCGTTTATACCACCACAAAAATGGTCGAAAACAGTTGCACGAATTAATCCTTCTACCGGAAGATTTGCTTTTATGGCAAAATTGGTAACAGCAGTTCCTATTCTTACTAAGGGCTGGCTGTCGATCATTTTAAAAAGAAAATAAGCTCTGTCAAGTTCCGTATCGCTTTTTAACGAAAATGCAACTTGAGTGTTATCGAATATTTTTTCCATTAAGGTCAGTTTTTTGTGCAAATATAGACAGAGTTTTAAATATTATTTACCAAAACATCGCATATTTTTCAATATCGTTAATAACATTATTAAAAATATTACATAATTAAGCATAGGTTTCTTGCCGCAATAGGATTTTAGTTTACTGAAAAATAAAATAAACCGTCTAAAACTCAAATAAAATCGTTCGTTTTAAAACAAATTAGAACAAAACTTTGAATATTATTTAGTTAAAAATGCCTTATTTTGCGTTTTCAATTAACTACAGAAATATGCAATCTATTCAAGCCAATAATTATCTCGTTCATTTTAATCAAAATGCATACGAAGCACTAAATAATCACTTAAAAGAAAATAAATACTCTAATTTGTTTATTATAGTTGATAATGATACAAATGAGTATTGTTTGCCAAAGTTTTTGCCCTTACTTGAAACTGATTTAACAATCGAAATTATTGAATTTGAATCAGGAGAAATCAATAAAAATATTGAAACTTGTATCGAAATCTGGAAAGTATTAACAGAACTAGGTGCAGATAGAAAATCTCTTGTGATAAACCTTGGCGGAGGTGTTGTAACAGATTTAGGTGGTTTTGTTGCTTCAACTTTCAAACGTGGAGTTGATTTTATAAACATTCCAACAACCCTATTGTCAATGGTAGATGCTTCTGTTGGAGGAAAAACGGGAGTTGATTTAGGGAATCTTAAAAACCAAATAGGTGTAATTAACGTACCTCAAATGGTATTAATTGACACTCAGTATCTTGAAACCTTACCACAAAGCGAAATGCGATCCGGTCTTGCAGAAATGTTAAAACACGGACTTATATATGATGCTGGTTACTGGAAAAAGTTTTTAGATTTAAAAGCAATTGACTTTGCTGATTTTGATGAATTAATTTATCGTTCTGTTGAAATTAAGAATGATATCGTTATACAAGATCCAACTGAAAAAAATATTCGTAAAGCATTAAATTTCGGACACACATTAGGTCATGCAATCGAAAGTTATTTTCTGGAAAGCGAAACTAAAAAAACATTGTTACACGGTGAAGCCATTGCTATTGGAATGATTTTGGAAAGTTACATCTCATTGCATAAAAACTTGATCACAGCAGAAGAATACGCTGAAATAAAAACGGCCATTAAAAGCATTTATGATGATGTTATTATAGAGGAAAATGATATCGATCCGATCCTGGAATTACTGATTCACGACAAAAAAAATGAGTACGGTTTAATTCAATTTGCATTAATTGAAGGAATCGGAAAAATAAAAATTAATCAATCCGTTGAAAATAAATTGATTCTAGACGCGTTTCAGGATTATAAATCTTAAACTTTTTTTAATAAAAAGCTTTGCATTAGGTATAGATTATTTTTTACATTTGCCACGATGAAAACAAACAATAAACAAAGACAATTCAGTTCTTATAGAAACCGTCTCAATAGTTCCTTGCTAAGGATGTTGAACCGTTTTTATAATAGTAAAAGTCCGTTCTATTGCGATGTTTTTTTATACTCGAAAGCAGAACATGAAAAACTGCAAATTGTATTTGCGAATATTAGGGTTTGAATTTTAGATTTAGCACAGTTTTCTAAATTAAAAAATACATTTCTAAATATCAAAAAATACAATGAATACAAAATATTCTGATCTAATAAATCAAACGTACTATTTTCCACAAACGGAATTTAAATTAAACAAAGACAATCTGCAATTTCACAATATCGATTTGATGAAGTTAGTGGAGCAATACGGTACGCCATTAAAATTTACTTATTTACCACAGATTTCCGAGAACATCAATAAGGCAAAAGCCTGGTTCAGAAAATCAATGGAAAAGAATAAATACGATGCAAAATATTACTATTGTTATTGTACAAAAAGCTCTCATTTTGAATATATTATGAATGAAGCTTTCAAGAATAACATTCACATAGAAACATCATCAGCATTTGATGTTAATATTGTAGAAAACTTGCTTGAAAATGGCAAAATCAACAAAAGTACTTATGTTATTTGTAATGGTTTTAAAAGAGACGAATACATTACCAATATTGCACGATTAATCAATAGCGGACATAAAAATACTATTCCAATTATTGATAATTATGAAGAATTAGATTTACTTCAGGCTGAAATTAAAGGAAAATTCAAAATTGGAATCCGTATCGCAGCTGAAGAAGAGCCTAAATTTGAGTTTTATACCTCTAGATTAGGTATTGGATACAAGAACATAGTTTCTTTTTATAAAAAACAAATCCAGGAAAATGACCGATTAGAGCTTAAAATGCTTCACTTTTTCATTAATACCGGAATAAACGATACTTCTTACTACTGGAATGAGTTAGTAAAATGTATTAAAGTATATATTGCGCTTAAAAAGGAATGCCCTACTCTTGATGGTCTTAACATTGGAGGTGGTTTCCCTATTAAAAACTCTCTTGCATTTGAGTACGATTATCAATATATGATTGATGAAATTATCAATCAGATTAAAATAGCTTGCGATGAAGCCGAAGTTGATGTTCCAAACATCTTTACTGAATTTGGATCATTTACTGTAGGTGAAAGCGGTGGCGCAATCTATCAGATTTTGTATCAAAAACAACAAAATGATAGAGAAAAATGGAATATGATTGATTCGTCATTCATTACCACTTTGCCGGATACTTGGGCGATAAACAAACGATTTATCATGCTGGCGGTTAACCGCTGGAACGATACTTACGAACGGGTTTTATTAGGAGGTTTGACTTGCGATAGTGACGATTATTACAATTCAGAGCAAAATATGAATGCCATTTATTTGCCTAAATACAGCAAAGAAAAACCATTATATATTGGTTTCTTTAATACTGGTGCGTATCAGGAAACCATTGGAGGTTACGGAGGTTTACACCACTGTTTGATTCCACAGCCTAAACATATTTTAATAGATCGTGACGAAAACGGCATTTTAGCCACTGAAGTTTTCTCAGAACAGCAAACTTCTGATGATGTATTGAAAATTTTAGGATATACTAAAAAAGTATAAAAAAAAACCTGCAAATTAAAAGTTGATATCTATAAAATTATTAATTTGCAGTATCATCCAAAAAGGTTAAACTTTTAATTCAAAAACAAAAAAAAACAAAAAAAAAATGAAAGGACCAATCAGTCAGTTTATTGAAAAACATTACTTACACTTTAATTCCGCTTCTTTGATTGATGCTGCAAAAGCATACGAACAACAATTGGCAAATGGTGCTAAGATGATGGTAAGTATGGCTGGCGCTATGAGTACAGCAGAAATTGGTAAAATTTTTGCTGAAATAATCAGACAGGACAAAGTTCAGATTATTTCATGTACAGGAGCCAATCTAGAAGAAGACATCATGAATTTAGTGGCACACTCTCACTACGAAAGGGTACCAAACTATCGTGATTTAACTCCGGAAGACGAATGGGCTTTGCTTGAAAGAGGACTAAATCGTGTTACTGACACTTGTATTCCTGAGCATGAAGCATTTCGTCGTTTACAAAAACACATTTACAAAATCTGGAAAGATGCAGATGACAAAGGAGAACGTTATTTTCCTCATGAATTTATGTATAAAATGTTGTTATCCGGTGTATTAGAAGAATATTACGAAATAGATTTAAAAGATAGCTGGATGTATGCAGCTGCAGAGAAAAACTTACCTATTATTGTACCAGGTTGGGAAGATAGTACGATGGGGAATATCTTTGCGTCATACGTGATAAAAGGAGATTTGAAAGCTTCTACAATGAAGTCAGGAATCGAATACATGGTTTTCCTTTCAGACTGGTATCCAAAAAACAGTACTAACGGAATTGGATTTTTTCAAATTGGTGGTGGTATTGCAGGAGATTTTCCTATTTGCGTGGTGCCAATGTTGTATCAGGATATGGAAATGCATGATATTCCGTTCTGGAGTTATTTCTGTCAGATTTCAGATTCGACAACTAGTTACGGATCTTATTCAGGAGCCGTTCCAAACGAGAAAATCACTTGGGGTAAATTAGATATTAAAACCCCAAAATTCATTATTGAGTCGGATGCAACCATTGTTGCCCCGTTAATTTTTGCTTACTTATTAGATTTATAGGATATTTATGAAAAGAGTTATAGTAGACTACGCTAAACTTACCAACGAAATTTTGAACCTTTTGGTAGAAAAATTTCCTGATGGTTATGATGATTCGGATGTTATCCGTTTTAGAAATGCTAAAAACGAATTAATCGAAGCTGTTGAAGTTCGTACTGAAGACACTATTTATTTAGTAAAAATTAGTACTAAACTTGCTGATAGAATTGAGAATTACGACGAAGATGACGACATCGATCTTGATGTTGACACAATCGAACCGGTAAAAGGTCTTGATCTTGATGATGATAGTGATGATGACGAAGACGATGATGCAATTGATAAACCAGATACTGATGGCGCAGATGATGATGACGATGAGGATAGAGATCCGGATGATATTGCTGACGAAGATGATGAAGAAGATGAAGATTAATCTACATCTTTCAAAATAAACTAAAGGAACTCTATTGGGTTCCTTTTTTTATTAAATAACAAAAAAAATAATTAAATATAAGAAAATTACTATAGTTGGTATTTTTTGCTATATTTAACGATCGATAAATATCAGCTCAATGACTTCAGAAGTTTTACACGCCAAATTAAAAGAAAATTTTGGATTTGAAAAATTCAGGCCCAATCAGGAAACGATAATAAATACTATACTTTCCGGCCAGGATACTTTAGCTATTATGCCAACAGGCGGCGGAAAATCAATTTGTTTTCAGTTGCCCGCTTTAGTTTTACCCGGAATCACAATTGTTATTTCTCCTTTAATCGCCTTGATGAAAGATCAGGTTGATAGTTTAAAGACCAACGGAATCAATGCCTGTTATATAAATAGCAGTCAATCGAGTGAAGAACAGCAATTTTATATAGACAACTTAAAATCAAATAAATTTAAGCTTGTTTATATTGCGCCTGAAAGTTTATCTTATTTAGATGTTGTTTTTAACGAATTGGTTGTCAGTCTAATTGCAATTGATGAAGCGCATTGTATTTCGTCCTGGGGACACGACTTTCGTCCGGCATATACGAATTTGGGATATTTAAAAAGCCGCTTCCCTTCTACTCCGGTACTTGCTTTGACGGCAACAGCAGATAAGGCAACTCGTACAGATATTACAAAACAGCTAAATTTAAGAAATCCAAAAACTTTTGTGGCTTCTTTTGACAGGATAAATTTAAGCTTAGAAGTGCGTCCGGCACTGGATCGTGTTAAGCAAATTATTGATTTTGTCGAAAACAAACCCAACGAATCCGGTATTATTTACTGCCTGAGTCGAAAAACAACAGAAGAACTTGCTTTAAAACTTCAAAAAAATGGAGTTAAAGCAAAAGCCTATCACGCTGGTTTAGAAAATAAACTTCGCGCAAAAACACAAGACGAATTTATAAACGACGACTGCCAGGTCGTTTGTGCAACGATTGCTTTTGGAATGGGAATCGATAAATCAAATGTTCGTTGGGTAATTCATTATAATCTTCCCAAAAATATCGAAGGGTATTATCAGGAAATTGGTCGTGCCGGTCGTGATGGATTACCAGCAGAAACAGTTTTATTTGAAAGTTATGCAGATGTGATTCAGCTTCAGAAATTTGCTTCTGAAGGATTGAACTCAGATGTTCAGCTGGCAAAACTGGAAAGAATGAAACAATATGCCGATGCTTTGAGCTGCAGGCGAAAAATCCTGCTTTCTTATTTCGGTGAATTAGTAAAAGAGAATTGCGGTAACTGCGATATTTGCAAAAATCCTCCAACTTTTTTCGATGGTACGATTCTCGCGCAAAAAGCACTGTCGGCTATAAGCCGTTTACAGGAATCTGAGCCTTTGGCTGTGATTGTTGATTTTCTGCGTGGTTCTAAAAATGCATATATCTACGAAAAAAATTATCAAGACTTAAAAACGTACGGAATTGGCGATGACATATCATGGTACGATTGGAATCAATATCTTATTCAGTTAATAAATCTTGGGTATTGCGAAATTGCATTTCATCAGCATAATAAAATTTTGCTGACTCCTTTTGCGAAGAAAGTGTTATTTGAAGGTGAAAAAGTCAAGTTGAATACTGTCGTCAAAAAAGTAATTGACAAAAGCGAAATCAAGGAAACAAAAACTAGAGCAGCCAAAAATTCTCTTTTTGAAATTCTGCGAAAATTACGTTATGAAATTTCTAAGGATGAAGAAGTTCCCGCTTATGTAATTTTTAGTGATGCCGCTTTAAGACAAATGGAAACTTTGCGCCCAATGAGCGATGAAGAGTTCCTTGCAATCGATGGTGTTGGTAAAGCAAAACTTGAAAAATATGGTCAGGAGTTTATAGATGCCATTGTTTATTACGAGAATGCAAAAAAGACAAAAATTAAATCTAAAAAAGAAGGTAACACATATAAAACAACTTTAGAGTTGTTCCAAAATGGAGTTTCTGTAAAAGAAATTGCTGAGCAGCGAAATTTAGGATACACAACTATTATTTCGCATTTAGCAAAATTATATGTAGACGGAAGTGATATTGATTTAAGTTCGTTTGTTTCAGAAAAAGAAGTGATGCAGTTGCATAAAGCCCAAATTGAACTTGAATATCCAACGGCATTAAAACCATATTTTGATCACTTTGAAGAAAAACTTTCTTATGATAAAATTAGGTTAGGTCTTGCTGTGGTGGAGAGAAATAAATAATTTTTAATGAATTATTCTTTTTCGTATCAAATCACCAACTTTACTCAAGCTTATTAAAAGCGACAAATCCGACAGATTTTTAAAACCTGTCGGGTTTACTTTTCCGTGTGATTCTGTCATTTCGAACGAAGAGATACCCGAGCGATAGCGAACAGACGAAGTAAATCACGCTAGAAACTCCGTACAGAATATCGTCATTTTTTTTGATCAGCTTACGCGACTTCTCTCCCGAAGTTTCGTCAGTAAGAAATGACATAAAATTGAGCTAAACAAAAAAATCCTGTAAAGAATAAACTTCACAGGATTTTTTTATTTTTAAAAAGTAAACTTATAAATACCGCTCTTCAAAAACTTTTTGATGGTGCTTTTGATGTCCGATAATCACAAACCCTAAAGCACCGGCAGAAATATGAAACGTTGATGCGGTTCCTATTCTCCTAAATTGTTCCTGAGATAAGCTTTTGTAAAACAACAAAGTTGAATGCCTTAAAGCGGAAAATTCAGTCAGTAAATCCTGAAGACTTCTTTTGTTTGCATCTGTATTATCTACATAATCATTTTCTTCAAATCCCGGTAATGCAGTTTTATCATTTCTTGAAAACCGCAGAGCTCGATAAGCAAAAATGCGTTCGCAATCAATTAAATGTTGAATAATTTCCTTAATCGTCCATTTGCCTTCGGCATAGCGATAATCGAATTTATCCATTGGAATATTTTGCACAAATCTGATAAAATCATGAAGAGAAATTTCAAGCTCTTCAATCAAATTTATTTCTCCGGCTTCAAGAACATAATTGGCAAAAGGACCGGAATATTCTGTTTCTAATAATTGACTTGAATTCATTTTTTACAATTTTTAATATCCTTAAACTCTTTCAATCCGAATCTTTATGCTGAGTTTCTACTCGCATTCGTGTTCCCGAAAAGTGATCTTGTTACAATTTTTTCATACACTTTTACAAGCTCTTCATTTACTATTTCTTCTTTGTTCAATTCATTAATTCTTAACAAAGCATATTGTTGTATTGTTAACAGTGGCAATACAATACGTTCTCTTACCTGAATAGATGCTATACCATCAGGGTAATTTTCCATAAGCGTTTTATGTCCTGCAATTTTAAGCAACAAACGTTTTGTTTCCTGAAATTCATCATAGATAATTTGCCAGAATTCGCCAAACTCAGGATCGTTTCTCATATATGCCGTTAGTGGTAAAAATGATTTTGCCAATGACATCATACTGTTTTCAAGTAACGTTTTAAAGAATAAAGAATTGTGATACAAATCATGTACTTTATCCCACTGATTGGTTTCTTCAAAATGTTTTAATGCAGATCCTACACCAAAAAATCCTGGTACATTTTGTTTTAACTGACTCCATGATCCTACGAAAGGAATTGCTCTTAAATCAGCAAAATCCAATGATTCAGATTTACTTCTTTTAGATGGACGGCTTCCAATATTTGTTTTAGAATAATACTTAAGCGTACTCATCTTTTCTAAATACGGAATGAACTTAGGGTGATTTTTAAAACTTAAATATTTTTCATATCCTAAATCTGCCAATTGAGTTAAAATCTGAGTTTCTTCAGAACTTAATTCATTTTTTCCTTTACTGAAAACCTGATTTGTAACACCGGCACTTAGTAAATTCTCGATATTGTAACGACAAGAATCTAAAGTTCCAAAATTTGAACTAATAGTTTGTCCCTGAACAGTAATTTGAATTTCGTTATTTTCGATTTTTGGCCCTAAAGACGCATAAAACTTATGAGTTTTTCCACCACCACGAGCCGGAGGTCCGCCACGTCCGTCGAAGAAAATAGCTTTTATACCATATTTTCTCGAGATTTCAGTAAGAGCAATTTTTGCCTGATAAATACTCCAGTTTGCCATTAAGTAACCGCCATCTTTAGTTCCGTCAGAGAAACCTAACATGATAGTTTGCTTATTGCCTCTTGCCTGCAAGTGTTTTGAATATTCAGGATTAGTATACAATTGCTCCATTATTTGATGTGCATTTTGCAAATCGTCAACAGATTCAAAAAGCGGAATGATATCTACAGTTGGGTTTTCCCAATTGTTTAATCTGATCATTGCAAAAGTTTCCATTACATTCAGGGCGCTTTCATTATTACTAATGATATAGCGGTTCGCACCAAATTCTCCGTTTGCTTTTTGAATAGTTTTGATAGCCTGAACTGATTCAAGGGTAGATCTTGTAATTTCATCAGCGAAATCGGCAGGATTTAAATCTCCTTTTACCTTAGATAAAACTATAAGTTTTTCGTCTTCTGACAATTCAAAATAATTGGCAGGAAATATTTCTGAACCGGAATTCAGATAATGATTAACGACATCATTAAAAACGGCATCGTGAATTTTACTATTCTGACGAATGTCTAATGTTGCAAAATGAAAACCAAAAAGATTGATTTTTACCAAAAACGCTTCCAGCTCATCTAAGTATAATGACTGATGTTTTTCGATAATTATATCTCTTATAAGATTTAATTGAGATAATAACTCTTCTAAAGTAATGTAAATTTCACCTTTAGAATAAAATACAGAACGATAAAGTTTATGTTCAAGATCAGCTACCAAAGTATCTACGCCGGAGAAAGTTAACTTACGTTTTAAACTTCTCATTTCGATATAATAACATTTCAAAATTGAAGTACGAAGACGGTCTGCAACTTTCAAAGTGATTTCGGTAGTTACGAAAGGATTTCCATCGCGATCTCCTCCCGGCCAAAATCCAAGTTTGATTAATTGATTTTTAATGGCGCTTCCCTGAAGAATATTTTTTTGCAAATAATGAACAATTTCTCCTGAAGTAGCATAAAATACATTTTCCAGATACCAGATCAAACTAACCGCTTCATCATAAGGATTCGGTTTTTCATTTTGGATAAAAGGTGTTTTTCCTAACTGCGCCAATAGTTCTTTTATTTTTAATAAATCATTTGAACGAATTGCTTCAGTCAAATCATTTATAATCCCTAAAACCGGTCCAGGGTAAAACTGCGTTGGATGCGCTGTTAAAACGGTTCTGACATTAAATTCTTCCAGGAATTGGATCAATTCATCGTCTTTCTCCTTAGCATCTGATTTTTCTTTGATATCACGCAAAGAACCTCTTCCTTCCATATTGTTAACCTCAGGAAAGGCAGCGTCTTCAATGGCATCAAACAATACAATCTGACGCTCTATGTATTGAATAAATCGAAACATAAGATCGATTTTTTCTGTTTCAGAAGCTTCGTTTATATACCTGTTAGAAAAGAAATTAAAAATCTCTTTAGGTGTTTCATTCTTTTTAAATCCCGTTTCGCATGTCTCAGTAAATAAAGGAAGTAAAACTCCGGTATTATCTATTGAATCAAAAGGCAATGTTATAAATACACTATTATAAATGTGGTATTTGGAGAGAACGTCTTGATTAAAACGTTCTATTTTAGGCAACGTATACATAATTCTGTTGTAGTTGGTTGGTTAATTAGTCATAAAAAAACCCCAAGAATAAACTTGAGGTTATATTTTAATATAGCATTCAAGAAAAAATTACATATTTTTAAAAATAGTATGCATCAAACGCTTCTTATCGTTTATACTTTCTTCTAATGAAATCATAGTTTCTGTTCTGTAAACACCATCAATATCGTCTATCATAAAGATAACCTCTTTTGCGTGCTTAGTATCTTTTGCTCTAATTTTGCAAAAAATATTGAATTTCCCAGTCGTTACAGAAGCTACTGTTACGAACGGAATTTGATTGATTCGCTCTAATACAAATTTAGTTTGCGACGTATTGTTAAGAAACACACCTACATAAGCAATAAATGAATATCCTAATTTATCGTAATCTAAAGCCAATGAAGACCCCATTATTATCCCTGCGTCTTCCATTTTCTTTACCCTAACATGCACTGTACCAGCAGATATCAATAGTTTTTTTGCAATGTCAGTAAACGGAACTCTCGTATTGTCTATTAACATATCTAAAATCTGGTGATCTACTTCATCTAAACGAAATTTACTCATAATTCTTTAATTAATATTACTAATTGCTATTACAAAGTATAAAAATATATATAAAAAACAACAAATTCACATAAAAATTAACTTTTTATCAATCCGTTAACAAATTTAACATTTTTATTTAAATAAAAATTTGCTTTTTGATTCAATTTGGGAAAATTAGTAAAGTCATCGGAATAAACTGCTCCTTTTGCATCATATTCATAATGTCCGAAATAATTTTCTAACTCACCTACTTCAACTATATAAGCATTAAAGTGAATCTTATTTTCAATCAATTCTTCTTTGTATTGTGCGACAAAATTCGTAATAATTTCGATACCATCATAATTTATTTTGATATTTTTATACATAAAATCATAAAAAACCACTTTATTTTGTGAAATATTCAAATAATCATTAATTCTATTGTCAACTAAATCGTTTTCGCAAATTAGCTCAAAGCTTGATAAAAGTGAGAAAAATATGAATTTTCGGGTGATCTCACGTTCGTAATCATTAGGAAAATGACCTGCTTCAAACAAAATAGTTGGTACTCCCATAAACTGAAAAGTATCTCCTATACAATTGATATTAAAAGAATCATCAAAACGACCAACCTGTCCGGGGATATATTCCTGCAAGACATCATTTATCCCGGCAATGATGTTAATTGCTTTCAATCTGGTCTCATTTACATCTCTTTCTTCATTATAAGAAGGAGCTAAAAATGATACTGTAGCTGGTTTTCCCGTTGTTCCTGCTCCAAAAATAGTACGCTGATCATGAAGATTGAAACAAAAATGAGGTTTAAACGCTTCAAATGTCTCTCTTAAAATTTTACTTTCCGGCTGTGTCAGATTTTGAGAGTCACGATTCAAATCTACTTTATTGGCATTTTCACGTGTATAAAGTCTGGCTCCATCAGGATTTAGGATAGGAATTGCATAAAACGTAAAGGTTCTAAGCATTTTTTTGGCAAATTCTGATCCACTGTTTAGTACATTAATATAGTCAAATAATGCTTTTGTTGTTGTGCTTTCATTTCCGTGCATCTGCGACCACAGATAAATACGAATGTTTCCCGTACCAATTTTATAACTATAAATAGGTTCGTCTAAAACTGATCTTCCAATTATTTGAACTTGGTTATTAGTATTTAGTTTATCTAATAAAGGTTGAATATGATCTAAAGTCAAGTAGCGACCTTCTATTGATTTTTCTTTGTACTGGTTGAATAATTCTTCTAAATTCATTGTCTTTTGATTAGTTTACAAAAGTAAACATCTTTATTTTTACAATTGTAAACAAGTAAAAAACCGAGTAATTTATAATTGTAAACATGATTTTGTTCAATATTTAGCGCTGTGTCTGAATTAGAGTTAACAAATGTTATTACTTTAAATAAAACAAAAATAGTTATTGTATATTAGATAGTTATGCTATATTAATTAATGTTATAGTTTATATATTAAAGTCTGCTTTTTATAATTTACAACTGTAAAATTGCTTTATCAACTTCTTTTAGTTACATTTGTAAACAACGATTCAAATAACAATAATTTACAATGGTAAACATCGATGATTTTGTAAAACGTCTTGAAATCATACTTGAGTATTATACTCTAAACGCCTCTTCTTTCGCAGATAAAATTGGTGTGCAACGTTCAAGTATGTCTCACCTGCTTTCAGGAAGAAACAAACCCAGTTTAGATTTTGTGATGAAAATTTTGGAAGTTTTTCCGGATGTAGACTTGTATTGGATTCTAAATGGTACAGGAAGTTTTCCGAAAAATAATGAAGAAAAATCAGAAAATATAAAAACCCCGCCTCTCTCCTCTGTGAAAGAAAATTTAGCAGGCGGCGATTTATTTTCTGAGATTTATTATAAGCAAGCTGAAAAATCAGAAAGTAAATCTTCTCCGGAAATTAAAAGTCAAAATTTAAATACCGAAGAAGGTGAAATTGAGAAAATAGTAATTTTTTATAAAAACGGAAAATTTAAGGCATATAACCCTTAACGTGGAAAACTCGCATATTTCAAAAATTTTTAAAATAATTTTGATTTAAGGGATTCTCGCGTAATCTAAAAAACATAGAAAAATTAAAGCTGAAATCCATTTTTTGGAATTTTTCCTATAACTCCATCATAATGTTTTTTCAAGACTAATAAGTCGGCTTCATAATTTCCAGTAGGAAAAAAGGGTTTTCCTAAATTGACTTCTTTTTTGCTCCAATCAAAAGCAACCGGCACTATCGGTACATTTGCTTTAAGTGCAATATAATAAAAGCCACTTTTAATCTCAGTAACTTTTTTGCGCGTACCTTCAGGAGCAACAGCTAATCGAAAAACTTCTTTCCTTTTAAAAATAGCTGCAATCGAATCTACTTTATTCAATCCGCCGGAGCGATCTAATGGCTCACCTCCTACACTTCTAAAATAATAGCCAAAAGGAAATTTAAACAATTCTTTCTTTCCAACCCAGTTCATCTCTAATCCGGAGATTCCTCGGGTAAATATTCCTAAATAAAAATCATGATTACTTGTATGGGGCATCACCATCATTACACATTTTTTCACTTCCGCATTTTCAATACCTACTATTTTCCAGCCCATTAGCTTAAAAAAGATGAATTTATAGAATTGTTTCTTCATTAAAATTTATTTTTTGTTGCAAAATAAAAGATTTAAAGTGGTAAATTTGAACTTTTTATTTTTTATGTAGTTTATAATCAATTAGTTGTATGTTTATAATTAAAGTTGCTAACACTTTTAACTAACACTAAATTTGTTCTAATTAAAAACCCACCTCAAATTAATGGGATGGGTTTTTGTGTAAGAATGAGACTTTTTCAAATCATCATCAAGGACAAAGATAGAATTATATTTTTATATGCGTTTAATTTTATTATTTTCGTTCAAAATTCAATTATAATGAAATTAAACATAAATTATATTTACTCTTTTCTCTTTCAAAATTCAATTATAATGAAATTAAACATAAATTATATTTACTCTTTTCTCTTTCTTCTTACTTTGAGCACTTGTGCATTTCTATATCATAATAATTCCGTTTTAGAAAGTAGAATTAATACCATAGTTAAGAACTCAAATGATTTTAGTTCCGAAAAGACATTTAAGGAAGATTATTATATCACTCAACAAAGTCATGATACTAATGTTTTATTAATAGTTTTCGGTTCACTCGTTGCTATTTCAGGTATTTTTAATTACTTAAACTTAAGAGACCAATACAATAATGAAGTTCAAGAAATCAAACGAGAAACCGCACGAGAAATGGAAGCTTTTAGGCTTATTATGAAAGAAAGTGAAGATGAACTTGATAATTTTAAGAATCAATATTATTTAGAACGTGTGGATTTAGATACAAGTCGTGCTAATAATTATTTAGATAAAGGTGATATAGAAAATTATGTGGTCTATAATTTATCAGCAGCTAACAAAATTTGTGATTTTTATAGGTGGGCAGTAAAAAATGATGAGGAACTAGATGCACACTCATCTATTATTGACGGTTTAATAGAACTGCTCACAAGAGTAAATGTAAATATTGGGGAAAAAGTTAACATAGATAAAATACAAGTAGATGTTTTAGACGATTATTTTTATGCTTTAAGATTGGTCAATAATAAAAAATTAAATAAAATAATTTCTATGATTGATGTAAAAATTAATAAAACAGCGAAATGATATTAATATTTTAAATTTTCACATAATTGCTCCCATCAATAAAATCCTTACGGTTATACTTTTCCAATAATTTTTGCCAAGTAAAACCGTAAACTTTTTGAAAGTGCGGCTTATCAATTATTTTCTTCCAGTCCCCTCCCCACTCAAAACCAATGGATTTAAAGTATTTTACAACCACCATCCAATCTGCAGTTCCATCTTTATCAAAATCTTTTGTTGTTGACCAAGAAAGTTCGTCAAAATTTTCGTCACCATCATTATCATGGTACATAGCAAAATCAAATGCTAATCCGTAATTATGAAATGATTGACCACCTTTCGAGTTTGTTACTTTTGGCTTCTTGTTATAAAGGTCATTTTGTTCTTTAACTGTTCTAAGCCCCTGTGTTATTCCCATTTTTACACCTTTACCTAATAATTTCTTGTTCACGTGCATGTAAGCTGCTTTTACTTCTTCTCTTATTTTGGGGTGTAATTTCTCAATCCTGTCAAGTGATACTTGTTGTATATCCATTTTCAATATAAATTTTCACTTATATATTAAATTTGGCTACACCAAAATGAGCCGGGATATCCAAGTCAATTGTTAGAACTTTACCTCCGCCCTTGATGTAATCAACTTTAAATTCATCCTTGTCTATTAAAAAACCAAAAGCACGGTTACCATCACCTCCATATTTCCCGGCATTTAGCCAGCTATTCATTAAAATTTCTTTCAATTTATAAGGTTGAACCAGGTAAAAGTTATCCGTGTTATGCCTTGGTAAAATATAAAGGAAGAAATCAGCCGTTGTTGCAAACACGCCGGAATCAATCTTATTACATCTTTTCTCTATAAATAAATTATTTGAAGAGAATTTATCCGCCTTTACTTCAACAGTCATTTCTTTTATAAGTCCTTCACCATTATAAATTCCAAATTTCAAATCCCACTTCTTGAGGCAGGCAATTGATGTTGATGTATTGAACTTTATGAATTTGCAAGTATATTTTTTGTTTTCGAAAACTTTTTCAAAATATTTCTGTATAAGTGGTATAGATGTTTGTTCCCAATAATTCCCCCATTGCAGGTCGGTTGTAAATGTGCTCATGATATGTATGTTTTGTTTACATATATATTTTGACTTTTATACAACTTTCTAAAAGGGTGGATTTTTTATACAAATAAAAAAGAAGGAAAAAGACTACATATGGATATTTATTTTATATCTTTGTAGTCCAAAAACAATTTAAGAATGAGAAGATTAAAAATA
Source organism: Flavobacterium azizsancarii (assembly GCF_027980145.1). Lineage (GTDB taxonomy): Bacteria > Bacteroidota > Bacteroidia > Flavobacteriales > Flavobacteriaceae > Flavobacterium > Flavobacterium azizsancarii. Next base: position 127,052 of record NZ_JAMZNK010000005.1, on the reverse strand, counting down.
ATTACGATAGGTATATTTCTATCATTAACATGCATTGGTTGTACAAATGATGATGTAGCTTCACACCAAAAATGCTTAGGTAAAAAAATAACGGAAACACAATGGTGTGAATTTCATTATATGCTCAATGGTCAATTAGTAAGACCATTTACTGATGGACTAAGAATAAAAATGGTTGGTCAAAGACCTATAGTGATTTACGATAACGGTGAAATTGCCGAAAAGCACGTTGTGGTTATCAAAGAATCTAAATCAGTTTCAAGTGAAGATTTTGAATTTGATTGTGGACAAAAGCCTGTATATACATACGATGGAATTCGACAATCCGAAGAAGCAAAGGATTACGGTTACATTTTACAGGGATGGCATTACAGCAAAGAATATTACGAATGACAAAAAGCCAATCAGAAACGATTGGCTTTTTCGTTTTTACCAATTACTAGGTCACGAATCACAATAGCATACTCATATTGTTCGACTTCAACAAAATAGCTAAGCATATTTTCCATCATAATTTCAGTATCTTCATTATCATCTTCCAACAGTAATAGTACTTTCAATGCCCAAGGGTCAACCAATTGAAATAAATCTTCAACGTGTACTTCTTGAAGGTTTAATTCTCTGATGTTATATTTCTTTTTCATCTTCGGTTATTTTATTTATATCAGATTTCAAAGTCTTCAATTTTGAAATAAACTCTTTCACTATAACCCAAAAAGACCGATTACCTAATTTCATACTTGTCTCATCCATACTCTTAATCTCGATATACAGCCAAAGTGCTGTAATAATCTTTGGTATGAAATCAATAATGCCAAAGAGTACACTACCAAAAAATGCAATTGAAATTCCGTGTGCTAACATGATTGTGGCGAAATAAAAACCTAATTTAATTACTATATTAAATAGGAAGTGACTTTTAAAAGAAGCTTTACCGTTTAATTTGATGGTGGTATAAATTCCTAATATGGTATCAATAAGAACGGAAGCGAACATTAAGATTAGTAGCGGAACTATGGGGGTTAAAAATGAGGCAAAGATTATAGATAAGGGAATTACGAATTTCAATTTGTGTTTTATTATTTTTTACCAGTTATATTGTTTTATCATTTTAGCAACTCTGTTTGCCATAATGTTATAACCGAAACCATTTAAGTGGATACTATCAGTTCGCATTCCACCAGGAAACACCCCTTTATTTATATCAATTATATCATCTTCACTAGGCGAATATCTTATAAAACTCATTTCTTCTGTAGTTGGTGGGGTGCTTTCTATATAATTGTTAGGATACGTATTTTTTAAAGTAGAATTTACAGCTGTAATAGCGGTATATCTACTAGTTCCCATTGGTTCATTTAATGCTGGTAATACACCAATTACTAAAACTCGTCTTGGTTTTTCCATATATAAAATAGCATTATTTATAGTTTGTAATAATATGCTAAAATCGGGCACATTGTTTCTTCCCAACCATAAAACTTGAATAGAATGTTTAGCATTATAAGCACTATCAGGATAAAATATACTATTTGGTAAAATATTCCTGATACTTCCACCGAAGCCCCTTATTACATAATGAGTAGTACCAACTGTTCTAGTAATTATTGCAGGAACACCACATATGATACCAGTTACATATCTATCTTGTGTACTTGGTGCTTGCACAAAATCATTTGATATATCAGTTATTAAAGAATTGCTAGTACCTAAAAAAGTATTGTTTTCAATCGTTAAGTAAATTGGTCTAGCCCCTTGTCTACAAGCTATTTCTTCTATTGTTTGTCCACCTATACCATGATTTACAATTGTTCTTGGATATAATGAATTTTTTAAATGGTCAGGGTACGATAAATAGAAATCGGTTTGATTTGCTCCCGCCCCTGCTGTTAATGAGTCGCCAAAACAATGTATTTCGGTAGATACTCCTGGTGTATAATCATCTAGTGTTAGTATATTAGCCATGTTTTATTTTATTTTAAATTTGAACTTCCCAACCTTGAATATTTATTATCAAATTGGTATCAGTCATTGAAACGAATTCAAGTAAATTCGATACACCTGCTTTTAATGCGGGCTTAAAAGAAATTATTTGCATTGGGTCAGTTGGTTTTATTTCCCCAACAAATAGTATATTGGGTGAAGCACCACCTAAAGTTGCGTTACTTCTTATTTGATACACACAAGCAACACTTCCAACATTTTTTACTTGTATTGAAAAAATTGTGTTTTCTAATAAATTACTAGCAACAGCTTTGATTAATACGGGAGAAGTTCCAGTTATTGAAGAATTTGTATATTGAAATGAATATACATTTGGAATTTCTGTATTGTTGTGGCTCGGTGAAATCGCCCCATTAAATAAAGTTACATTCACAGCGCAAGTAGCTGATGTAGCAGAATCAATTTGGGTTACACGCACTAATCTGGCAGGTTTATTGAATTGATATACACCAATTCCCCTAATATTATTAAAGTATCCACTATTACCTAACATTGCTGATAAATTTGACGGAGCACCATTCACTGAATTTGCTTTAATGTCTATCCAGTTTATACCATCGCCTGAGCACTCGAATTTAATTCTAGCTGAAACGGTTGAACCAGTGTCAATGGTTATCGTCATAGCATTGTAGCCAGTTGTGTCGAATTGTATACTAGGTGCTTTTACTCCTACAACACCTCTTATTTGTCGTTCTGATACATTTTGATAATAGTTAGATACCTCTACTGGAAAACTCTTTTGTAACATGTTTTTAATTATTTTTTAATTGTCTCTATTTGCCGCTATCCACATTCTTGTACCGTCGGGATATAAATAGTATATGGCATTCGAAATACCTTTATTTTCATCATCAGCCACACGAACAATTATAACTCTATCAGAAGTTTGGATATCTAATAAATTGGAATAATTTGAAACGGTTAAAAAGGAAGGTAAATTAGCCGGTAATTCATTTTCGCTTAATTTACCATCAAGGAGGTTAGCTTTATTTGCTTCAAGCCAAGAATTATTCAGGTTCGTTCCAATTGCAAATGTTCTTAATTTATCTCCTTTGCCATCATTTGGAACGGAGCCAACATTAAATATTATTATCGACATTTCTCTTTATTATTTTTTTCAAAATCAATCAGAAAAACAGTTAACTTCTTTATGTCTTCTTTTTCTCTTTTCTCTTTGTTACCGTATTTTTCACGGTCTTTTTGTGGCTTTTTTACAGAATCCAAGGGAATTTATAAGTGTTATTTTTAGTAGTGCAATTCGACTTGTACTCCGGAATATTGATTGTCTTCATGAATTTTTCAAATCGAAGTTCTTCTGATGCGCCTAAAGCATTGTATTTATGAACCAATCTGTCATTCTCTTTATAATCGACAGATTGTCCATTAGTTGGATTATGATGGAAGTTTCCACCGTTGTTAATTACAATTGTATTTTGAGAAATGAATTGAGCAGCGGCAAAATATGTTGTCAAAACCGTAATATGTTCATCGTAAATTTTCAGATAGTCGCCGGATAAGGAATCATTTTTAACATCAACCATAATCTTGTCATAAAGTGGTTGAGTTAGAATTCGTCTTATATCAACAAACTGTGCAAGCAAGATTGATGAACGAACCTTGTCAAAGTCAACATTACCACTGATAGCTGTCAGCTTCATTAAAAGCTTAGTATCTTCATCTTTCAATATTAAATCGGTGTTCATTATTCGGTAACATTATTTTTATCTTCCTGTACAACATCAGTCGCAATGCCAAAATCAGTATTTTGAAATTCTAGAGAATATGTTGGTTCTGAAAAACTTAAAAGTTCTTCAAGTCCCTCAATTATTTCTTCTCGAAATGGGTTGATTGTTTGAGCATAAAGTTGATTCAATGATGCTACTCTATCATCTGCCTGGCTAGTAAAACCGGATGGTGATGGAATACCCATAATTTGTGGTGAAGTAATGGAATGCCCCATCAAAATTTTTCGTGTAGCTTCTTCTGCGAAGTATATTAGCTGGGCATCTAATGCTGTGATTTCTATGTTTTGGATGGTAATTTCTTCACCCTCCAGACCATCAGTCATTGCAATAATAGGTTCGTTCTTATGACTTGAACCAGTTAATTTTCGTTTAATTTCACTAGCATATTGCTGCTTAATCTCTTCGGTTTCACCCCCAATTCCACCCCGAATCGTGATAAGTTTACCAGCTGAAAAACCATTTTTTATGTGTGAAATGGCTGAATGACTCATTTCTTCTTCAACTTGGGCATACTCTAGACAGCCTAGATATGAAGGGTCTGACCAATAGTCATTGCTAGAAGTTTGATTGCACATGTAAATTTGAATGGGTGCTTTTTCATCATAAGTCCCATCAAACTTTTTGTAAAATCTTGGTTTGTATTTTGACTTTTCTTCCCAATCCCATGAGTACCAAAATCCATCAACTTCATTACTTGATTTTTCAACATTCAAAGCAATTTTGAAATATGGCATATACTTAAACCTGATTGGTTTGGATTCTTCTTTCAAAAGTTTCGAACCTTGGCTATAAATGACCTGAAGCGCATATCCACCATACATGTAGAAATCCTGACATATTAGCTTTAAATCTCTTTTTGAAATGTATTTGTAAATGTTTATTCCTGTATTATCAATAAGACCGTTGCCATATAAAAGCTTGGTCATGTTATTGATAATGGCTCTATTTGTTGGTGAACCATTGTAACGGTCTTTGATGTATGTAAAGAAAGAATTAGCATCACCGTTGAGGATAATATTTCCTGTCCTGGAAGCTTTTAAATCGGGTAATACATAATTGTTGAAATTGATTGTTTCAATTCTGAGCATTGAAATTTTAGTTATTTTTATTTACCGAATTGGTAATTCTGTACATTTTGGGTGGTGTACATTATCTGTCCAAACCATACGGTGTTGAAGTCACTTTCATTCATCAAATAGAGTTCATAAATTATGTCTTGTTTTGGTTCAAAATCATGTAACTGAACCGTTATAACATTGTTATGAATTTCAGTTGAAATGTCGACTGACTGAACCGTGTTTGAAACTTTCGAACGCACTTTGGCAAGTGTAATCTGTGCAGATATTCTTGGGCAAATTTTGACAAAATATTGGTCATCTATCTTTTCAATTATCTTCATACTATATAAACTTTTTAAATGCTTTTTGGTTTATTGTATATATTAAAAAAGCATCACCCGATTAAGGATGATGCTTGTATTTTCTTTAATCATTTAGTTCTTAAACTGTGATAAATTCATCTGAGATTGCAGCCTTGTATGCCGTAATCGCCGCTGAATCAAGCCATATAGGCGACAAACGTTCCTCCCAAGAAAATGAGACTGAAAATCCAGAGAAATCTCCTTTTTTTCCACCACTTTTCGTTACGATTGATATTAAATCTGCACCTGATTCACCCCCAGCTAATAATGTGTCACCATTATGTAATTCTATAAAAATAAACAAGTTAGATTGAACTAATAATTTTAATTCGTCTGCTGTTGCTTTATCTAACACTTGTAAATCAGCGTTTAATGTTCCAGCTGAAAATCCTGTTCCTGTTGCTTTTATGTCTTTAGTGTAGGTGTCTTCTAAAATTACACTTTCATTCTTTGCCACTTCATATTTGAAAATGTCAGCACCTGTTAAAAGTGTGCTATTGATGATTCCGGTAACTGACAAAAGCCCCTCTTTGTATTCCATAAAAGAAATATTCTTTACACCACCAACAGTAGTAGAGCAAACTTTTCTCCCTTTCGTTATAAATTCTGGACAAGCCATATTTTTTAAATTATTTTTATAAAAAGGTGGTGTTAACCACCTTTTTGTATTATTATGCAGTTTTATACATTACAATTTCACCTCCGAAAACATAACCTTGACCAGCATGTAATCCTACAACAGTTCTAACCATTCCGTCTCCTGATACTAAATCGTGGTCGATTAATCTCACATTCGAAAAATCAGACTCCAACCCAGTTCCGAAAAACACATTTTTAACTCTGTAAACTAACATTGTATTAGCAGGTAATGCAGTATTCGTTTCAAGGCGAATACCCATATAATCAAGTTCTTTTGCACCAGCAGTTGTGTTCATACCCATAGAAGCCTGAGCGATTCTATAAGCTTTACCAACATTGGTTGCAACAACAAAAACAGTTGATTCGTCACTTTCAACTTCGTCAGATGTCACATTATACAGTTTGCCAATTTCAGCAACAACATTGGATGATGTTACGGTTGCACCAATCACTTTAATTACGTTTGAATCAGCAGTGAATTGAGCAATTAATCCTGTTGTTGCAGAATTCCAGATATAATTATCGATTGCTAATGCTGTTTTTTGAACAACTTGAAGTAAAATTGCCTCTTTAATATTTGTTGGAATTTCTTGTGGATTTGCAGACAACAAACCAGCTGCTTGAGCCTGGAAAGTTTGAGCAAAATCTTTTTTACAGTACTCGTTTTTGATTTCGAACTGCTTAGTAGTAATTTCTTTCTCATCTAATACAACTGTTCCTGTTGGATTCCATCCACAAGATGCATCGTGTAAGGTATCGTTGTATGATAAAGTTGGTAATTTTACTGAACCAATAACGTTTGGCAAAACGGTGATTAAGTTTTTAGAAATCGTATCACTAGATTTCAAAATTTGTACAAAGATTTCCTTTGAAGCTTCTCCATCGAAGCTAGTGTTGATAGTTACGCTAGTAGCCATTTTTTAATTGGTTATTTTTATTTTTTCAATGCTTTTCTAATCGCTTCGAGTGGATTAGCAGCTGGTGCATTGTCAGCTTCTTGGTTTTTTAATTGAATTCCTTCAACTTTTGGCTGTTTTGCCAAATTGATATTTTCATCTTTCAGCGAAACAATCTCAGCTTTCAAACTCTGAATCTCAATTTCTTGTTCTTCAATTTTCTTGTTTGCCGCGTCAAGTTCTTCTTGTAAGTCGTTTGGTGCTTGCTCAGCCGGAGCTGCTTCTGCTTGTTCAATTTCAACAGGTTCAATTGCTTTGATTTCAACGATAACACCGTTTTCATCTGTTTTGTATTTGTTGTTTTCGTAAACAAACTCAGCGTTTGCGAATGGTGCTTTATCTGCATCAAACACAACCTGGTCTTTTGCTAAATCTTCTGCATGAAGCGTTAAAGAATCATCTATTTTGAATTCTTTTAATTCAGCCTCTAACAAGATTTTAGCGATGATTGCTTCCTTAATTTTGGAATAATTCATTTGCTCTTTGTTATTTTTTTCTTTTTTTAATGGCTCGATTCCTAGTTGTGAATCAATTGAAAATCCTTTAAATTTTCCGTCAAGAACATCCTGCCATATTTCATCATTCTCAACTTTCATCGACATCATCCATGTTCCGCGTGGAACACTGAAGCCGAGACTATTAGCCTTATCGTTTGTTTCAGAATCGACAATCCAACTTTCAAAAAAGTAAACCCCTTTAATGATTTGGTTGTCATCGTGCTCGATAGTCGAATTGTGATTGTATTGTTTTTTGAAAAAGTTCTGTTGTAATTGTTCAATAGTATCAGAATCAGCCTTAACATAACACTCTCCATCTGATAACTTGCGGTAGATTAACTGTTCCGGAATTAATACGGGTGAAGTAAGAATACGCTTGTATTCATCGGTTTTAGAAAACCTAATTTCTTGTGAAGACAATCGCCAATAGTTGTTTTCTGAACTTGCAATTTGTGACACCTTTGGGTCTAAAGCAGTAAGCTTGGCTTTTTTAGCATCAGATTTGTTTAATTGTCCTATCCTTTTTAATGCTTCAAAAGTTGAAACACCACTTTTATTTCCTTTATTGAAATAGATTTTTCTATTAAAATAATGCTGACAGTTTACACCACCTTTGAATAGCATAATATTATAAAATTCTGTCCCTGATGGCCCTAAACCTGGATTTGCATTCGAATATTCCACATCTTCAACCTTATAACTCTTATTAGCGGAAACCATCTTTTTACAGAAATCCCTTGAATTGGAACTTGTCTTTAATGGCGCATATTCGTAGCGAATTTTGAATATGTCATTGTCCTGCTCGGAATCAGAACCAGATTGCTGAACTGCCGAAGCAAAATCAACTAAATCATCATCAGATTCAACCTTCCTTTCATCTAAAAGTTCCCAATTATCGGTATCGACATCTTCACCTTTAGACAACAGTAATTCAACAAATTCATCTGAAAAATCAACAGTTTCTGTATCCTCTTTTGAGCAATTACATTCGATTATTTCATTATTTTCCTTTGAAAATTTCAGAAATTGAACATCGATTGCAGGCGAATCAACCAAACTACATGCGTAAATACCAACCATTTCGTCTGCATCAAACACCAGTTTTCTTATTGGTAAACCGTCTTTTTCGTTGTACTCCATATACTATAAAGTCACAAATTTGAAAACGGTTGAATTTTTCTTTAGAATTTTGCTGACTCGTTTATATTTCGGTCTAGTTCCTGTGCGCTTGTCATGTCTTTGCTAACGGTGTAAACTTTAATTGGTACAGTGGATTGAGTTGAATTGATTGTATTAGCCAATTGAGATTGTTGACTCGGTTGAAATGCAACATTTGGTGGCGCTGATGCCATTGCAGGAACTGTTGAACCACCTCCTCCACTATCACCACCTCCGTCACCAGCTGATAATAGCTTTTTTGCCTTGGCAATATTTCCTAAAATCTGTAAACCACCAGCTGCATAAGTAGCAATTGACACAGCTAAACCAGCTGGTCCCGCGGCCGCTCCCGCACTATTAGAATATGCGACCAAAGATGAAATCGCACTAGCGGTATCAGCCCCAATTTGCGTAAGGGTCAGTATTTTCTTCGCCTTTGCAGCTGCTTTTCCTTTTACAATTCCAATCCTTTCAAGACTATCAACAAGATTAATTCCATCTGTTGCCATCTTCTTTGTAAAGTCATATTTGACCTGCTCCAATTGGGCCTGGCGTTCGTTGGCTTTTTGTCGTTCCTGATTTGCTTTTTCTCTATAACCAGCATTCAATTGTGCTAATTGTTCTTCCGTGGCTCCGTTTTGGATTAATAATGCTTCTGCCGCTATCCGTTCGGCTTCTAACACTGCCAAAGACCTTGCTTCAATTGCTTGAACTTGTTCCAGGGTCTTAGCATCTTCATATGTTTTCACCAAACTAGCTTTTTCCAAAGCATCATTGATTTCCTTTTGCTTTTTCTTGTCAAGTGCAGCCTGTTCAATTGCATATTTATCATCAAGTTCTTTTCTTAATTGGGTAATTTCAGCCTCAGTTCTACCCTTTAAAGCATTGATTGCATCCAAATCAGCTTTCTTTCTGTCGTCTAATTTCTGTTGGTCTGAAGTTCTCCTAAGGTTGCGTAAATCATCTTGTAATTTCTTTTCTAAGTCAAGGAATGTTTTGTTGTTAGCATTTTGTGCTTCGAGTAAATATTTTTGGTCGAGTGAGTCTAAAAGAATTTTCTTTTCTTCTTCACTTTTACCTTTAAGTCCTTTAATAGCTTCAATGTCACGTGATTTTCTTCGTGCTATCTTTTTTTCTTCAGTGGTATCTTCAAGGTCTTCTATATCACGGATTAATTTGATTCGTGAATCATTATATGCCTTGTCATTTGCTTCTCTAATCTGTCTAGCTTTTTCTTCATCCGCTTCTCTTTTCTGACGTGCTTTGTCTGCTTTATCATGGGCATCTTGTAAACGTTTTTGCCTGTCAGCTTCCTGTTTTTCGGCTAAAGCATCTTGCTTATTTTGCGATTTTGTACGCATTGAAATTGATTCGTTCTCAATTGCAAGATTTGCTTTTTGAGCCTCAGCTAATTTGTCAAATAGTTCGTCTGCATTCTGTAATCTTCCCTCGGCATAGGCTTTATAATTGATACCTCGCTTCATCAATTCGGTTGCTTCTGCCTTTGTCAAATTAGCCTCGTTGATAATCGCTTGACGTGCTGCCTGTTCAACTTGATTAGCAATGGTTTTACGTTGAGCATAATTTGCTTTTTCAAGTTCATCAGCTTTTTTAAACATATTTATGCGTTCCTGTTCGCTAAGTGTTCGGTTTTTCGTCTGGAGAATTAGTTCATCATACTGATTTTTGAACTTTGCGTTGGTCACGTCCTGCTCTTTCATGATATCATCCAAATCCTGTAAAGTCTTAGTAAGTTCTATCGCAGCTTGTGCCGCCTTGTCCATATCATCACCTAGATTTGCAAAACCGGAGAGGTCACCGGAAAATAAAGATGCCAAAGCTTGTTGAACTGTGTTAATCACAGCGCCAATTGCTGCCATCCCCTGTTCTACTATGTCCATTACAGGGTTAAGTTTTACTAAATAAGCAATTAAAAGACCAACAGCAATAACAATAAGACCAATTCCTGTTGATGCCAAGGCAATCTTGAAAATCTGCATTGCTGACGTTCCAGCACCAGTTGCTATGGTCATAGCTTTCTGTGCAGCACTGAGTAAACCAGTGCTTTGTGCTGCTGATTGTATCTGACTAGCAAACCCACCCGTTAATTTATCAGCGGCAGACATCGCCTGATTTGAAGAAATCAAAGATGTTCTGTTATTGTTTGTACTTGTGGCTAGGTTGTTGGTACTTTGTGATAAATTATCAACTGAATTGTCAAGATTATCTATTCCACTTTGTGCTTGTGAAGCATTACTGTTAATTACAATTTCAGCCGTTCTGACTATTGCCATTTATTTAGACATTATTTTTCTTTTTGCCATCCTGATGGCATCTTTTATGCTTCTGGGATACGCGTACATGCCTTTGACGATATCTATTCCCCAATTTTTACCGTAGAATTCATCTACTTGAAGCATTTCATGTATTAATGTGAACATTTATATATTAACTTGTTTTTGTTGGTTTGGTTTAAACGTCGTTTATTAACTTCATTTTAGCTTTGCCCGTTGTAAGATTGACCTCGATTTCATTGATTTGAAATTTAACATTATCAATCTTGATGGTATCATTTAGTTTGATGGTGGTGATTATCCACTTTGGTAAATAGCACTCGATTTCAAACTCCCTAATGAATTTTGAATAAGTTTTAGCGATTTGGTCAGCATATCCGATAGAATATAAATTTTTCACTCGGGCATCCCCTGTCAAAATATTCTCACTTGAAAAACAAAGACTATTTTTATAATCAGTTAGATTATCAAGACTTGAAAATTGTGAGTATGTTTCTAGTTTTGCTGATTTACCATCATCCTTTGTATAGCACAAGTATTTATTTTCTTGAATTGCTGCTTTACTGTTGTAATAGAAGATAGTTGGTTTATTTGTTATTATATCCCCGTCACTTTCGCCACAGCCATCGCCAGTTATCCAAGTTTGGTCGAGATTATGCAAATCAACATATCCGATTTCAGTCAATTGCCTAAAAAGCAATAATGAAAATTTACTCTCTATCTTATATTCTTCACCGTCACCATTTGCAAATGTTTGAGAAATTGTCCCATATTCCCTAGCATCAGGTTGGTATTTTTTATAGATTATATTAGAACCATACTCACTTTCTTCGAATTTAAAAAGTAATGATTTATACGTTTTAATCTTGTTCATTTTTCTGTTTGGAAAAACGAAATCAGTTATATCAAAGCTTTGTACATCTGGCGCTGAGTAAAACTCTTTATAGTATTCGAATTGAAATTCATTGTTTAATTTAGGTATAACTACGAGATTAAACATCTTTATAATGGATGACAAAAAATCATACACAGACATTTCAGGTATATTGTCTTTCACAGTCACCTTATTATATATTTCTGTTCCGCTGAAAGATGTCACACTTACCGTTGAAGCTTCACGATTTTGCCAAATTCCAAAGACCCTTACTTTTTTGTATTGAGAAACTATTATCCTAGATTGGTTTAATGCAATATAACCGCCGTCTTTGACTTCGCATAGTATTCTAAAGTGTCTTTTTTTTCCAGGTAAAAGTGATGTATTGGTTAAGTCCCATGACCATTCAAGTATCTTTTCGAAGGGCCCTGTTATATAATGGTCAGTTTGAGTAACAATTCCAAAATTTGCTTGATTATTTGTAGAAAATTCATCAACTGTGCCATCCGGATTTAGCAAAACTTCTTGTATTTTACAGATATATTCCACTGAATTTGTGCTTAAATTTTGCGTGTCAAACCTTAAATACATGAAATCGGGCATTGTATTAGCAGGAAATGTTCCAGTTGCTAAATATTGAAGTTCAACTGTGAAATAATTAGAGCCAACAGGTCCAGAAATAGCTTTTACATTGTTAGTCGGGAAAGAACTTCCCAATTTTACGACATCGCCACCAGTGTTAAATACATTATCGTTCTTATTAAGCCATAAGTAAAGGTTGTTAATCCCAGCGATATCAATATTATCAGCAAAAAATCCTCCATTGAATTCAACATTGAACTTTTGCTTTATAGCTTGGATTATAGTGTCAAATTTAATGGCTGGTCTGAGTTCTGTTCTGCGTATGCCAACAGCATTGATAGTGGCATCGGAAACATATTTTAAACGACTGTATGGGGGCAAATATCTAGTTGATGAAATCAATGGAATCTCAATTGCATTGCCGCCAATTGTGTTGTTTATGCTGTTCACTACATTAACATCAAGGAATGGGATGAATTGACCACCGATAGCACTTGTGTAATCCAAATCAGCAAGCTTTTTATCTCCAAAAATTTCTTTTAATGCTTTCAATCCAGCTGTAAATTGAATTGTGTAACTCTTTAGTTGACCATCATCATTGTAATTCGCTGAATTAACTTTTACAACTCCTTTTTTGAAGTACACACCTCCAATATCTATTCTTGCGGGAATACCGTTGGCATTTTCAAGTTGGTTGTTGTTTTTGGGGTCAAACCAATATTTAAATGCTTTGTTGTTAGTGGGTGACGGCGGCACTGTAAATGTTTGACTGAAATCGGTATAATTAACAGCTATATCCCGGATATCAGTCTGTTTCATAGTCATCAAAATCGATTCATCATCAAATAAATCAAGAGCAATTCCGTCAAGGACAATTAGATTGTTATTTGGGTCTTTTGCAACATAGATTTTAACTCCATTCATTTATATTTTTACATTGTTTTTGTAATCGCTGGCTTCTTCAAAATTTAGAGTATAATTCATCTTTGAACGGTCATTGATTCTGGTTTTTTGGTCAAAATCAGTTGACGATAATAGAAGAGGAATAAAGGCTTCTTTTTCGTAATCGACAAGGAAATATCTTTCACTAACAATCAGTTCTTCAAGCACCTTTACATTGTAATTATCAAGTAAATCAGTACTGAAAGACCATTCAATCAGAGCGTTTTTATTTATATCAACCTTATTATGATAATTGGGATTAAAATTGCTCGAATCCTGCATTTTATAATAATTCTCGCTTCTGGTTTTCAAGCTTCTATTGTGAGATTTTGGAAATATAAAAGAATCGTAAACACCTGCCCTATTTAGAAATAATATCTGTTTGCCGTTGTATTTCCCTGTGCATACGGGCATGTAATCAGTCGTTAAACTTCTCACCAGACCACCGTCAAGTAAAGTTGGGTTTAAGCTGAGATTTAAATTGAAAGTCCTGAATTTTGTGTTTGAAAATCGATTTGAATTATCGATTATTGATGTAGATTGTAATGACGGATTTACTCCTTCTTTATAAAGTCCATAGCCTAGTGTAGCGCCTCTATTATTTCCATAAATCCTTTCTGCTCTAGTTGGATTATCAATCTTATAAGCATCAAAGCAAAAAGTCCAATAGATAATTTCATTTGAAAATTTTGGTGTGGAAGAATAGAAAAAAGAATAGTCAGGCATCGGATTTAAGTATCTCTTTATATAGTCACTAATATCAATTTTTACAAAATCATCCGATTGATTTACTTTATAGGCAACCAATTTCATTGTATCATTAGATTCAAGAACAGCTCTGCTTCCATTAGGTAAGGTTTGAATTAATCTCAAAACAACATAATCAAAAGCAGATGCAGTGTTATTATAGGTCAAAAAATATGGTGAATTAGTTAGTAAAATTTCATTTAGTTTAACAGCCATTTATCGCATTTCATTTTTGTAATCACCTTGCTGAAAAACAAGTGTGTATTGAATTTTACCACGGTCATTTTCTCGTGATTTCTCATCAAAAGTGGTTGTGGTAATATTTAGAGGAATAAAAGCTTGATTTTCGTAATCAATAAGCCAATGACGGTCACTATTTACTATTTCTTCGATTATCCCAACATTGTATATATCTAAAATGCCTGTATTCATTGTCCATTCTATCGTTATTTCTTTGTTTAAATGGACTTTAGAAGCTTGATAGATGTTGTATTTGTGTGGATTTGAAATTAACCTTATGTAGCTATCATTCTTGATTTTGAGTCTTCTGTTTTCTGCAAATGGGAAGGAAAAAGTATCTAAAAACCCATTACTATTCAAATACATCACGTGCCTGCCTTTATATTTCCCGCCACAAGTTGAAATAAAGTCATTGGTGAGTTGACGTAAAATCAGGTCATTTGAACCTATTGTTTTTTCATTTAGTAAGCCATTGAAAATCCTTTCACTATTCTTGTGAAACAGCCTGGAATGATTGAATAAATTTCTATAAGCATCATTATCCGGATTTCTATAACCACCATTATCAAGTGTATGCTCAATTGAATCAATAGTAACAAGTGTACTATCGATTGTAACTAATTCATCAATCGCATGTAATGATAAAACCGGATTTGCTCCTTCAGCATAAAGTCCATAACCAAGAGTTGCAAACTTCAATGTTGATTTGACCATTCCCCACTCAAAATATTCGTTATCAATCTTGTTTAAAACATCAAATTCATAATAAACGTTGCAGCATTCATTAAAACCATCAGGTTGAATAGACGTGAAATAGGTTGAATTAGGCTGTGGGTTCAAGAAATCTTTGATATACTGGCCTACCTCAAGGTAAGAACCATTAACCGTAAAAGTATGACTTGGATTTATTGGTATTTCGGCATAAGCGCCGGACCAAATGTATAATCTAACATTAAGAATTCCATCGAAAAAAGGAATCTCATCGAAATTGATATAAAAAGGTGAATTCACCAATAAAATTTCACTTGGAACAATGGGCAAATCCGCTGGCTCAACAATAAAAAGATTAGAATAATTACTTAAATTATCAAGTGATTGAATTTGATACCAAGTGGTTACGGTCGTAATTGGTAAACCACATCTTGGTGATGCAACTGAGCCTGTCAATGATGTCCATGTAAAACCACTATTTACAGAATACATTACGTTGAGACCATTACTAATTGTGCCGTCAATTAGGAATTCAATACATCCATTCTCGACCTTAGTTATTAGAATTTCGGGGGTTTCCAATTAAGTTATAATTATTTTTAATCGCCAAATCCGTTTAATATTGAATCAGCTTGTGCTTCGGCTAAATAGTCAGTAAAGTTTTCAAGTTCTTCATCAATAGTGCTTTCTAAAAAATGAAGCGGTTTTATACCTTTCCGATAAATGCTATTTACAGCTGCATAAGGGTTGATTCCTTTTGAATTGGCCCAAGGTGTCAAAGCTTCAACAGGTGGTCTTTTATTTTTGTAACTATAGGGTGAACCCTTGACAACATCACGATTTGACTTGAAGCGATTGTCTATCTTTCCCGATTTAGTCTTTTGAAATCCAACACCGTTTACGCCTTCGTCCTGGAAAGCCATGTAATCAGAACCAATGATTTCAATTTGGAATTCACCGTCATCTGATTGACCTATTTTTGCGTCAAGTTCTTCAAGCATTTTTCCTGTCCAAATTCCTTTTCGGGATGCCTGTAATTTTTCTTTTGCTCTTTTTCTCAGGTTAACGACAAGCATTTCATATGCCTTTTGCTCATTAATTTTTAACATGCTAAATATTCATTTTTGATTTGCAGTGTAAAGCCCTGTTCAAATCCATCAAGCAAAGTCTGACCAGTTAAAACAATAGGTTGCATTGAGTCAGCACTTAATAAATCAATACCAAATTCATTTTCTAAAGTGTACATTTTTGAATAAGCATTTATAAGAATCTGATAAGATTCATTCAAGTTATCAATTAAGTTATCGCCAAATATTTTTTGTGTTTGAAAATGGTCTGGAACTGTTCTAACACCAACAACTGCAATGTCAAATGATAGTGTAATGACACCGCCACTCGGCTGTACGACACGGGGCATAATATGAACCATCGGGAAGATATCAGCCTTATTCAATTCTCTGTCGGACACTTCGCCAAAGATTACGGTGTTTACAAGGCTATCTTGTTGAAATAGGTCGGTTAAATATTTTGATACAATGGCGTAATTAGTCATTACTTTTTAGTTAATTTTTTATTTTCTATATCCCTTTTTTCTAATTGAAAATTGCACCAAAAAAGAAAGGAATGGATGTTTGATTTACATACTTCTTCTACTTTGGTAAAGTCTTCGTTCGACATCATCCAGATTAAAGGCGCAAAGCCTCGATATTTTTGAGCAAAAGCATCTTCTGTTGACCTTGAAAAGTCGAATTCGTCTTTATCTTCTGCGCCATTCGTTCTATATACCCAGTCATATGCTTTTGTAATTCGTGAAGCAAAGTCAAAAAAAAATCTAAAACATTTTCAGCAATGTCATATGGCAGGTCATTGAACTTTTCATGTGTCCCTGAGTAAGGTTCAATCGTGTATAAGTCACCTTTTTCAAATACAATAGGTCGATATAGAATTGACGTTAAACGAACCAAATCACCCGCTTCCAGATACATATCTAGGTCAGCTTTTTCAGCAACTGTGATGTCCTTATCGAAGTTTGGAATTAAGCCATACTTCACCCCTTGGTGGTTGAAATGCCTTACCATTTCAGTTCTTTCGTTAAAGATGTTACTTAGATTAAAGATAATTTCAGCATAATCAACCGATTTCAATTGGTCAATGTGATTAAATGGAATCTTACAGAAAATCTTGATTGCCATCTTTTCTTTATAAACTTCATCCAATTCCGGATTAGTCAAAATTTCACGGTATTCCTGCCAGTCAGCTAGGGTTAAATCTTTCTTTTCAGTTGGTATGGTGTAGGTTATTATCTTCTGCTGAATCACTTTCGTTAATATGTTTCTCTATATATTAAATCTTGGCATTGTCCTTCATTTTATGTGCGAACAATTGAACAACAAATGATACCGGAATAATTCTAGCGATAAAGCGTAATATCCTGCCTGCGTCTGTAGTGGCTGGCGAATCAGCATAAGTAGTGGCGGCAGCTTGAAGTGTGTCTAATATCGGATGTGGAATCTCTTTTCTCATCAATTATATCTTTATATATAAACTTAAAAGAGAAGAAACGGTTTTAAGCTAAAACATCAATCATTAACTTAATCATTATATATATTAATTATTATACTAATATGTGTCCCCCTTTTTTTAAACAGTAAGAAATTCAACACCCAAAGTGGATTTCAAATTCCATAAACAATCCTCACTTTCAAAAAAGATATTTAAAAATTAATATATAGATAAGGAAACAAATCATAGAAATTATGATATAAGTACTAAGAGGTTGCTGGGACTAATTACCCCAGCTTCTGGACCTCTTTAAAAAACCAGATTAAAAATAATCCAGAATACAATGAAAACAATAATCCCAACGGAACTTCTAACCGTTATTACTAACCAAATTAACATTGACACAAGATTTGTCAATATAAGTATAAACCATTTTCAATCACTGGCTAAACAGCTTGTAACACTTTGGTACTTCATTTACACCAATCAGCAAAGCAAAATAACAGATGAAAACGAAGTAACCCTTCATTTTTATACCAATATCCACCGAGACGAATTAAAACATTTTAAAATTAAGATTAACAAAAAAGAGTATTCTTATGCTTCACTTATTGATGTCTTACAGTCTTGTAATGTCATAAAAGTAAATAATAAGTATTCAAATTCGGAAACACCATTTACAAAAGGATATAAAATAAACACTTATTTTCTTTCTAATTCAAATCATACTGAATTTGAAATTGATTTCAAAAAGATATTCCGTAATACAAGAGAAAAGCAGTACTGGCTTGATATTTACCCACAATATAAACACTTAATTGAAGACGTATATCAGTCATCTGTCAATCTTGATGATTACTTATATTGGTTACAAAAAAACATCGGAATTGACCTTAAAAAGACTAAAAGAAAAACTTATACTTTGCCTTGTGGTAAGAAAATTATAAAAACAGAAAAACAGTATTTAACACCTGAAAGAATATATCAGCACTTTCATCAATCCCTTAAATTAAACTTTAAAAACGTTTGGTTTGCAGTATCAAACGAAGGAAGATTCTATAATAGCGTATCAAACATTCCAAGTACAGCAGTTCAGTTTCTTAAAATCTCCGGAGCAGAAACATTTAACGTCGATATTTCGAATTCTCAACCGCTTCTGCTCTCCGTTTTACTATCGGATGAACAAACAGCCTATAAAAATGATGTTCAAAATGGTGTGTTTTACCAAAAAGTGGCTGATTTTATGGGTTGTGAGCGCCCATATTTCAAGGGATTAAGCTATCAATTCGTGTTTTTTAATGATAATGTGCTGAAATCCGGGATGATATTCGATGCATTAGAAGAAATTTATCCGGGATTAATTCACGAAATCAACCAAATTAAGACCAAATCAAAACTTGCTTGTCAATTACAAGCGATGGAAGCTGATATTTTTGTCAATAAAATAGGGAAATTAGATTTCCCAAAGCTATTAAGACACGACCAAGTGATTGTGACTAAAGAAAATTTCGAGATAGTGCAACAGGAATTGGTGCAAGAGTACAAGAAATTGGGTCTAAAAGTGACATTTTGATGTAATACATTATGCTATTCATACGACATTACAAATTGACACATCAGCCTATAACTGGCGCTTCCATTAAATATTACCAAGAACAACAACTTTATGAAGATGGTTTTGTTGGTTATTGTTATTCTTTCATTAAGGAAAGTGAATTAATTAATACAAATTTTCAGGAACTCACCGTTGACAGTTTTGGTTTGTTTCCGATGAATTTATTAAATGAATGCAACATTAAAAAGTTAGAATTATACTGTCATATTGAAATGAATTACGAAAATTTTAAAATCTTAGATAGGATAACTGAAAACGGTGGTGAAATATATTTTGAGTATACAGGATATTCGGAATGGTTCAAGAGTGAAAAGAGGATGGACACTATAACTAAAATTATAAGCTAGCTAACTTTCAAAATAAAAAACAAAATATACAAAAAGTACAGAGGTAAATACGAGAGTGTAATAAAACTATCTTTTATTTACCTTTTTTCACTTGGCATTCCATATTTTTCATTTATTTCAAAAATAGTTATTAACAACATTTTACATCTTCCTAGGCGCTATGAAGCTATACAGACTGCGAAAAGTTTGTATAGTAGTTTAAACAATGTCTTATTAATTGTTCGTAAAGTTGCGTAAAGTTTTAAATAATTAATTTTGAAATTTGTTTTTATATCGAATAAATATCTACATTTGTAACCAAGGAAATACAGATAAAAAATGGAACATACGTAATTCTGGAAATTATCTCAAAACATTTAGTAACAAAGATACAATTGATATGGAAGTAATTGAAAATTTAATAGAGAAAAGAAAAGATGTTTTGAAACAACTTGAAGCCATTGACACTGTTTTAAAACTATATGGCTATGTTGGTACGGATTACAAATTCAATAATACTGAAGCAACAACACAAACTTCTAATGTATTTCCTAGTAAAGGGACTCGAGAAAAACAAGTTCTTTGGATTTTTGAGAACAAAATCAGTCGAGCATGCAAATTAAAAGAACTGCAAACCGTATATAATGAGTTGCGTGGAAAAGATGATATAAATATTGACAATACAGCTAGAAAATTGAAAAAAGATTCAAAGTTGATTTTTGTACAGTATAACAGTAAAAAACTCTTAAGCTTTTGGGGACTTCCAACTTGGCTTGAAGGTGATGATTTTAAGGAGGAACATAAACCTGAAGCAGATGGACTACCTGACCTTGTAACATCGATAGTAATGATTGGCGAAGAAAAGAAATGATGCTAAGGATTTGGCAAATAATAATCTCTAACACGAGAGGGGCAAAACGCAAAAAACCCGAACACTACGAATGTTCGAGTTTTGGTCTACTAATTAAATGTATAACTTTTAAAATTACACACGATGAGAAAAGTAGTTATTGTAAGAACTGTTCCTGTTAGGGTTCAAGTTCAAAGAACTGTTCAAGTCCGTACAACGGTAACAATCAAGCGAGTTAAGTAATAACTCAAAACGAGTTTTCCCACATTAGAGGAAAATCAAAGTAACGGGACTTCTCATTAGAGTTGGTGAATTACCTAACCGTTATCCTAACAAGGGAGTGTTCACAGCACTCCCTTTTTCATTGCAAATATATGAAAGTTGATTAAAAAAACAAGTTTTTATGCATTTTAACTGCTAATAGGCAATTCAACAGGTCTTATATTATATATTAAACTTCCACAAAATCCCAACATTAAAAATCATAAAATGGATAAAGCAGTCATTGAAAGAAATTTTTCAACAAATTTGAACAATAATTACAGTAAAATATCTAAGTATTTAGAACCCAGTTTTGAAATTTTCTGTGAATTTGACCATGTGATATATGAAATTAATAATTGTTTAATTATGCAATTAAATAAAGCGTCTATTACACTAACAAATTATCTATTGGAAAGGCTTTTGAAATTAGCATTAATTTATAATGAAGCCGGAATTGGACCAGTTCAAGACCTTAATGATTTGGATGCTGTTTTTAGAGAACCTAACAGAAAATATGGCTCAATCATGCTGAATGAATCTATAAAGAAATGTAAAGAATTCGAACTTATTACTGATAATGAAGAACTTATTTTAGATAAGAAAGTTAGGGATTTGTTAAGAAACGGATTTGCTCATGCTGATTCTAAAAAGATTCTTAAGAACATACCCGATGAATCAAAAATGTACCAAGGTAGTTTGTCAAATCCAAATGGTGAATTAAAGGAGATAACTTTAAATACTAAAATCAATCCAACCTTTCAGGCAATTCATATGAGAGATTACGCAACTAGTAACGCTCTACCGTATTATGATTTTGTTTTTAACTTAATTGGCCTAATAGAAAAAAGATTAAAGGAAAAATCTAATTAATATAAATGATGACCGAAACAACAGACCTAGCCAAAAATGTAATTGTAAATTACAAAGATGTCACTTCATGGATTTTGCTTGGAATAATTATATTAATTGGAATAATCCGATATTTCCAAAGCGTCAAACTTTCTGAGACAATTGAAACGTTTAAATCAGAACTATCTAAAAAAGAAATCAAATTTACGAGACATACAGAAATGCAAATTGATTGTATAAAGGATTTATATAACCTTGTGGTGAGTTTTGATTTTAGTTACCAAGTGCTAACCAGTCCAAAATATTTAAGACATAATTTATTTAAGAAAAATATAAACTCATTTATTGATAGCCATAGTGAATTAATATTATTTGGACATAGAAATAAAATTCTAATAACAGATGAAATTATCAATCAATACAATTTAGTTTTTGAAAATTATCAGTTGGTGAAAGAGTTATGCGAAGGTGAATTAAGTAATATTTCAGAATTTGAAGAAGCGAATAGCACGAATGACATTCAATATTTGTATACTAATGATGAAGATGAAATTGCTTCAATAAAGATACGAGCAGAAAGATTAAACACAAATAGAGAAGGTGCTAAATTACATATTGAAATTAAAAGACTTCGAACGACTATAGAAAATTACTTTAAAGAATTAGTCGGTTAGTTTACAATATATAAATCACAGATATATATATTTGTATCTAAAAGTATAAATTTGTATAGTTTTTTGATTTACTTTTGTATTAAATAAAAAACCACCAGACCCTCAAAGAAAGTCTAGTGGATAAAGTTTTTACTTTTTCCAGGCTAGGATTAGTTTTCTAACCTGTTTTACTAAGGGAGTCAGCTTTGACAATATCAAAATGCCTCCCATTAAATATAGTATTTCCATAACACCGAAATAGGGAATTGTTATTAATTCCACCTTAAAACCAGAAGCAGCAACTTCTGGTTTTTTTATGGCTTCAAGTGACTTACTCGCTTGCATTACAAATATAATTAAACTAACGTTAAAGCCTATCAACACTTATCAACAGAAACTTTTGTGTTATCTCGAAGTTATTATTTTAAAAAATATTTTTAAAACCTAAATAGCATATACGTATTTTTGCACTTTATATTTTTGTAAAAAATAAGAAAAATCTTCACCACTTTGAAGTTATCAACAACCAAAAACGCTCTTTTCGTTTTGAAAAACGTCGTATTACAATAAAATTTAAATTTTAATGTAATTATATTTATAAGACGCATTTGAATCAACCGCCTTAAATAAAGCCAATAAAAAAGCCAATCAGGTTAGATTGGCTCGATAATATACTTCCTATTAACGTTATTCTTATCATCGTGACTGGTCCAGTTTTATTTCATTTTCAAACATATCGTAGTGAGTCCACGCACTTCTTGCTCGATTATATTTGTCAATTAGAAAAACAATTTCAATAGGGTCATCACATTTTGCCATACTATCAAGCATGTAGCTTGATAGATTAAAATAAGATTCTTTTGAATCGGTTATATGTTTTGCTATGGAAACATTATCATCCTTTGTATTTTGTTTGATAATTTTTTCCATTGTATAGAAATTATATCCTACTGTGTAATCGAATTTTAAATCTTCCATGACAATTGAATTAATGATTTATTATGTTATCTAAAGTTATACTTCTTTTTTTGTATAACTTTCAGTTGAAGATTTTTTTTTGAGTAATAATTCCCCCCGGTTTTATTAAATTTCATTTAGTATTCTATCAATTTGATTTGAAACAACATCCCTATCAATATTATTATTTAATGCAATTTTCAAATAACGAACAATTATTTCAATCGTGACTCTATCCAATCCTTCATGTTTGATTGATTCAATTAATACATCTATGTTTTCTGTAAATTTATCTTCATTCATATTATCTTTCATCTTGTTTAGTTAATAATTTGTGCAATTGTATGTTGGCGCTTAGCTATGGCATAATTAAACATACTTCCAGCTGGCAGAAGGTCATTAAATTCCAACCATGTTTTGGCATTAACATCAAAATCATTTCGTGAATCAATGTATTCGTTAAAATCAAAATACCCATTAATGAAAGTAAGAACTCTTTCTTCGGATTTTGGTGATAGTTCAAATATTGAATCAATTGTAACCAACGTGTCAAAGCAAACAAAACCTCCTAAAACCTCAGGCATTCCCTCTAAGCAAGTAATTGGATTTCCACTACATTCAAAATTATACTGAACGTAATCGGGTGCACCGTCAAGAGAAGTCAAACTTAAATCAGCACAATGTAAATTACCAAACACACTTCTAGGACTGCCTTTTAATGATGTAAAATTGTCACTTCCCGTTAATCGAAAGTCACCATTGACCTCATTAAATTGAACAGGAAGTTCGGTATCTTCAATAGTAAGACACACACTGCCATCCACATCAATTGAAAGGTCATCGTTAATATAATAGCTGGTAATTGCATTCGCTTTACAAAAAGCTTTAATTTCTTTTTTTGTCATATTTCTTTTGAATTAACTTACTCTTTCTATTTTTGAAATATTATTTAATTTATAGTCGAAACCATCTTTGAAATATCCTTTGCGATATCCATTAACCCGTGCATCAAATTTTATAACTTCATTTATTTCTAGCTTTAATTTTTCAATTGTCTTCCCTACAGTAAACCAAATATGGTCAGTTAACTGATTGCCATCGCTATCTTTAATATTACACAAACAAATAGTAGGTTCTGAATATCCGTGGTAGCTTTTCTTTGTTCCAAATCTTCCGACTTTAGCTGTAAAAGTCATTCGAATTGTTTTTAGTTTTTCTAATTCTTTTCTCAATTATCTTATTTTAAAATATCATTGATTATATTCATTCTACGGTTAGCTATAAAATCAAACCATCTATTATGAGATATAATTTTATCACTATGTGCATAGTCATTATATTTTTCAATTGTAAAAATATTTGGGTCATCTACATCTTTCGAAAGCTTTTCAATTTCGTTTATAATATTACTATAAATACGCATATTTGAACCAAAAGAATCCGGAATTTCCATCCAATCAACCACTGTCTTCAAATTTTCAAAGAGATTGAAGTTTGATGACTCCATATTTAATTTTTCATAATTCTCATATACTTTGTCCATAGCAACTTTAAATGCTTCCGTAATGCCAAGGCTTGAATCTTTTAGTGAAAGCAGCAATTTAACTTCAGTTATTAAAAAATCAACTAAATCATTATAATTTTTTTCTGTGAAATTATGTGTAAGTACTGATTCCATTTTATTCTTTCTGAAAGTATTGTCCGTTATCTTCATTACCTCGGCAGCTTTAACGCCAGACATACCTAGTCTTTCAATTATCATTAAAATTCTATCTTTTGGTGTTTCCATATTCAATAAATTAGATTGCAAAGATACTCAAAATATTTTAAATACGCAACTATTTCATTCTTTTAAAGAATCATTTTAATATCAACTACTTAAATAGGTCTGATACTGTTGAAGCATAGAATATACCACCA
Organism: Flavobacterium azizsancarii; assembly: GCF_027980145.1. GTDB lineage: Bacteria > Bacteroidota > Bacteroidia > Flavobacteriales > Flavobacteriaceae > Flavobacterium > Flavobacterium azizsancarii. Next base: position 102,307 of record NZ_JAMZNK010000005.1, on the reverse strand, counting down.
CGGGATGACTTAAAGCCATTATTGTTTAGTTCGATTGCAATATCACGTAATGTTAACTTGGCATTTCTCAAGGATATAGCGAACGCCCTAGCTTTGACCAGGTTCGGATTGTTCTTCTTTTTGTCTTTAATTGCCTGAACACCCATAAGCCTATTTTCATCATTGATATGGTCACGTCCTAAAGACGTGATTCTATTTCCAGCCTTACTCATATGGTAACCATTCCTTTTAATATTATCCTTGATAGTGCTTAATGCAGATTTGGTTCTGTCTTGGATAAGTTTAAGTTCCTGCTCAGCAAATGAAGCAAAGATATGTAAATGAAAAGGAGTTGCATTGGGCAGGTCAATGGCACATAAAGTAATCTTTGATTCCATTAAAGCCGAAACGAAGGCAACGTTTCTTGATAATCGGTCTAATTTTGCAATCAATAATGTTGCTCCTGTTGCCTTGCATTGTTCAATAGCTTTATTCATTTCAATTCGGTTTGACTTTGAGCCGGATTCCTTTTCCGTGTATGTTTGTATGATAATATCATCTGACTGTACAAATCGGTTGATTATAGCCTGTTGTGCTTCAAGACCTAAGTCTTGTCTTTTCGTTGAAGTTCTTATATATGCGATATATGTATTCATAGTGTATCTGTAGTAAAATTATTATAAAAATTAACATTAAAAACTGGTGCAAGTCACCAAAATTTACGTTCTTTACGTTGGTGCTTTAGAATGAAAAAAACATGACGTAAATGAAGGGTGTATTTCTACACCCTTTGTTATTTAATCCTTTGTAGTATCTAGCCTAACGGGGTATATTTTGGTTGTTCCCATGTCCTGTAATACCACTTACCATCTTCAAATAAGTATGCAAAAGCATCGAATCTGAGTGTAGTATTATCCTTATGTATTCTAGGTTGTACATTTGCCATTGATTCACCCCTATCTCGCCAATATGAAAACACAACCGAATCATCATTAGATATTAAGGGGTCTTGCTCTGATAGCCTAGCGCCAATAAACGAAAGGTCGCCCAATTCTAATAATGCTTTGATTCGTTCCGAAGTATTATAATATTCTAACAGGATTGAGCCTGTATATTCTAAGTACCCATCATTGTGGCAATATATATCCTTGTAAATATTCCCATCTTTGTATGCAATAAAACATCTTGTAGCCATTTTTTAAAGTTTAAATTGGGTGGCTTTCGCCACCTGTAATTAATATTATTTCGTTTCAATTAACTTATCGACGGTATATTGCAACATATCGAAATAGATTCCGGTTTTCGGTTCGCCAACTACTTGAAGTTTAGAATCTAAAAGACTGACTATGTATGTGTCATCCCATCCTAAACTTATAAGCAAATAATCCTTGTGTAAAAAACCATTGACTTTTAATAATAATCCTTTGTGCTCAATGTGACCGTAGCTAGCAACTCCCCAACACCAATAAATATTAATAGGTGATTGCAACACTTTATGTGTTTCGTTTACATCAAATTCTCTTTGGAGTAGATGCTCCAAATGTTCAAACATTTTTTCCATAATTTCAATAATTTAAATTGTTTCATTCTTACAAAATAAATGTACGAAATCTCTGGCGAACGATAGTGATTTAGTACAGGTATTTCAATACTAAAAAACGATGTTAAACCTTACTGTAGAAGGTTTTAACTATACTACAGATACTCTAATTTCTTCTTACAAAAATGAAAATATTATTATAAATATAATTCACGAAAAGCTGGCGGGAACGGATATCATTTTGTATCTTAGCAGTAAATAAATGGAATGATTATGAAGAATAAAAAAAGGTCGGCACGAAAGGTTTGCGAGGTTGCAAGAATTTAGGATAATGTAAGAATTCTGAATAAGACATTCATATCGGTCATCGCTGTTTAATTTCATACATCTATCGTATTTCTTATAAACATTACGAGTTGTGTAATAATCTTAAGTATTACTTAAATAGGTTAATTAGCATTTAATAAACCGAGTGTTTACCTGACATTCCACCCCTTAAGTAGTGAGTGCAAGCGTATCTAATCGCATCTAAAAGGTGATTGAAATCATCACGAGCAATATTACCACGGTCCAGCCATACATAATTATTCAATTCAGTCATCAAATTTTTACTTGATGGGTCTACTATCAGTTCGTAATCCTTTAAAATCTTGATTCCCTCAAGTATTGACCCCGCTCCTTTCGTACAGGCACGTATTTTAAGTCCATGACCTTTGATTTCGGCAATCAATCTTGGTTCGGCTGAATCTGCTATGATTAGACGATTCCCACATGTATTTTGATATATTTCAGCCAATTGTGGCGTGGTTAAACCGTTTTGATATAAATGTTCTTTTAGATAAATTTTTCGTTGTCTTCTATTAATGTGAATTCCAACAAGCGTATCAGGGTCACGAGAAAAACCGAAATCACTACCGAAAATTACATCAACATCGTTCGGGAACTCACCCATCGACCAGTTATTGTAAATTGTACCACTTAGCTTGGTTAACCAGCCACCCATTACATCTAAGTTATAAGATGCTGGGTCAGTTAACTTCAAAGTTTCTAGCTGTTTCACAAAGCTTTCAGAAAGATTCTCTTTATTATCCAAATAAGTTGTATGAACATAATTAACATCACCCACTACACCATTGTGTCCAGGATTAACACCTTTCGATTGAAAGAATCTATTATAAACCCAGTGCGCCTTAGTTGTAGGGTTCATCACAAGGAATATTCGATTCTGTCTTAATTTGGAACGAATCGACAAATCAATTTTATTAAAATCCTTTTCGACGCATTCCTCCGCTTCTTCAATAATTAAAGTTGTGGCCCCAGTTAATGATTTTGTATTTGATGTTTGAGTTCCACCTCCCGATTTCAAACCGATAAAACGTATCTTAGAACCTGATTGTTTGTTTTCTATTTCATTCGCCACGACACGGAAATAATCATCCAACCCCATGTCAGTTATCTTTTCTTGCAATTCTGTTATTCCGGAATTCACCAATGATTTAGCAGTTTGCCTGGCAAAAATTATGATATGGTCAGGCTCGAAAGACAACAACACCAATAACACAGCGATACTGTATGATTTTCCAGAACCCCTTCCTCCTGTAATTAGTCCATAACGACAATCACTAGTTAATAGACTTGAATACTTGTGGTTCAGTATTACTTTTGATTTCAATCATCTTCATTATTTTTATCATCATCAACCTCAATCGTTGCGACATCAATAACCTCAGGTTTAGTAAATTGTAGCATCGACTTTATATCAAAAGACGTAATTGTTTGGTCGATGTTTATTGTGCTTGTAGTGGTTGTGCTTGTCGCTGGCTGACCATGCATGTAAGCAAATAAGAGTTTGGCAGCATCATACGCTTTGGGGCCATTAGAACGCATTGTTTCAAGTATCTTCTCTATTACTTCTTCTCGGTAGGGTTTGAGATTTAAAGCCATCTGCGCCTCTTCTTTAGCTGATTTACGACCTGCACCAGCCCTCGCACCGCCGTTAGTAGTTAACGGTACAACTATTTCATCCTGCTTCTTCTTTGGTGGCATTATTATTCATTAATTTTCAGAACACCATTATAATAATTGGTTAGTTCTTTGTAGATTGATAATACATGGTCTAGGGTAACTTTATCATCCAACTCATAAGTATCAGTCGCTTTGATTTGATTACCATAACTTGCAGTGTATCTGAAGTTTACTTCAGTGAACATACTATTATCTTTCACTTCTACTTTATAAAACACTAAAGCATTATCTAATATTAATATTTTAGTATTCAGTAGTTTATATATTAACTTTCTTATCATGTTTTGATTTACAATTGTAAAATAGGATTTTAGCAAAGAGTGCCAAAGGGAATGCTTGCCACAGCGAAACATATACTAAACCTGCAGCAAGATGGACAAGTAGATAACCAATTGACCAGACCAATGATGTTTCCAATAGAAAGGTTACAATCACAATAAGTGTAGTGAATGAGTATACCAAAAAGTTATTACTCGATAACAGGATTTGGTTGTATTTGGTTTTAAGAAAGTTCGTTAAATTCGTCATCTTGGTTATAATTAAATTTGTCATTGTAATTGGCTTCAAGTCTTTCTTTCTCATCGAATGCCTTATCAATTAAGTCTTGGATTTTGATTATGTATGTTCCTTCAGGAAAGTCAAAGTTCAAGTAGTTTTCATGTGGTAATTCTTCCAAATGATAACATTCGAGATAAGAGTAATAAAACTTTAAGCATTCAATGTGGAAGTATTCACCAAATCTGTCTATAGGTGGTGGTGTCATTATTTTTCATCAGGATTTTTTGAGTAGTCAGCTAGATAAATGTTCCATAGCTTATCGAGCATTGATAAGATGACACCGGGACAAGCACAAGCCACTAGCTTTGCTGTTAAGATGTAATTATAAAGTTCAAATAATGTCTGACGGTCGGCACTTCCAATAACAGATGAAGACTTTATTCTTTTAATAAAAATAATATTATCATCAGTCATTTTCTTTGCTTGTTTAATAAAAGGGAACATTTGATTTAATAGTTTCTGACGTTTCTTGCAGTCATCACACTGCTCGATGCCTATAGCTTTTGTAACTATGTGAATGATATCACCTATACCTTCTACTTCTACAAGATTTGATTCTTTAATTATGAAATCATCTTCTTTTATTTCGGGTGCTGTTTCAGGTAATTCAATAAACTGCGATTCCTCTAAAGGTTTGGGCCTGGACTTATCAGTTAAATCATCAAACAATGATTCATCTGTAAAATCGATATCAGATTCAATCTCCGGATTATCAAATTTGATTATTTTCTTTTCTATTTTATTGGACTTTGCCATTTTTTAATTCTTGCTTATTTTTTAGATATAGTTTGGTTTTGACAACTGATTTTTGGATGGTGTTATAGCTTATACCTGATTGCCTGGCAAGTTTTCTCATGCTGATTTTCTTCTCATATACTATGATTTGAAAAAGCTTTTTATCAAACCATTCCAGCTGAGAAGCATCGTTTAAGATTTCATCAGTCAGACATTGGTTAATGCAGTCCTGTACGTAATCATAACCATCTTCATCATCAATCAAATTGAAATTGTCATTGTATGAGATACGCTGGCTGTTCTTTTTAGTATGAGTTCTAAAGCCATTCTTTAATGCGGTGATAACATAGTTTGCATTGATTTCTAAATCTTTATTTACCTTCGCTTTATTATCTGTTAAAGTGATTATGTTGTTGTAAAAACTGTGCAGTATTTCATCCGCTAGTTCTTTATCCAATGTAATATTAAAGGCTAACTGTCGCCACTTTGCATCATCCGTAGCCAAGTCTTCAAGACTTCTGTATAATTTCAATTGTCGTTGTTAGTTGTTTAAACTATATATAAAAAACAACCCCCTCTATAATAAAATAGAAAGGGGTTATTAATAAAAATAAAAATGAATTAGGTAAACATTTCGTTTAGTTCATTTCGCTTTACAAGGAAGAAAATCTTGTAGTGCTTAATGTCTAAATAGAATGATTTATTCTCAGTATTGGAAATATAATCTATTAGGTCTTTTGTTTTGAAACAGATGAAGTGTTTTTTAGAAATTCTGTACATGTTGATTAATATATTTTTATATTATATATATTAAAAATTTATTTCAAGATATTATCCCTAATATATTGAAATAGTATATTTTTATATAAATAGAATTCCAATAGTTTGATAAATCTATTCTATCTATTTGAATAAATATAGCGACCTATTGGATTATCTATTTAAATAGTTTGATACATCTATGAGAATATTTTAATAAATATATTTATTCTATACTATTTGAATAAATATAGTGACCTATTGAATTATCTATGGTATTTATAGTGTATTTTTATTAAAAATTATTGCTTATATATCTTTATGTCTATATATTTGAGAAGTATTTCCATTTTTTTATTGACTTAATCCACTATATCTAGTGAGATATCTATTAAAAATTCTTTAAATGGAATAATTTCATTTATATCTCATTGTTTTATTAAATATAAACATTATATTTGCACCCATGATTATATAATAAAAACGAAACCCGATGTATTTCAGTACATCGGGTCTTTGTCTAACCTTACTTATTTAAAAATAGTAAGATTATTTTAATAAATTCTATTACTCCAGGTATCGCGCCTATAATGGAAATAATAGTTTTGAACATTGTCCATCCGGACTTCGAATCGTTATCCATTCGTGTGAAATTAAATAATGAGGGGCTGGTTCACCGTCGCCCTTTCGGTTTTTGTAAAAACTTTGCGTGTTTTTCATGATTACTATTATTTAATTAAACATTAAAAAAAGAACTTTTTTTATTTAGCCCACTTGTTATTAAACGAGATTGGGCAAATTTTTATTTTGTGCACAAAGATAAGGTAATGATTGCGTCGAAAAAAGTTTTTTAAGAGATTTTTAAGTTAAATTTTAACATATTTCACAATCCTTTGACAGTTAATTAGTTAAGAAGTTGTTTTGTATTTTAATTATAAGTTTATCATAACCTCAGTTCCACAAGCCATTTTACGAAAACTAATAAAAAAAAGAAACCCCAATGTATCTCTACGTTGGGGTTGTTTTTTATTTTACACTAAGTAAGAGTAGAATAAATCCTAAAATAGTGCATACCGAAGCTATGAAGCCAACGAAACGACAAACTATTTCAAATTTAGTTTTCTGTTTCAATTCCATTGTAATAAGAATTAAGTTTATCGAGTAATTTCTCACTCTCAGTTTCTTAAAAACGATGAATGTAATTTGATATACATCCGAAAACTCTTTAAAAGACTCAGTACTAAAATTCAAAGATATGATTGTTAAGATTTACTGACAAGGTTTATTTAATATATTTCCTGTCTACAACATTCATTATCTCTAAAGAATCATCAAAACCGAAATGTTTTTTTATATAATTTTCTGTTGTTGAAATTCTTGAATGTCCAAGCATCTTTGAAATTTCATATATACCTATCTTTTGTTCACGGCAATTGGCAACAAACTTATACCTAAAAGCATGGCTTGATAATGAAAATCCAAAATCATGGTCAATTGAATACTGCCTTAAATTGGTGTTATATAAAGTTCTAGCCCTTGAAAATGCTGCAAACTGTTCGTCATTAAAAGGTTCTGCCGAATCATATTCCCAAAGTTCTTTTGGTACAAATCGGAAGAAAAATGCTTCAGGTCGGTATTCAGAAACATATTCCAAAATACTATCTCGCAACCATTTCAGTTTTTCCTGTTCGTTAAGATAATTACCGATGCGCTCCAATTCGAGCAATGTAAATTTTGACTCACGATGAATGTACTTGTACATTGTCGTTAGTAGCATAATGCTATAAGGTATTTGTTTGTACTTCTTTGTTTTAGGAAGTTGTATATAAATGCATTCTTTAGTGAAATTTCCATGTCTTAATAAAAGCATATCAGAAAACCTTGCTCCCATTCCAAACAATTGACATAACCCGAAACTGATATATTCAAATCTTCTCTTGTTTATTCTATTAGGATGTTCTGTGTTGTACTTGTATTCCAAAAGTTGATTGACATCAGCATCATTCAGAAGTATATGGGTTGCATTCTCATTATTTTTTAATTTTAACTTTGAAATTTTAAAATGAATCTTGTCTATGTTCAGATTATCATCATCATTTGCTACTTGGCAAGCATGGATAATAGTAGCCATGGTAAACCTGGTATAACCTTGACTTAGATTGTGTTTTGTGCGAAGGTTCTTTGTGTATGAAAAAAACCAATTAGAGTTCATTTCAGCAAATTTTAGTCCGTCCGGAAAATCTTTTACTAGTCGATTGTAAACCGTTCTGTAAGTTGTTCTTGTACCACCATGCAACAAGGTATCCATCCATGTTTTGAAGTAAACGATATAATCGTCAGTAGCTGACTTAGGCAAACTGTTTCCTGTGATAATTTCCACAATCTTTTGATTTAAAGATTGATAATCAAATTCTTTTGTGGGATTAAAAGTTGGCAACTCGTCATTTTTAAAATCATCAAAATATTTACGGTTAATTTTAATCTTTGTCGAAACTCGTTTAGAGGATTGTCCCCTTTCTTTAAAATTCACATAAACGTACCCTAAATCGGTGTCACCTTTGTCTTTTTGAAAGATTATATTTTCAGTTACCATATTTTTTGATTAGTTTTATAAGAGCAAAATTATATGTTTTTACTAACTAATTTACTAACAACAACTATAGTTACTAACAAAATATCGTAATTACTAACACCAAATTTTAAACTAAAAATAAACACAACTCATTAATTTACAATGCTTTAATTTTTAATTAACATTGATTGCATAAGTGGTAAATTTGAGTAAAAGCATTTAAAATGATCCAAAAATTATTCAGTTATATCATTCCAATAAAAATATTTAAAAAAAAATCAGAAAGAAGTAAGATTATAGAAATTACGTGGTCAAATGGAGAATTGGTTCTGGATTCTGAGAACACCAATTATTCATACGGAAGTTTGCAGCGTATATTAAGGTACGGACTTAGGAATATTGGTTATGAGGCCATTCTTAAAATGGATCACATTTTATTATTAGGAGTTGCGGGCGGAAGTGTTATCAAAACATTAGTAGACGAAATTGATTATAAAGGAAAAATTACTGGTGTCGAAATTGATCCGGATATGATTCAGATAGCAAATCAGTATTTTAACCTTGATCAAATTAAACAATTGGAAATTATTATTGATGATGCTTTTGAATTTGTTTTAAAGACAAAAAATAAATACGATCTTATTATTATTGATATTTTTGAAGATATCAAAATGCCAAATTTTTTATTTGAAAGTTTTTTTAGCGGACGCATTTGTTCTCTTTTGCAAAATCAGGGTTTCGTTCTTTTTAACACTATGATTCTTGATGAAGCGCACAATGTTCGAAACCGAAAATATATTTCTGAAATAAATTCTGAATTATTTTCTTCAAAAATGCTGCCCAGGATAGAAGTGCATAATGAATTAATAATTATTGAAAAAGTTGCCTAAATTTTAAAATTGTATGAAACCTCTCGTCTCCATATTAAAAGCCTTACCACCTACTAAGATTATTGATGCTGATATTGATATTTCAAAATATATTCCGCTTGATTTATCAGTGACCAATCAGGAGCTGGTTCAGGTTAAACCTGAAAGTGCTGCCGAATTTGAAAATTTCATTTCAAATTATTTAGAAAAGAATAATGCCGAAGTAGCATTTGGCGGCTATATCGAAGGCCGGACATTGTATAAACGAAGTACAATCTTTAAAAATGATGCCATCCCTGAACGCAATATTCATATAGGTCTGGATTTATGGGCAAAAGAAAATACGTCAGTTTTGGCACCAATAAACGGAATAGTGCACAGCTTTAAGAATAATATTGGTTTAGGAGATTATGGTCCAACAATAATTTTAGAGCACATTATCGAAAATGAAAAATTTTATACTTTATACGGGCATTTATCGTTAGAAAGTATAGAAAACCTTAGTGTTGGAAAAGTTTTTAATAGAGGTGAAATCATTGGAACCTTAGGAAACTCTACAGTTAATGGCGATTACGCACCACATTTGCATTTTCAGATTATAAAAAATATTGAAGCATATTATGGTGATTATCCCGGAGTTTGTAATACAAATGATTTGAATTTCTATATAGAAAACTGCCCCGACCCCAACTTATTATTAAAAATTACTTAAATAGTTATGAAGAAAGCAGGATTGATTATATGTTTGTTGTTGTTAATTGGATGTAAATCGAAAACAATTAGTAGAGATACTGAAGATTTGAAGATTAAGAAAATTTCCAGTTCAGAAATTAATTCCAACCAACAGCAAAAAGCGTACGAATTAGGAAAAAGAGTTTTAGAAACTTGCAATACCTCTAAGTTTAAACCTTTTAATGAAACTGAAGTTACGGCATCGGTTAGGGAAAACACAACTGAGGAACGTCTGACCAAAACATGTCAGCGTTTTAGACAATATTACGGAAGTTTTATAGACTTAAAATTAGATGGCGTTTACAAAACTAAACAAGAGATTGTTTACCGTTATCGCGCCTTATACACAAAAAAAATAGCCAATAAAGAATTGCGCGTTTTTGTAAATGAAGATAATTTGGTTTCTTCCATTAAATCAATGGATTGGGACGAAAAATTTGATTCAAAACTAACTGAACAATAAAGTAACACTATGAATTTAAAATTGCCTTTTTTAATATTACTGTTAATTTCAACATTTGCAAATGCTCAGCAAACAATGAGTATAAAAGGATCAAAACCTTATCCTGCGACTGAGAATTATACTTTCATAGTCGAAAAATATGTTTATACAGGCGAAGCTAATGTTCAGATTGCAAAAACAGAAAAAGGAGGCGTTTTAAAATTAACCATTAAGACTACGGATGATAAAACCAGAATTTCCGGAGGTTTATACGTTGATTTGGCCAATGCCGATGTAATACCTTGTGTTGACAAAAATACCAATGAAAATGCCGATGGCACAACATCAACATATTATTATTTTACACCGGCCGAAATGGCAAAATTAAAAAAGAATGATATTAGAGGCATTAGATTTATCCTAAAAGGAAGCTCTAATGCATTTGGAGATCAAACCGGATATTTTACCGCCTTAAATAAAATGACATATTTTTCTACGGCTTTCGATAAATCTAAAAAATCATTTGATACTGCAGCAGCGATTAGCGCTTTGTAAATAAATTATTTTGATCTAATAAATCCTATATTTATACTTTTAATTTATTCCTTATGGATGCTAACGAAGCTTTGATCACAAAATTTTATACTGCTTTTGCAAATAGCGATGCTAAAACTATGAGTGAATGTTACCATCCTAAAATTCATTTTACAGATCCTGCTTTTGGTTTGCTAAAAGAAAATCAGGTTTCTAAAATGTGGGAAATGCTAATTTTAAAAAGCAAAGGAAATATTAAAATAGAGTTTTCAGATATAAAAGCAGATGATTTTTCAGGCTCAGCGAAATGGGTTGCTTCCTATAATTTTAGTAAAACCAATAGAAACGTAGTCAATAAAATCACGGCAAAGTTTACTTTTCAAGACGGATTAATCATCACGCATATTGATAGTTTTGATGTTTGGAAATGGTCTAAACAGGCTTTTGGTCCTATGGGTTATTTGTTAGGCTGGACAGGCTTTTTTCAGAAGAAAATTCAGCAACAAGCCTTATTGTCACTCAAAAAATTTCAGGAATCCAAATAATTTCTATAACTTAGAAATTCAAAAATACGCACATTAGCTAAAATATATTTTTAGTCTTTATCAATATATCTGCCACTCTTAAGAATTTGCTTGCTTGTTACTAGTTTTGTTGAGTTAATCGTGTTTTAATCTTGAATTACTATGAAAGAACTTGTACACAAAAAATTAAACCAGCTGCAGGCAACAGCAATTTGCGGAAATGATATTAGCTCTTCTTGTTTGTATGTTTCAGCATTAACTATTTTATATGCAGGTCAGTATGCCTGGATTTCTTTATTAATTGTTGCAATTGTTTTATTCTTATTCAGAAAAATTTATGGAGAAGTTGTTGGTGCAATTCCTTTAAACGGTGGTGCTTACAATGTTTTATTAAATACATCGACAAAACGATTGGCATCATTGGCTGCAACATTAACCGTTTTGTCTTATATGGCAACAGCAGTAATTTCGGCATCAGAAGGAATGCATTATCTGCACGGAATTTTTCAAAGTTTAGATGTAACCATTGCAACAGTTGTTGTTTTAATTCTGTTTACCGGACTTGCAATTTTAGGAATTGGCGAATCTGCATTTGTTGCGGTTATTATTTTTATAACCCATCTGGCAACTTTAAGTTTACTTGTTCTGGCATCGTTGTGGTTTGTCCTGAATAATGGTTTAGAAACTTTTTATATCAATTGGCAAGCCCCCATTGCATACGGAAATATAAAAACTGCGCTTTTTCTGGGATTTTCGGCAGCAATGCTTGGAATCTCAGGTTTTGAAAGTTCAGCCAATTTTGTTGAAGAACAAGAGCATGGGGTTTTTCCAAAAACACTGCGAAATATGTGGGCGATCGTAAGTTTCTTCAATCCTGTAATAGCTATTCTATTAATAAGTATCATTCCGCTTGCAGAAGTTGGCGAAAACAAACAAGCACTCCTTGCCTATTTAGGACAAACAACCGGCGGATCCTGGTTGGCATGGTTAATTTCTATCGATGCCGTTTTAGTATTATGCGGAGCTGTACTTACTTCCTTTGTTGGGGTTTCCGGATTATTAAACCGAATGACATTGGATAGAATTCTTCCCAATTATTTCCTGAAACAAAATAAAAGAGGTTCGCATTATCGAATCGTTATCAGTTTTTTAGTCCTTTGTATTTCTGTGCTTTTTGCTACCAGCGGACACTTAGAATCATTAGCCGGTGTTTATACATTTTCATTTTTGGCTGTAATGGCATTATTCGGAATTGGAAATTTATTACTTAAATTTAAGCGTAAAAAATTACCAAGACCTGAGCGCGCGCGCGGGATTGCAGTAGTTGTAGCAGTTTCATTTATTATCGCCGCTTTTATCGGGAACATGAAATTGAATATCAATTCATTTTATACATTTCTAAAATACATGGTTCCCTCTTTGATTTTTATCGGAATCATGCTCAATCGTGTCATTTTAATTCGGCTATTAATTCAAGCTTTAGAATATTTCTATCAGCCTTTACGAAAAATGGTAATTCTAAGTAATCGTTATTTACAAAAACTTAGTGTCGAAATAAATTCGCAGGAATTTGTTTTTTTTACCAAAGGCGATGATATTGCTATTTTAAATAAAGTGCTTCAATATGTTCAGGGAAACGAAACGACAAATAAATTAAAGATCGTATATGTAACAAACAATACTTCAAGAAACGAAGCTTTAATAAAAGATCTCGAAGTTCTTGATCGCGCTTACGACGAAATAGATTTGGAATATCTCGAAATACAAGGTGTTTTTGGTCCTGAAATAATAGACGAATTATCCAAAAAATGGAAAATCCCAAAGAACTTTATGTTTATAGGTTCGCCCGGAAATAAATTCTCTTACAGAGTTTCTGATTTAGGCGGAGTTCGTTTGATTATGTAATTGTATATGTTCCGTAGCAGATAAATCAGGTTTTCAAGACTTTTAGTCCCGCTTTCGCCTTTATCTTTGTTCGTTCCTCTCAAAGGATACCGCCAATATCCTACCGTCTGGACACAAGCACAAAACAAACACGAATTTCACTAATTGACACTAATTTAGTTTGTGGAATTAATTTCACAAACTAAATTAACCTATTAAAATTTGTGCAAATTCGTGACCCGAGACTGAAAGTCGAACAGGCGAAGCAAATTCGTGTTCAAAATTGATTAATAATATATTTGTATCCAGACAGTAGGGCTCTATCTGGGCTAATCCAAAAATTTATTATTCATAAGAACCAAAAAAAAGGAGTTTGCAAACTAGATTGATTTTTAACCTGCAATTTTATGAAAAAGATCCTTTTTACCACAAAGATCTCAAAGCTTTTAAATTAAGCACTTTTATAAAAACACAAAGTTCGCAAAGCTTTGTATTAAATTAGCTTTGCGAACTTTGCGAAAAATCTTAGCACCCTTTGCGGTTAAATTTAAGTTCCTAAAATAAAAACTTTAAGATTAAAAAACATTACGAATTAAACCAACCAGCAACCAATTCATCCTCAAATGAATTTGCGTTTTTATGAATAAACTCGTTCGTGTTTTTATTATACGAATAATCCAAAGCCCATAATTCATGGTTTTGAGCTAAATCTTTAATGCTTTCGCAAACAAAAGCAATTTCTTTATCAGTAGTAGTTGGGTGAATTGACATTCTGATCCATCCCGGTTTTTTGATTAAATCGCCAATAGTAATTTCATCAACCAATTTATTTGAAGTTTCCTGATCTACATGCAGTAAAAAATGTCCATACGTTCCCGCGCAGCTGCATCCTCCCCTGGTTTGAATTCCAAATTTGTCGTTCAGTAATTTTACTCCCAGATTAAAATGTAGATTTTCTACAAAAAACGAAATTACACCTAAACGATTCTGGTGCTGTCCTGCCAAAATTTTAATATTAGAAACAGGATTCAATTCGTTAAAAACGTAATCAACAATTTCATGCTCACGCTGCAGAATATTTTCGATCCCCATTTCTTCTTTCAGCTCGATGGCCAGTGCAGTTTTAATAACCTGCAGGAAACCTGGAGTTCCACCGTCTTCACGATCCTCGATATTATCGATATATTTATGTTCTCCCCAAGGATTTGTCCAGCTTACCGTTCCTCCGCCCGGACAATCAGGAATCATATTATTGTATAGTTTTTTATTAAAGATCAAAACGCCTGAAGTTCCCGGGCCTCCCAAAAATTTATGAGGAGAAAAGAAAATAGCATCAAGATAAGATTCAGGATCTTCAGGATGCATATCAATTTCGACATAAGGTCCTGAACAAGCAAAATCTACAAAACAAACTCCGTGATGTTTGTGCATTAATTTTGCAGCTTCATGAAAAGGAGTTTTTAATCCCGTAACATTTGAGCATGACGTAATCGAAGCAATTTTGATTGTTCTGTCAGCATATTTTTCTAATAATAAAGCTAAATTATCCAAACAAAAAAGCCCTTTTTCACAAGACGGAATAATCTCAACATCAGCAATCGTCTCTAACCATGAGGTTTGGTTAGAATGATGTTCCATATGCGAAATAAAAACAATTGGCTTTTTTTCTGCCGGAACACTAATAAAGTCTTTTAAATTCTCAGGGATTTTAAGACCTAAAATACGTTGAAATTTATTAACAACACCCGTCATTCCGGTTCCGTCTGTAATTAAAACATCATCATTATTGGCATTTGTATGACGTTTGATGATATTTCTGGCATGATGGTATGCTTTTGTCATGGCAGTACCTGACACAGTTGTTTCTGTATGTGTATTGGCTACAAAAGGCCCAAAATCATTCAGAAGTTTATCTTCAATAGGGCGATATAACCTTCCGCTGGCAGTCCAATCAGTATAAATGATCTTTTTTTTGCCATAAGGTGAAGTAAATTCCTGCTCAATTCCAACAATATGTTGTCTAAAATCCTGAAAATAAGTTTCTAAAGTGATGGTACTATTTTTGCTATTCATTAGTGTGCCTGTGTTTGATTGCAAATATATTGCTTTTTAATAGAATTGCGAATTTATCAATTGTAAACTTCAAATATTAAATAACCAATTGATATATTTAATTAAACAGCTTATTTATTAGCAATTTATCATAATATTCTATCGGATTAATAGGGCAATAGAAACTTAACAATACTATTTTATGGAAAATTTATCAATAGCTACTTTTGGTGGTGGATGTTTTTGGTGTATTGAGGCTGTCATTCAGCGTTTAAAAGGAATAGAATCCTTGAAGTCAGGATACTCCGGAGGTTTTATTAAGAATCCGCCTTATCGCGAAGTTTGTACTGGCAGAACCGGTCATGCCGAAGTGATACAAGTTACTTTTAACCCTGACATAATTTCATATCATGATCTCATTTTCATATTCATGACAAGTCACGATCCTACTACCCTTAATCGTCAGGGAGCTGATGCAGGAACGCAATATCGTTCTGTCGTATTATATCATGATGCTGAACAAAAGGAAATAGCTGAAAAAGTTTTTGAAGAAGTTACACCTTTATACGAAGATCCAATCGTAACTGAATTGATCCCTCTTGAGGTATTTTATGAAGCCGAAGAAGATCATCAAAACTATTACAATAACAATCAGGACGCCCGTTATTGCCAGATCGTAATTGATCCGAAAGTACAGAAATTAAAAAAAATGTACGCAGATAAATTGGTTGACTAATAAAAGTTTTTGCTGCAGATTAGAAAGATTGCAATGATTTTCCTTACTTACTTTTAAATCTATCAAAGATTTAAAAAGAATCATTTTAATCTGTATAATCTGTGGCTTAAAAAATTATCCAGATGAAAAATTTAAAAATAAATAACAGATTTACTGCCGAATTACCTGCAGATCCCAACGAAACCAATGAAACTCGTCAGGTTTCTAATGCGGTTTTTTCTTATGTAAATCCAACAAAACCGTCTAATCCTAAACTTATTCATGCTTCTAAAGAAGTAGCTGAACTGGTAGGTATTTCTAAAGATGAAATTAAGTCTGAAGCTTTTTTGAATACTTTTTCCGGAAAAGAAATTCTTCCTGAAACACGTCCGTATGCTATGTGTTATGCTGGGCATCAATTTGGGAACTGGGCTGGACAATTGGGCGATGGCCGGGCTATTAATTTAACCGAAGTCGAACATAATAACGATTTTTTTACACTTCAATTAAAAGGAGCAGGAAAAACACCGTATTCCAGAACTGCTGATGGTTTAGCGGTTTTGCGCTCTTCTGTCAGAGAATACCTTTGTGCTGAAGCAATGTATCATTTAGGAGTTCCTACTACCCGATCGCTTTCGCTGATGTTATCAGGTGATCTAGTTTTACGTGATATTTTATACAACGGAAATCCAGCATACGAAAAAGGTGCAATTGTTTGTCGTGTTGCTCCTTCTTTTATTCGTTTTGGAAGTTTCGAAATGCTGACAGCCAGAAATGAACTCAAAAATTTAAAAGATTTTACAGAATACAATATCAAACATTATTTTCCGGAAATTAAAGGTGAACCTAAAGAACAGTATTTGCAGTTTTTTAAAACAGTAGCTGACAAGACCCGCGAAATGATTCTACATTGGCAGCGTGTTGGTTTTGTACATGGTGTTATGAATACAGATAACATGTCGATTCACGGTGTTACAATTGATTATGGTCCTTATGGCTGGCTGGAAAACTATGACCCAAATTGGACGCCAAATACTACGGACAGTCAAAATAGAAGATACCGTTTTGGAAATCAGCCTCAAATTGCTCAATGGAATTTATATCAATTAGCAAATGCTCTTTATCCGTTAATTAACGAAGCTGAGCCTTTAGAAAAAATATTGGAATCATTTTTTACTGATTTTGAATCTGATTATAAAACAATGTTTTTAAGCAAATTAGGTGTTTTTACTTTAAGTAAAAATGACGATAAATTAATTACTGCTTTAGAAACAGTTTTACAATTATCTGAAACTGATATGACAATCTTTTTTAGAAATTTAAGCACAATTCAAAAGATAGATTCAGTCGAAACTGCAATAGAAAAAATTAAGAATTCCTTTTATATTCCTGAAGAAATTTCAGGAGATATTCTCGATTCCTGGAAAAAATGGTTTGCTGTTTATCTCGAAAGATTAAAAACCGAAGAGTTGTCAGATGAAAATCGTTCAGAAAAAATGAATGCAATAAATCCAAAATATGTACTGAGAAATTATATGTCTCAATTGGCAATTGATGCCGCTGATCAAGGCGATTATTCTTTGATAGACGAATTGTATTTATTATTGCAAAAACCATACGATGAACAGCCGGAATATGAAAAATGGTTTGCAAAACGACCGGATTGGGCACGATCTAAAGTGGGCTGTTCTATGCTTTCTTGTAGTTCATAAGCTGACGAGTATTTCGAATTTGCTTGAAGCCAGTAAGATTTCTTTTTGCCACGAATTCAACGAATTAGCACTAATTGATTCAGTAAGATTGTCTCATTGAGCGAAGTCGAAATGCGTAAAGTGTTCTCTGCTTCGCTTGAAATGACAGTAATATCATTTTTTTTGCCACGAATTTCACGAATTCGTACTAATTTTTTATTTGAATTACTAAAAAATAATTCACTTGTTCGTTATCGCGAAACTCATGGCAAACTTTTTTTACTCATAAGTAATGTAATCCACGATCATATTGGCATGAATACGGGAATTTTCTATGAACCATTTATGCGTCTGCATTCCGCCGCAAACAACTCCTGCCAAAAACAAACCTTTTATATTTGTTTCCATTGTTTCAGGATTGTACATTGGCGTTTTTAATTCATCATCTGATAATTGAATCCCCATTTTCTCAAGAAAAGTCAAGTCTGGTTTATATCCTGTAAGTGCTAAAACAAAATCATTTTCTATCGTAATTTTTCCATTTGGAGTTTCTATCTCTACTTCCTTTTCCCTGATTTCAGAAATATTAGATTCGAAATAAGCTGTAATACTACCTTCTGCAATTCGGTTTTCGATATCAGGTTTTACCCAGTATTTTACCCGATTGTTGATTTCGTTTTTGCGAATAACCATCGTCACATTTGCTCCTTTTCTCCAGCACTCCAAAGCGGCATCAACTGATGAATTATTTGCGCCAACAACTAAAATATTTCTAAAAGCATATTCATGAGCTTCCTTATAATAATGGCGCACTTTTGGTAATTCTTCTCCTTTTATATTCATTAAGATCGGAAGATCATAGAAACCTATTGCTATTACAACATTCTTTGCTTCATAGGAAGATTTATTTGTTGTAATTTTAAAAAGTAAATTCTCTAATTTTTTAACCTGAGTTACTTTTTCAAACAAATGAATTGAAAATTTAAAATAACGATGAATGTTTCTGTAATATTCTAAAGCTTCTTGTCTACCAGGTTTTGGTGCGAGACAATTAAACGGAATATCCCCGATCTCCAGTCTTTCAGCTGTTGAAAAAAAGGTCATATACAAAGGATAGTTGAAAATACTATTTACAATTGCTCCTTTTTCGATAATTAAGTAACGTAAGTTTTTCTTTTGAGCCTCGATTGCACAAGCTAATCCAATAGGACCGCCTCCAACAATGATCAAATCATATTGTTCTGTCATAACTCTTTATTTTCCCCATTGTTTAAAAGGATTTTTACTCAAATAAGCATTGTAATATCTTTCGTCATTTGTTACTTCTTCTCCCAGCCATTCCGGTTTTTCGAATATTTCGTCTTCAGATGCTAATTCAATTTCTGCCATAATTAAACCTTCGTTTTCTCCGTAAAATTCATCGACTTCAATAATATGATTTCCTGATTTTATTTCAAAACGGGTTTTTTCTATTTTGCCTTTTTCGCATAATTTAAGCAGCTCTTGTGCTTCGTCAAGAGGTATTTCATTCTCCCATTCAAAACGTGACATTCCACCTTGCTGACTAATTCCTTTTATCGTAATAAAGCCTTTATTGCCTTTAATTCTAACTCTGACAGTTCTTTCAGGAACGGAACTTAAATATCCCTGCGCTATTTTATTTTGAGTAAAAGACTGCTCTTTAAAATCAGCTGATTTTACGAGAAATTTTCTTTCTATTTCGACCATTTCGCTTCCTTATATTAATTTTTTATGCAAGTTACTCAATTTAGTTCAGTCCTAAAATGGAGATTTATTAATATATCATGTTTTTAAGTCACACTTGTAAACAACTCAAAATTAAATAGATAAGTTGAAAATATCTGATTATTAATGTATTCTGTATTTATTTTTTTGTTAAATTTGATAGAATCTTAACTTCATTCCTTATGTCTAAAAAAGCACTTTATCTATTAGGCATTGCAATAACAATCATTTTGGGTACTTTTTTGTATGTGAAATTTTGTTGCAATTGTACTATGAAAACACCAACAGTTGATACCGAAAAAGTACCGGTTGTTGTGGCTCAGGACGCTATTTTTGTCCCTTTTATTCTAAATGGTTCAGGAATTGATTATCATACCAATGATAATATCAAGTTCCTTAAAAACAGTTTTGCAGTAGTTCTGCCTGTTAGTGATTCTATATCAATTGGAATTGAAAATCTTAAAACATTTTTAATTGCAAATCCAAAGCAAAAAATAACCATAACGGGTTATGCTACATCTGACGAAAAAAACACGACAAGTTTTGAGAATCTCGGTCTTGCGAGGGCAAATGATATTAAAAAATATTTTGTCTCTAAAGGTTTATTAGCTTCTCAGTTTGATACAAAAG
The DNA here is from genome assembly GCF_027980145.1 of Flavobacterium azizsancarii. GTDB lineage: Bacteria > Bacteroidota > Bacteroidia > Flavobacteriales > Flavobacteriaceae > Flavobacterium > Flavobacterium azizsancarii. The sequence goes on along the minus strand of NZ_JAMZNK010000005.1, from coordinate 82,320 downwards.
GAACAATAACGGACAAATGGAAAACAAGTTCTGATACACTATTAGGACCTGCGGAATACAAATTTGAAGCTTTAGAAGCTGCTCCCGCCGTATCAACTGATGAATGGGTGATTTTGAAGGATAAAATTAATGGTGATCCGCTAATTCTGCATTTCAACACTAATAAATCAAGTGATAAATTAACTGATGTTGAGAAACAAAAAGTGGCAGATTTAGTAAAATATATGGAACACGTAAAAGATGCGCTTATTTTAGCTGTTGGACATACTGATGATGTTGGTAATCGCGATTCTAATGTTGCTCTTGGTCAAAAACGTGCGGAATTTTCTAAAAATTACTTATCTAAAAAAGGTATTGACGGCGCTCGTATCACAACAGAATCAAAAGGTCCGGATGAGCCAATTGGCGAAAATACAACTAAAGAAGGTAAAGCAAACAACAGAAGAACTGTAATTACTATCAAATAATTAATCAAAAATGTACTATTATGAATATACCTTGTATCTTAATACCTGCACTAGTGGGGTTAATCTGTGGAATTTTAGGTTACTTACTGGGAAAAATGAATTCGAAAGGAGATGATTCTCTTGCATTGTCATTACAAGCTGATTTAGATGCGTGCAAAGCAAACACAAGAAGTTTAAATGCTAAAATTTCTTCACTCGAAGCTGATTTGGCATCAAAAGCTTCTGTTAGTACACCTACACAATCTTTTGCCTCTAATGTTGCCACTGGAATATTATTCGATGGTGCTTTGGCAGCAACTGTTTATGGCAAAAAAATAAAAGAAAATGATCTGAAGGTTGTCGAAGGAATTGGTCCTAAAATCGAAGCATTATTTAATACTGCAGGAATTACCACCTGGCGTGAATTATCAGAAACTCCAACTGAAAAACTACAATCAATTTTAGATGCCGGCGGCGAAAACTTTGCAATTCACAATCCAAGTACCTGGGCAAAACAAGCCTTGTTGGCGTATCAGGGAAAATGGCAGGAATTAAAAGACTGGCAACAAAATTTACTTGGAGGAAAAGAGTAAAAAAATAATTTTAAAGGTTCAAAGGTGCAGATTTACAAAGGTTCAAAGGCTTTGTACTCTGTACCTTTTTTAATATGGAATTTTCAGCTTGTTTTTTATGAATTTTCCAAAAAAGAAGCGTCCCATTTTTTACTTGTATTGTACCATAATTTCCCTTGTAAAACTTCAAGTGGGCAATCAAAATTATTGGTATAAAGTGCTCCGGTTCCCAAGCCTTGCGGCATTTTTGAATTTTGAGTGAATGTCCATTGTGCAATCGCATTTAGTCCAATATTACTTTCTAATGCTGAAGTAATCCACCATCCTATTTTAAATTTTTCTGCTAAATCAATCCATTCTTTTGTCCCTTTGAAACCACCAACAAAACTTGGTTTAAGAATGATGTATTGAGGCTTAATTTCCTGTAGCAATTTTTCCTTTTCCTCCAGGGAGAAAACACCAATTAATTCTTCATCCAAAGCGATAGGAAATGGAGTATTTTTACACAAACTTGCCATTGCATCAATATTTCCTTTTTTTATAGGTTGCTCTATACTATGTAATTGAAATTGATTTAATTGATTCAGTTTTTCTAAAGCTTCACTTAAAGCAAAAGCGCCATTGGCGTCCACTCTTATTTCTATTTGATCTGCGGAAAAATGGGATCTTATAAAACGTAATAATTCTAACTCTTTATCGAAATCTATAGCACCAATTTTAAGTTTAATACAATTAAAACCATCTGCTAATTTTTCTTCGATTTGCTGTTTCATATACGCCTCCTCGCCCATCCAGACTAAACCATTTATGGTAATTGATTTAGAATTATTAGTAAAATCAGATGGAAACAATAGGAATGGATTTTTACTGTTAAGGGATAAAAAAGCCATTTCGATTCCGAATTGTATCGACGGAAATTCTAATAATGCTTCCCAAAGAGCTGTTTCTCCCAAATGTATATTCTGGCAAGTCCAATTGAGTTTTGCTTCGTAATCGTCGCGATCATCGGCACTTAAACCACGGAGAATTCCGCACTCGCCTATTCCTTTTTTTCCGTTTTCCTCAAGGACAATAAACCATGTTTCTTTTTCGGTCATAACACCCCTGGAAGTTCCGGAAGGGCGTTTAAACTCTAACATGTATTTGTGGTAAGTTGCTTTCAAAATATCTTATTTTTTGGCCACAGATTGCACAGATTAATTTTTTTTTTAAACATTAGATGTTTTATTTTTTTTACCATTAAGAGATTAAGAAAATTAAGAAGAAATGCTTAATTTTCTTAATGGCTTAATGGCTCGTTTAAAATAATTATATTTAATATTTCGTTACTCTTTTTAATCTGTGTAATCAGTGGCGAAATTTTTATTAATTGTATAATTTTAAAACTCTTTCAAAATCTTTTGATGGCAGACCTGCTTTCTCAAAAACTGTGAAGTCTTGTTTTGTTTTTTCTTTCCAGCTTAAACTGTCTGTAACATTTTGTGTCTGGTATTTTTTATAGATTGCTTTTGCTTCACTGTAATCATCACTCACTAAATAAACATGTGCCAGATTTAATTTTACCAATAACTCTGTGTCATCTAACTTTTCGCCTTCTTTTAGAAATTTTATTGCTTTTGCGTATTGCCTGGTCAAAATATAGCAATATCCAATAGAGCTATAATCGATCGCAGTTGCTTTTCCGTCATTAATAATGACATTCAGCTTTTGAATCGCTTCGTTGTATTTTTGCAGTTTTATTAAAATCGAAACCTGAGTTCTTAAGTCGTTGTAAACGTTTTTAGAAATATCAGCATCTTTATAACAGTTGTTTCCAAAGTCTTTATAAGCTTTATTTTTTTCTATTGGCAATAATTTCTGAAACTCGGAATAACGGTATTGTTTGCTGATTTTATCAAGTATACAAACACAAAAATCATCAGAATTGGCCATTTTCTGAGCCATCGTAGAAGTTTTACAAAGACTTATAATCTCATTTTTATTGTCCTGATTCCATCCTCGATTTAATTTTGTGTCTACCCATGGCACAACTTCTAAGACAATTTTTTGATTTAAAAGCCAGTTTTTGCTATGAAAACCAAACCAGATTGTATTGATGTCTTGTCCTAAACAAGATGATTTATCGAGAGATAATCGTTTAGCATCTTTACTCAGTGCAACTTCCTGAGCATAACATGCCTTATCAGTTTTACCATCTGCAACGTATTTCTTTGCATTTTCATTTGAAGTAAAAAGTGCATATGTACAGGTATCGTCGCCAGAAATTTTAGACATTAAAAAAACTGCTCCCGCAGATCCCTGGCTAATTCCGGTGGGATCGGGAATTGACTTTAATATTGAAACCAAACTATTTGACATTTGTTGATTTTCGTCTAAAAGTGTAATTCTATATACGATTTCTGTAGTGCCAACTGGTAGATCTTCTGTTTTTAGAAGAATTCTGTCTCGTGCCGAAACTATAATTTCCTTTGTTGTAGCGCGCTCTTTGTCCCAATAACCATCTTTTTGAGCGAAAGAATTGTATGATGATACAACGAAAAGAAATAAAAATATTTTCTTGAAATTCATTTTCTATAAATTTTAAAACCTAATTTGCTTTCAATATGTTTTCTGTAAATCTAACCCAATCATAATCCTTAATAGTTTTATCAATGTAAAAATCTGGCTGAATACCTTTTTGATCAACTTCCATATCTGGAATTCTTAAACTTTTTGAAAGCGAATATCCCAGTTTTAAATCTTTGCACGGAAAATCAACAAAATGCATGTTAGAAATATCCAAAACACCTTCTGTTGTAGTTCCAAAAAGTTTTACTTTTTTACTTTTTTGCTAAAAAGATTATTATGATTTTGATACTCAGTCAATCCCTTTTTGTCAATTACATATTGAAAACCGGCATCGTTTTCTTCGAAGTTTTTTTTGAGCCAGTTAAAATTATCTTCACATGAGCATTTTTGTGCAAAAGCGGCATTTGAAACAATAATAAAAACAAACAAGAAAACTGTCCTTAAATTCATACCTATGTAATTTGATTGGTTGATTGCATCATGCTTTTAATCCTTTTTTGGGCTTCTTCTTTTGTAATACCATCATAATAATCTTTTACAAAGGGATGCTCGGAATCTTTATGAGGGAAAATTTCAGGTCTGTCATTACCGGTTTTTGTAATAACTGTTGTTGTAATGCTTTCAGGAAATTCATATTCTGGAATATAACTCGAAAGCCAGCCAAAATATTGTGTTTCATGGTTTTCATTATCAAAGTTTTCAAGATAATCGTCAAAACTTTTTTCGCTTAATGAAACCCAAAAACCATATTCCAGGTTTTCGCAATGATCTTTTACTTTTTGAACTAGAACGACTCTTATAAATCGGTCAATGTCATTATCAGCATATTTAACGACACAAAAATCCTGATCAATTACTGCAATCTCTTCTTTTTCCTGAGGGGAAAGATTACTATAACTATAAGGGGAATTATAAGTTATTGCGGGCCAGCTTTCATGTTCTTTGCCGCAACAATCGCAAATGAATTTAATCGTATCGTTCATGTAAATTTCTTATGAAAACTAAAATTATAGCCCCGATAGAGGTGGTATCCTTTTTTGAGAAGATTTTTTATCTTCTCAAAAAAGATATAGCCGAAAGCGGGAAACAGCTCCTTAAAAAATTCTAAAAAGCCTGCCACGATCTTAATTATTACAATTCAATTGATTCTCCTATTTCAAGAAGCATCAAGTCTTTTCCTTTATCAAAAAATTGACGAATAGCATCTTCATGATTGATTTCGATGTAACCAAAAGTATCAAAATGATATCCAAGGATTTTGTCGCATTCAATAAAGTCTGAAGCAATAATAGCGTCTTCGACATCCATTGTAAAGTTATTTCCTATTGGCAGAATTGCCAAATCTAATTTTGTTCGCAACGGAATCAGTTTCATATCGAAGGTTAGCGCTGTATCTCCTGCGATGTAGATATTTTTATGTTCGCTTTCGATCACAAAACCACCGGGATTTCCTCCATAAGTTCCATCTGAGAAGGAGCTTGAGTGAATTGCGTTTACGTATCTTACTTTTCCAAAATCGAAATTCCAGCTTCCACCGTGATTCATTGGGTGCGCTTTTAATTCTCTTTGAGCGTAGTAACTTGTAATTTCGGCATTAGAAACAATCGTTGCATTGGTACGTTTTGCAATAGCTTCAACGTCCAGAACGTGATCGCCATGTGCATGTGTAAGCAAAATATAATCTGCTTTTAGTGTATTTATATCAATTGCCGAAGCCTTTGGGTTTCCTGTAATAAAAGGATCAACAAGAATGTGTTTCCCTCCCACTTCAATGCCTAATGATGCGTGTCCGTAAAATGTAATTTTCATTTTGTTTAAATTTTAAAGTTGAACTTTTGTTTTATCTTCCGCCTAAGAAAAGGTTAACAATAATGTCTGAAATCAACGAAATCATACATACTGTGAGTAAAATCGAAAGTAAAAATGTACTCAATGCGAGTATTTTTAATTCCGGATCTAAAAGCTTAGGATCTTGATTTTTATAAACGGTAATTAAATGTTTGGTTAAAGGTATATAAGCTAATAAAAATAAATACTGATCGAAATTATAATCGCTTAAAATGGCAAAAAGCACCACTGCTACCATAGCGGTAATGATAAGCGTAAAATGATATATTTTGGCTTTTGCCCCGCCCATTTTAACAACGATTGTGTTTTTTCCTGATTTTCGATCTGATTCTTCATCACGCATATTATTAAGATTTAAAACCCCTACGCTTAATAAACCAATGGCAACTGCAGGAAGAATTAAAAGCGGATCAATTTCTTTAGAATATAAAAAGTTCACTCCTAAAGTACTTACTAATCCGAAGAATACGAAAACAAACGCATCGCCTAATCCTTTATATCCGTAAGCAGAATTACCTACTGTATAGCGAATTGCTGAAACGATGGCAGCTATTCCCAGCAATAAAAAGAAAATTGAATAACCGAAATTGGTTTCGCCAAAGGCAAAATAAATTAAGGTAATGGCAGACAATAAAGTCAATACAGCTGTAATTGTTATCGCTTTTTTCATGGCCTGAGGTGTAATAACTCCACTCTGAATAGCACGCTTTGGCCCTACTCTGTCTTCGTTATCTGTACCTTTTACACCATCTCCGTAATCATTGGCAAAATTGGATAAAACCTGTAAACCTAATGTTGTTAATAATGCAAAACCAAAAATTTTCCAGCTGAATACTTCTGTCGGTGTATCAATGGTTGCGGTTGGATTTGAAAGCGCGTAAATACTTCCAACTATAATTCCGGAAACTGATAAAGGCAATGTGCGCAATCGTGCGGCTTCAATCCAATGTTTCATGCGTATTTTTTGTTAAATTTATTTTCAGGTTTCAAATTACGAAACCTGGAACTTGGAACTATTTTATTTTTTTATGGCAACCATTTGTTTTCGCCAAAGTTTGGTTTTCTTTTTTCTAAGAAAGCATTTCTTCCTTCTTTTGCTTCTTCTGTCATATAAGCAAGACGGGTTGCTTCTCCGGCAAAAACCTGTTGACCAACCATTCCGTCGTCGGTTAAATTCATTGCAAATTTTAGCATTTTGATCGAAGTTGGTGATTTTTGAAGAATTTCCTGCGCCCATTCGTATGCAGTATCTTCTAACTCATCGTGTGGAATAACAGCATTTACCATTCCCATATCCATAGCTTCCTGCGCTGAATAGTTTCTCCCTAAAAAGAAAATCTCACGTGCTTTTTTCTGACCTACCATTTTTGCCAGATAAGCAGATCCGTAACCACCGTCGAAACTAGTTACATCAGCATCTGTTTGTTTAAAAATGGCGTGTTCTTTACTGGCCAATGTCATGTCGCAAACTACGTGTAAACTATGTCCGCCGCCAACTGCCCAACCCGGCACAACTGCAATGACTACTTTTGGCATAAAGCGAATTAAACGCTGCACTTCAAGTATATTCAAACGATGTTGTCCGTCTTCGCCAACGTAACCCTGATGTCCGCGAGCATTTTGATCGCCTCCGCTGCAAAAAGAATAAACACCATCTTTAGTCGATGGCCCTTCTGCCGAAAGCAACACTACTCCTATCGAAGTATCTTCTTGTGCATCGTAAAAAGCCTGGTATAATTCTGAAGTTGTTTTAGGACGAAAAGCATTTCTAACATTTGGTCTGTTGAAAGCAATTCTTGCAACCCCGTTACATTTTTTATAAGTTATATCTTCAAATTCTCTGGCAGTTATCCAATCCATTTCTATTTGTTTTATTTTAAATAATTATAGTGTAAAAATAAAGCATTTTTATATTTTTACCTACTCAATTTAATTTAAGTCTGTGAGAAAATGACTTCTAATGTTAACAATTGGTGCCTGCCGACAAAAAATAACATTTTTTAACATTAGTTTCGAAAAATAATAAGTAATTTTACACCCTAGAAATCAATGAGATACATTTTATTTCGTCGATTTTAGATTGATTTTCTTTCACTGATTTATTAACCTAAAAAATGATTTTTTTGAGAAAATTTAAAAAATTTGTCGCTCATTTTTTTACGGTTTTTATTAGTAAACCCTTAAATAATGAGCAAATGATTTATTCATTTGTTGAAACTTCGAAAAGGAGAAAGTAACACCTAAGGTTAAATGCTGGAATTGTTTAGTAATTAGTATATAATTGATTACGAAAAGAGGAAAAAATGCTAACTAAAACTTTCTATAAGTTATTTTATCAAACCAAATGGACAACCGTGAACTTGATGTTTCGCTTTTAATATGAATGTATAGATTGTTTAAAGACATACCGATTCAGGAAGTAATTTCTAAAATTTTTAAAGCTGTTATTTTTTGAACGGATTCGAATTTATTTTATTTCTGTTTTTTTTTAATTACAATTTTTTTTTAAAACTAGAATAAAAAGGGAAAGGCTACTTGTAATGAGTAGCCTTTCCTGTTATTAGTTAAAACTCCAAATTCCAATATGAACGTTTATATTGGAATTTGATTTCAAATACTAGTTACTCTGATTAAGCAAACCTCGCTTAATCTTTTTCTCAGCAAATACAACATAGCGAACGGTTTCAACCATTTGGACACAATATTTTAGCACAACCCGTCCCCAAGGTTGAAACCTCGGGCTATGATTTAAATAAATTCCAAATTTTTTAAATTCCAAATTCCAATGTAAGCGTTAATATTGGAATTTGAGATAAAGTACTAGTTAAACTGATCAAGTAAATATCATTTAATGTTTTTATCAGCAAATACAACATAGCGAACGGTTTCAACCGTTTGAACATAATATCTTAGCATAACCCGTCCCCAAGGTTGAAACCTCGGGCTATGTTTTAAATAAATTCCAAATTTTTTAAATTCCAAATTCCAATGTAAGCGTTAATATTGGGATTTGTGTTCAAATACTAGTTAAACTGGTCAAGTAAATCTTGTTTAATATTTTTCTCAACAAATACAAACATAGCGAACGGTTTCAACCGTTTGGACACAATATTTTAGCATAACCCGTTCCCAAGGTTGAAACCTCGGGCTATGTTTTAAATGTGATGCAAATAAATTCCAAAATAAAAAATTTCCAAATTCCAATATAATCGTTAATATTGGAATTTGATCTTAAATACTAGTTACTCTGATCAAGCAAACCTCGCTTAATCTTTTTCTCAGTAAATACAAACATAGCGAACGGTTTCAACCGTTTGGACACAATATTTTAGCACAACCCGTCCCCAAGGTTGAAACCTCAGGCTATGTTCTAAATGTGATGCAAATAAATTCCAATATAAAAAATTCCAAATTCAATATAACCGTTAATATTGGAATTTGATCTCAACTACTAGTTAAACTGTTCAAGCAAATCTTGTTTAATCTTTTTCTCAGTAAATACAAGCATAGCGAACGGTTTAAACCGTTTGGACAATATTTTATCATAACCCGTTCCCAAGGTTGAAACCTCGGGCTATGTTTTAAATGTGATGCAAATAAATTCCAAAATAAAAAAATTCCAAATTCCATATGTACGTCTCGTATTGGAATTTGGAATTTTTTTATTTTGGAATTTTAATCTTTTTAATTGTTTTCTTTTACAAGATAAATCCCATCGTCTTTAATTTCAATGAGTTTGTCTTTATATAAAGCTCCAATCGCTTTTTTGAAAGTCTTTTTACTCATTTTCAGAACTGTTTTAATATCTTCCGGGTGCGAAGCGTCATTTAGACGTAAAAAACCGCGATTGGCTCTTAATTCGTCTAGTATCTTCTCTGCGTTTGGTTCAATACTCTGATAACCTTGTACTTGCAAAGCCACATCTATTTTATTGTCAGGACGAATATTTTTTATAAATCCTATCATTCTGTCTCCGGTTCTGATCGCGTCATCGTAAACTTCGTCTTTGTACAACAATCCTTTGTGCTGCTCATTGATAATCACATTGATACCTAATTCGGTAATATGCGAAACGATCAAATCAACTTCTTCTCCTTTTTCAACCGTCAGGTTTTCATTGCTTAAAAATTGATTCAATTTACTTGAAGCTACCAAACGATTGGTTTTTTCGTCCATGTAAAGGTAAACGAGGTAACGTTTTCCTTTTTCCATAGGGCGGGCTTGTTCCTTGAACGGAACGAGAATATCTTTTTCCATTCCCCAGTCCATAAAAGCACCAACCTGATTGGTGTAATTCACTCTTAAAAGAGCAAATTCATTCAATAAAATATAAGGTTCAAGTGTTGTTGCGACCGGGCGTTGTTCGTGGTCCAAATAAACAAAGACGATTAATTCCTCGCCTATTTCAAATTCATTGGGAACGTATTTATTGGGTAATAAAATATCGTGAATCCCTTCCGGATCTTCTTCAGGATTTCCTAAAAATAAACCAACTTTGGTATCACGTAATATAGTAAGGGTATTGTATTTTCCTATTTCAATCATATTCTTGAGATTCTAAGCTAAAAAGTAGCTGAGTTTTTAAAGTGCAAATGTACGAAGTTTGAAAATGGTACGACGAAAAATGTTTTGCATAAATAATGAAGAAAGATCTTTTTTCGGATTTCTCTTTTTTTAATTAAATTTGAGCATCTAAAATTAATTCCAAATCAATGAAAAAACCTCTTTTTTATTCTGTTTTTGCTTTTCTGTTTTTTACTCAGATTGCCCTTTCTCAAGTTGCCGAAGATCCGGAGATAAAAAAAATGATAACCGAAATTAAAGCCGAAAATCTGGAAGCGACTGTTCGTAAGCTAGTCTCTTTTGGAACAAGGCATACACTAAGTGATACTAAAAGTAAAACTAAAGGAATTGGCGCCGCACAGCAATGGGTGAAATCTGAGTTTGACAAATATGCTTTAGAGTCTAACGGAAGATTAACTGCTACAATTGATTATTTTACTGTAAAAGCAGATGGAAAACGTATCAATAAAGACAGTGAGCTTGGTAATGTAATGGCAACCTTAAAAGGAACTGATCCAAATGACAATCGTGTCCTTATTATAAGCGGACATCTTGATTCCAGGGTTTCAGACGTTATGAATATAAAATCAGATGCTCCGGGTGCAAATGATGATGCGTCAGGAGTTGCTGCTGTAATGGAACTGGCTAAAGTAATGAGTAAAAGAGCATTTTCTGCTACGATTATCTTTGTTGCTGTAGTCGGTGAAGAACAAGGTCTTATTGGTGCTCGTCATCTTGCAGAAACAGCCAAAGCAGCAAATTGGAATGTCATTGCAATGCTAAACAATGATATGATTGGAAATAGTCTGTCAAGCGGAACAAATTTGAGAGATAACACGCAAATAAGAGTTTTTAGTGAGACAATTCCGTTCATAGAGACTGAAGAGGAGGCTAAAATGCGTAAAGCAACAAATCGTGATAATGATAGTCCGTCGAGATTATTGGCGCGTTATATCAAAACTGCTACAGAACAATATGTAGATCAATTGACTGTGAAATTAGTATATAGAAATGACCGTTTTTTGCGTGGTGGCGATCATACACCATTCAGCCAGAATGGTTTCACAGCGGTTCGTTTTTGTGAAATGAATGAAAATTTCGATCATCAGCATCAGGATCTAAGAACAGAAAACGGCATTAAATATGGTGATCTCGTTGAATTTATGGATTTTGATTATCTAAGAAAAAACACCTGTTCTAATTTAGCCACTTTAGCCAACTTAGCATCGTCACCAAAAGCACCGATTAATGTAGGTATAGAAGTTAAAAACCTTTCTAATTCTTCGACTCTGTCCTGGAATGCTCCTGATGAAAAAGCACAATTTGGCTATCAAATTTTGATGAGAGAAACGGCATCGTCTCATTGGGAAAAAACTTTTTTTGTAAAAGATACAAAGGCAGAAATACCCTATTCTAAAGATAATTACTTTTTTGCTGTTCAAGCGGTTGATGCTTTAGGACACGCAAGTTTACCTGTATTCCCTATTCCAATTCGTTAAGTATAAAATATAAAAGCGCCAATAGGCGCTTTTTTTATTATAGAAATATACTCTGATATTTTCTGTATTGTAATATAAAATCTTACGTTAGCTCTTTAAAATATTGTTTTAGAACAACATCATTTTCAAAAGTTGGTGTAAAAATTTCTAAGATACACGGTTTATCATTCGCTTCGTATAACGCTTCGATATTCCTGGTTAGAGAATCTTCATTAGTTGCCGAAAAATAATTCATCTGATACATCTTAGCCAAATGTTCAGCTGTTAAGTTATGAGAAGTTTCGAAAAAAGTATTAAAAACGGGCTTCTCTTCATGTCCCGGAAGAATTCTAAAAATGCCTCCTCCTCCATTATTAATTAAAATAATTTTGAAATTTTCAGGAATATAAGAATTCCACAAGGCATTGCTGTCGTAGAGAAAACCAATATCTCCGGTAATAAATACAGTTTGTTTTCCACTTCCAACAGCAGAACCGATAGCCGTTGATGTACTTCCGTCAATACCACTTGTTCCTCTGTTGCAAAAAACTTCTATAGACGGATCGATATCTATTAATTGAGCATAACGAATTGCAGAACTATTACTAATTTGCAATTGACTTTGTATAGGTAAACTCTCAATTACTTTTTCGAAAACTTTGAAATCTGAAAACTGAATTTTACTAAGATATTCGTTTCTTCGAATTTTTCTTAACTCATAAATTTTATCTGTTTCGGCAAAATAAGTACTTTCTGTAAAAGCGGTTTTAGCAAGCAATTCTTTGAAAAAATCATTGGGCTGCATCACAAAATGCTGCGTTAAAGCACTAAAAGTGTCATATGCGCGCAAAGTATCAATATGCCAATGTTCTTTTGGTTTGTATTTTCGTAAAAATGCCTTGATTCGTTTAGAAACGATCATTCCGCCAAAAGTAATTAAAATTTCCGGCTGAAAAGCTTTAAAATCAGCATCATCAAATGGCGTAATTAAAGTATCTATACTATTAATAAAACTTGGATGATGCAAATTTGATGTTGTTTCTGTCAATACAACAATTGACGGATCATGGGCTAAGTTATCTATTGTTTCCTGATCAATACTATTTGCTTCATCAACGCCAACAAGAACAAGCTTTCTTTTGGCTGAATTCCAAAGTGAAGTAAAATCTTCTAAATTTTCGATAATTTTTGTACCTATAATTTCCTCCGAATGTGTGATTTTTGATTGTACAAAAAGTCTATCAACCATTTCGTATAATGGTTCTTCGAATGGAGCATTAATATGAACCGGACCTTTTTGAAGAATAGCGGTTTCGATTGCTTTATTGATTTTTAAATCATTTTCAACAGAAGCATCTTCGGTCAAATTAGCATTGAAAACAGAATGGTTCTGAAAAACATTCTCCTGACGAATCGTTTGCCCGTCGCCAATATCAATCTTGCTTTGAGGACGATCTGCAGAAATCACGATTAATGGTATCTGGCTGTAAAATGCTTCTGCTACAGCAGGATAATAGTTCAACAATGCAGATCCTGAGGTACAAACAATTGCAGTTGGCAATTTGGTTTGTTGTGCAATTCCCAGTGCAAAAAAAGCTGCACAGCGTTCGTCAGCGATGCTGTAACATTTAAAATCAGGATTTTGAGCAAATCCTATCGTTAAAGGTGCGTTTCTTGATCCCGGAGAAATTATAATATTGGTGATTCCTTTTGCTGAACAAATTTCGATAATGCTTTGAGCAAGCGCTATTTTGGGGTAAATCATTATTATGTCGTATTACTATTGTAAAGAAATCTAAAAGTCAAAGATTTCTTTTTGATACTACAAAGTTACAAACTTCGCGGTGGATTTAACTTATAAATAGGAAGATATTAAGGCTGTTTTTAGAAAAAGGGGATATATTTGTAAAACAGATTTTTTAATAAAATAAACTCGATATGCGTTTCTTCTACCTATTTTTTCTTTGTCTTTCCTTGCAAATCGCAAACTCTCAAAATCAGTTTGTTCCAGTTGATGTACCGTATAAAACAGCGATAGAAAATGCAAAAATTCAGGGAAAACCTCTTTTTGTAATGCTTTATGCTGATTGGTGCCCACATTGTAACCAAATGAAAAAAGAAGTATTTAGTGATCCTTCAGTAATGGATTTTTTAAATAAAAATTACGTTTGCGTTTGGAAAAATGTAGAAAAAGAAGAAGGAATTGCGCTAAAAGATAAGTACAATACTAAATCATTGCCTACATTTTTATTTATAGATCCAAAAACTGAAACGCTTTTATATGCTTTAAAAGGAGAATCAAAAAAAGCAGATTTTCTGACCGAAGCTAATTATGCTTTGAATTCAAGAATGCAATTGCCTTATTTAGAAAAAGAGTTTCTTGCAGATCCAGGTAATTCAAACAAATTTTTCGCCTATTTAAATACATTGAAAAAAGGAAAAGATCGTACTGATTTGTCTATTCCGACTCATATTTACCTAAATACACAATCAGATGCTCAGTTGGTTAGCGAATTGAACTGGCGCGTGATTGCAAACGGAGTCACGGATATTAAATCAAGAGAATTTCAATATGTTTTGAATCACCAAAAGGATTTTGCGGCGGTAGCTTCTCAAAATCGTATTGATCGCAAAATCGAAAGTATCGTTAATGAGTCTCTCCGTCCTTATGTTGATAATTTAGATACGATAAACTATTATAAACAAAGAGAAATAATAAAATCTATTCGCTTGCAAAAAACAGATTCTCTCGTTTTTAAGTTTGATTTAACTTTAGCAGAAAGAACTGAAAAATGGGATTTTTATAAAAAAGTGACGCTGGAAAATACAGAAAAGTTAGTTTGGAATGATGCCAGTTTCCTTAAGGATATCGGACAAACGTATTTGAAACATATTTCAGATGCTGAAGCATTGAAAAAGGCAATTTCGTGGGTAAAACACTCTATAGAGTTAAACGATTCTTATGATGGGAATTTACTTTTGGCAAGACTTTACAATAAGATAAAAGATAAAAAATCAGCTTTAAAGTATGCCAAAGATGCTAAGGTTATTGGTGCCGAAATGGGCTGGGGCACTAAAGATGCAGATGATTTATTAGCAGAACTCAATAAGAAATAGGATTGAATTTCAATAATTATCCCAAAGCGTACTGTGCCAAGTAAAATTTAAAAAAAACAACAATTAAAATAGCCATGAATACACGAATTAATTTTGCTAACTAATTTGTGTATTCGCAGCAAAAAACTATCAAAAAAACCATGAACGTAATACTTAGACCGGCAACAACTAACGACTTAGAAAAAATCTTAGAAATTGTAAATCATTCAATTTTACATACAACTGCAAATTATAATTATGACATTCAAACTCTTGATATACAAACAAAATGGTTTGAAGATAAAACAGCTAAAAATCTTCCCGTTGTCGTTGCTGAGTTAGATAAAGAAGTGGTTGGTTTTGGGAGTTATGGTCAATTTCGTGAAAAAATTGGTTATCAATACACAATCGAACATTCCGTTTATGTAGTTGATAATATCATAGGAAAAGGTATTGGGTCGAAACTATTGACGGAATTGATTCGTCTGGCAAAAGAACAAGGTTATCACGTAATGATTGGCGCTATCGACGCTGATAATGCAGGCAGTATCGCTTTTCACGAAAGATTTGGTTTTGTTGCAACAGGAACTATTCGTGAGGTTGGTTATAAATTTGATCACTGGCTTGACTTAGTCTTCATGCAATTGATATTGAGATAGTAGGATGGCACGCGGATGATACGGATTCGCTTATACGAAAATACTGATGGACGCGGGTTTTATTCTCATTTTTAATACAAGAAACTCTATCTCCAAAAACGCTAATCTTTATCGATCAGCTAGTATGATTTACTGCGTCTGTCGCTATCACGCAGGTCTCCTTCGTAGAAATGACAAGATTATGATAAAATCTATATAAATACATTATTGTAAATGCGCAATGGAGTTCGCAAAACTAAGTTAATACAAAGCTTTGTGAACTTTACAATTTTATAAAAGCCCAGAGTAAAAAAACTTAGCGTTCTTTGCGGTAAATTTTTTCCTCTCCACAGGTTTTCATATTGATTCATCTTAAATATGCTAAAAAATTAGCATAACTAAAAAAAATCCACAAACTTGAAAATTCAAATTTGTGGATTTTTTGGTTGAGATAGTTATTAATTAACTTTTTATCCAATTGATTACTTCAGGTTCTGTAACTAAAGTTCTTGGTTTAATTACTTTAACCAATTCGCCCTTTTCGTTGATTAGGTATTTCTGAAAGTTCCATTCAACTTCAGAATCCTGTAAACCATTTTTAGATTTTTGCGTCAGGAATTTATATACTTCGCACATATCATCTCCTTTTACAGAAACTTTATCCATCATTGGGAATGTTACACCGTAATTTTGCTGGCAGAATGTTTCGATTTCTTTGTTTGTTCCCGGTTCTTGCGAGGCAAAATTATTAGCAGGAAAACCTACAATTACAAAACCTTTGTCCTTGTATTCTTTGTAAATTGCTTCAAGATCTTTGTATTGAGGTGTTAAACCGCATTTTGAAGCTGTGTTTACAATCATTACTTTTTTACCTTTTAAAGAAGCGAAATCGAATGTATCTCCTGATAAATCCTGAACCTTAAATTGGTAGATGTTTTCTTTTGCCATGACCTTATCTGTTTTAGATACTTTATTTTTACTCGTTTGAGCCTGAAGTTGCGAGCTTAACAATAAGACTGCCCCAAAAGCTATTAATGCTATTTTTTTCATCGTTTAATTTTTTATAAAATTAGTTAAAATCCGTTTTCTTTAAATACTTTGATTGCTTTATTTTTATTAAACAAAAGTTAAATAAAAAATTGAAGCCTAGCGTTAATCAGACGCTAGGCTTCCCCCCATACAAACAAATCAAACCATGAATTAATTGTTGTTTTTTATTTTATTCTGTTAGTTAAAATTATAGTTGATGTCTCTCTGTTTATACTGAAAATTATTTTTAGAATCATATAACCTTAATATATATCTTATCTAATCTTTTTTATTGGCGTTTATTATTATGAGTGTAAATTGGGCATTTAATATTCTATTCATTTTCAGTTTGGAAGTCCGGAGACACCAACTATTTTTTTATTTTAACCTACCTGATTAAAATTTGAATATTTATTTTTTACAATATTATTTTTGAAATCATTACCAGTAAAGCTTGTTAATGCAAGAACGGTCGTTAAACCAACAACCAATATTTTTAAATTATTTATCTTAGTCATGACGCTGAAATTTTATTTATTGAGATTTGTTTTACTTTTTTATTATCTGATTGATAATAAATTTTATGCTCTCTCATCATGATAAACACCTCCATATTTTAAAATTTGAGGTTGTTTTCTTTCCTTCTGCTATTTTTCAAAATTATTATGTGATGTTATAATAGCATTTACGTAACTGGACTACTTTTGGTTTTCAAAAAATGAAAAAAAAGCAATATTTATTTTAAATGCTTTATTTTCCTAGGTTTAAGCCTGTTAAAAAAATTCTATTTTTCAAGAAAAAATAAATTATCTTTATCTCAGGTTACACATTATATACTTGTTACACATTATATACTTGAAAATTTTGTTTAAGCTTAAAAATCCACATCTATGAGTCAGGAAGAATTATTAGTTTTAATTTACAAGAAAGACGAAAGAGCTTTTACCCATTTGTACGATATGTACTCAAAAAGTTTGTTTTCGGTCATCAATGTTCTTATAAAAAACCGTGAAGAGGCAGAAGATGTTTTGCAGGAAGTTTTTGTCAAAATCTGGAAAAACATTGATTCTTATAACGAGAGTAAAGGTCGATTTTATACCTGGATCCTTAATATTGCCCGAAATACGTCTATCGATAAATTAAGATCTAAAAATTTTAATAACAGTCAAAAAAACCTTTCTTCAGATAATTTCGTAAATCTGTTAGACGACAGTAATAAACTTACTAATAGAATTGATACAATTGGAATTCAGGAATTTGTAAAAAAATTGAAACCAAAATGTATTGAGATTATTGATTTATTATTTTTTAAAGGATATACCCAACAAGAAGCTTCAGAAGAATTGGCAATGCCATTGGGAACTATCAAAACGCAAAACAGAAACTGTATTAACGATTTACGTAATTATTTAAAAATATAATGGAAGCACAAGAATATATAGAATCAGGAATTCTGGAATTATATGTTTACGGTTTATTGACCGAAACTGAAAATCTGGAAATAGCCGAAGTAGCTAAAAAGAATGTTGAAGTTGATCAGGAAATTATTTCGATAGAAAAAGCGATTGTCGCTTTATCGTCAAGTTTTTCGCCTTTTCATTCGGTAGCTAATTTCGAAAAGATAAAAGCTCGTTTAGAACTCAAACATGGCAAGGTTGTCGATATGAAACCAGCATCAAACTGGTCTCAATATGTGGGTTGGGCTGCGGCTGTATTGTTGCTTTTAGGCCTTGGATATCAGACATTAGAGCTTACAAAAACAAAAGAAGTGATCAGTGCTGTTGGTACGGAGAAAAATAAAATCGAGAGAGAATATGCTTTCTTAGACCAGCAAAATAAGGAAACGGAAAAAAACTTAACAATTGTTAGAGACATTAAAAATACTGGCGTAACACTTGGTGGTCAGGCAGTTTCTCCTAATTCATTTGCAAAAGTATATTGGAACAAGGAGACGAAAACCACTTATATTGATGCGGCGGGTTTACCAACACCTCCAAAAGGAATGGTATATCAGGTTTGGTCTTTAAAATTAAGTCCTGTTCTTACGCCAACAAGTATTGGTTTACTGGATAATTTTGAAGGAAATAATCAAAAAATATTTGCAGTAAGCCAAACAGATTCAGCAGAAGCTTTTGGTATTACTCTTGAACCTGCAGGAGGAAGTTTAACTCCTACAATGACGCAATTGTATACATTAGGAAAAGTTTAAAACTAAATTTAGCATAAATATCTGAGCGCATATTAATTTATTTTAATATGCGCTTTTTTATTATTTTTAATACAGATAACTACCACTAAACCAAAACCAGTTAAATCATGAACGGAACTTTGATTTTACGACTTGCAGTTGCTATTATTCTTCTCTCCCACTCTGTTTTGGGGATATTTAATAACGGAATTAATGATTTTGGGAATTTATATCTCAACCAGATTGGTTTTGCTCCTTTTGGTGTTGTTATCGCCTGGCTAATTAAATTGTCGCATATTATAGCTGCAATACTTTTAGTTTTGAATAAATATATTAAGCTTGCCGGATTTGTAACTATTTTTGTACTGATAATGGGAATTATACTCGTTCATTTTCAAGAAGGCTGGTTTGTTGTTGGCGGCGGAAGAAACGGTATGGAATATAATTTTTTACTCATTATTGTTTTACTTGCGATTATGTATCCTCAAGGATTTGCAAAAAGCACAATCAAATAAAATATAACTGAGAATGGAGATCATCTGTAAAAATTGCCATCAAACTTACAAAGGGCATTATTGTAATAATTGTGGCCAGCCTGCAGAAACGCATAAAATAAATGGGCATTTTTTATGGCATGATATACAGCATGGCTTATTGTATTTTGACAAAGGGATTCTTTATTCTTTAAAGCAATTATTTACAAGGCCCGGAGATTCTGTCAGGGAATTTATCGAAGGAAAGAGAGTGAATCACTTTAAACCTTTGTCTCTGGTAGTGATTTTAGCTACACTTTACGGTGTTCTGTATCACTACTTTAATATTAATTCATTATCAAATACAGCAAATAATGATTTTAATTATAATAAATTCAACGAATGGATGTCTACGCATTTTTCATGGATAACAATTGCTATAATTCCTTTGTTTACCATAGGAACTTATATTTGTTTTAGAAAGCAAGGCTATAATTTTGTCGAACTTTTTGTTCTGAATACTTTTAAGGCTTCTCAAAAGCTTTTTTCACATCTCTTATTATTTCCGTTGCTGATCTATTATAATGGAACACCTGAAATTCAAAAGGCTACAAGTTTTATTTATGCAATTGATATTGTCCTGACAATGTGGACTAATATTCAATTTTTTAATAAAATATCAAAAATCAAAGCATTCTTTTTATCGGTATTAAGTCACATCATTTTTTTAATTTGTTTTTTAATAATCATGGCTATTATACTGATAGTGACCGGTAGACTTTTTTAAAATATTCTTAAATAACAAAATTATAACATTTTTTTTCTTTTTTTACTTCAATCTATATCGTAATATTGCAATATAAAAATAAAACGATGGGGGCTACAAAATCAGATCACTTTACAGAGAAACAAAACGAGTTGGCTATTTTGACGAAAGCATTGGGGCATCCGGCAAGAATTGCCATTATAGAATATTTGCTTAAGGTAAATACCTGTATTTGCGGCGATATCGTAAACGAATTACCGCTTTCGCAGCCAACAGTTTCTCAGCATTTAAAAGAATTAAAGAATGCAGGACTCATAAAAGGAAATATTGAAGGAAATGCGATATGTTACTGCATTAACGAAGTTGGCTTTGAAAAAATCAAAGTTTTCTTTACGCAAATAGACCTTCATTTAGAAAAAAGAAAAAACGAATGTTGTTAACCATTAAAATAAATTATTATGAAACTTTCAGAAATTAAAAACATACTTACTACTGTTGAAGCAGTAAATTTTCAATTACCGGATGGAAACTTTGTTCCGGAATATTTTCATGTAACCGAAGTAGGTTTGGTGACCAAAAACTTTATCGATTGTGGCGGAGTTGTACGTAAAGAAACTGTAGTGAACTTTCAGCTTTGGGATGCAAACGATTACGAACATCGTTTAAAACCTAAAAAATTAGTACATATTATAGAACTGTCTGAAAAAGTTTTGGGAATTGAAGATTTTGAAATAGAAGTCGAATATCAGAATAATACCATTGGCAAATATGATCTGGGTTTTAACGGAAAGGATTTTCTGTTATTAAATAAAACTACAGCTTGTCTGGCTATGGATCAATGCGGAATTCCGTCTGAAAAACCAAAACTTAAACTGACTCAATTAAATACGGATGATGCTAATTCCTGCACACCTGGAGGAAGTTGTTGTTAAATTTTAAAAGATTATAAAATGCAGGATCAGAACCCTTTATTTCCAAAAATTCAATCTTTAGTTTTGTCTTTTGATTTTACAGTAATTTCTAAAGATCGTAAAGATACATTGCAGCCACTTGTTGAGTTTGTTCAGTCGAAATTTGACTATCAACAAGAAATCAGGTTGAATTTAATTTGTACACATAATTCGAGAAGAAGCCACTTAGCACAAGTTTGGGCGCAAACCGCGGCTCATTATTACGGAATTGGAAATATTTTTTGCTATTCTGGCGGAACCGAAGCTACTGCGTTATTTCCTAAAGTTACTGAAACATTAGAAAAATCAGGTTTTAAAATTAAGGTGCTTTCTGAAGGAAATAATCCTGTTTACATGATAAAGTTCTCTGAAAATGAAATTCCGGTTATAGTTTTTTCCAAAACTTATGATGATGATTTTAATCCTCAAAATAGATTTGCCGCTATCATGACCTGTTCTCAGGCTGATGGCGGCTGTCCTTTTATAACTGGGGCAGAAAAAAGAATTGCGATTACTTATGAAGATCCAAAAGATTTTGATAATACTATTGAACAAACCGAAAAATATCAGGAACGCAGTTTGCAAATTGCCACTGAAATGTTTTATGTTTTCTCTCAAATAAAAAAATAATATGACTGTTAATCATTGCTATCCTGTAGCGGAAAGAAAAAAATTAAGTTTTCTTGATCGTTTTCTAACGCTTTGGATTTTTATCGCCATGGCTATTGGTGTTTCGATTGGTTACTTTTTTCCATCAAGCGGAAATTTCATTAATTCGTTTTCCAACGGTACAACTAATATTCCGTTGGCTATTGGACTAATTTTGATGATGTATCCTCCATTAGCAAAAGTGAAGTACGAAAAAATGGGAGAAGTTTTTAAAAATACGAAAGTATTGGGTGCTTCTTTATTTTTAAACTGGATTATTGGACCAATTTTAATGTTTGCTTTAGCGCTCTTATTTTTAAAAGATTATCCTGAATATATGATCGGGTTAATCTTGATTGGCTTAGCGCGTTGTATTGCAATGGTTGTAGTCTGGAATGATTTAGCAGATGGAAACCGGGAATATGCTGCCGGCTTAATTGCTTTAAACAGTATTTTTCAGGTTTTACTTTATAGTGTTTACGCTTATATATTTATCACTGTCCTGCCACCCTATTTTGGATATACAGGTTTCAATGTTACTATTAGCATTTTTCAGATCGCAGAAAGTGTTGGAATTTATTTAGGGATTCCGTTTGCACTTGGAATTATAAGCCGTTACGGATTAATAAAACTTAAAGGTGAAAATTGGTTTCAAAATAAATACATTCCATTTATTTCTCCTGTTACTTTAATTGCATTATTATTTACTATTGTTCTCATGTTTAGTTTAAAAGGAGAATTAATTGTTGAGATTCCGATGGACGTGATTCGGATTGCAATTCCATTAATGCTCTATTTTGGATTAATGTTTGTGATTAGCTTTTTTACCGGAAAGTATTTTGGTGCTGATTATTCTAAAAGTACTGCAATTGCTTTTACGGCTACCGGAAATAATTTTGAATTGGCAATTGCCGTTGCTATTGGTGTTTTTGGTATTAATAGTGGTCAGGCATTCGCAGGTGTTATTGGTCCTTTAGTCGAAGTTCCTGCTTTGATAGCTTTGGTAAATGTTGCTTATTGGTTTAGGAAGAGATATTTTTTGTAAGAGATTCTAAGGCTCTGAGAGTTTAAGTTGCTAAGTTTTTTTTTAGATTTTGGTTCTTTCGTATTCAACTATTGCCCAATGTCATTAGGTTAGGCTTTTTAGTAAATAAAATTAATCGCACAAAGGCGCAAAGTTTAAACACAATCTTTCATTCGGCCGATAGAGCCGAGCGATAGTGAACAGACGCAGTAAATCACACTCGTAACTCTATAAAGATTGGCGAATATCTGAAAGCAAATACTAGTGCGATCTCTCCTTGGTCGAGATGACAAACTTTGCTATTACTTCTCTGTCTTTTTACTAATTCCTTAACTTAATGACATTGAACTATAGTCCGAGGTTTCAAAAGGATGCGGATTATGATAATGTAATTTATTATTATGTGTTATTCATATAATACCTTCAAACGGTTAAAACCGTTTGCTATGTTCAAAAGATGGCATTTTTATTTTTAATCAGTATTAGCTACTGGCTTTATTTTACAGGTTTTGTTTTATTTCTTTACTTTTAATATGGTATTATAAAAACGAATATCCTAGCCCTGATAGTAGTGGAAATCCTTTTGCTTTTTTCTTTAAAAAGCAAAAGATTGGAACGAATAGCAGGAAATAGCTCCTAATGTGAAAGTTTCAAATTTCTATTGATAAAAACGACAAAGGTTCAACTTGACAGCTGAACCTTTTATTATTATTAACCCGTTGGGTGTAATTAAAAAAACATATATTTCGACGCGGATTTGACGGATTCGTTATCACGAAGACACGGATTTAAACGGATCTTTTTTAAATTCTATATAAAAATCTGCGAAAATCTGCGTTTTGCAAAGCAAATCTGTTTTATCCGCGTTCTAATTTATACGGTTTGTATTTTTAACTTAATTGCACCCAACGGGTTATTATTATTATTATTTAATCCAGGTCAGAAAAACCAAATTCTTCTTCCATTTCCAATAAATCTGATTTTGTTGGAATAGAAACAAACAAAGGATAATCTTCAGATAAATTTCCCTGATTGTCAGTATAGTACCATATTAATTTTCTGTTATTCTCATAGATAATCCAATTATTATGGTCCACGACTTTTTGCCAGTCTTTTGTTTTTATTTCTTCCAAAAATTCTAATAATTCATCCTGATCCATATCATAGATCGCTCCTGAAAATTCATATCCTCCTTCTGCACATTGGCCGTATAAGATCATTTCTATGAAATGAGAAAGTAAAATTTCCTCAGAGTGCCATTTAGCATCTTCTGCATTTTGAATTTGAAAAACTAAAGGATTCCCGTCCGGGCTTTCTAAACTAATCCCCCAATAACATACCCCTTGATTTTCTTCTAAAAAGACTAATTTTTCATCTTCAAAAAATAAATCTTCAGGTTGAATAAAACGTTGAAATGAAGACATGAAAATATCCAGTTTTCCCACAGCCAGATAAAACTCTTTTAAGGCAACTGGAATTTTTTGCCCTAATTTAATTTCTGTTTTATGGATTGTGTCGCTATCAAAACCATCTTTATTGGTTAGTGAGCGTCCTAATAATTTTTCTGCGATATCTTTTATCATAACTTTAATGACTTTTAAATCATAGGATCAAAAATAACAAATCCTAAATGTTTTCTTATTTTATAAGAGGCAAATTTTAATCTAAAAAAAAGGTTCAACCGTTAAGTTGAACCTTTTTTACGAATTAATAAAACTCCTTATTTACTTATTTTTTCTTTTTATAATACTTGCGGTATTTTGGATAGGTCAGGATTCCAATAAGCGAAATAGTTCCTAATGAATACCAGGTCCAGCTCAATGAATGTGCGTCTCCACTTGCATATGAGTGTAATCCTACCAAGTGAAAGTTTACTCCGTAATAGGTAAACAAAATTGAAACAAAAGCGTACATACTCATTAAATTAAAGAACCATTGTCCTCTTAACGAAGGAACAAAACGAGCGTGAATTACAAAGGCATACACCATAATCGAAATTAAAGCCCATGTTTCTTTTGGATCCCATCCCCAGTAACGTCCCCAACTTTCGTTGGCCCATTGTCCTCCAAGAAAGTTACCAATAGACAACATGATCAGACCAATCGTCAAGGCCATCTCGTTGATGTACGTAATTTCTTTGATATTCAAATCCATTTTGGCTTTGTTTTTCTCGTTGGTAAAGAAGATCAGTATCAACGATACAAAACCTAAAATCATTCCCAATGCAAATGGTCCGTAACTTGCTACAATTACTGCTACGTGAATCATTAACCAATAAGAGTTCAAAACCGGCTGCAGGTTTGCGATTTCAGGATCGATCCAGTTTGCGTTTGCTGCCATGAAAATCATAGAAGTAACAAATGCTGCTGATGCAACGGTAAGTTTTGATTTTCTGTCGAAAGCTAACCCAAAGAACATCGTTGCCCATGCTACATACACAATTGCTTCGTAAGCATTACTCCAAGGTGCGTGACCTGAAATGTACCAGCGGGCTATTAATGCGACTGTATGAAATGCAAATATTATCCCGATTAATACATGAAAACCGTTTACTGTTATGCGTAAAAACTTTTTATCGAAGAAAACATTAAACAAGGTAAAAATCAACATAAAAATTCCGGCAAGAGAATACCAATAGAACATCTTTGGTAAAATGTTATACGTATTATAAGCAATCTCAAGATCGATTTTTTTATCGCTTGGACGCACTTTACTTCCAAATTTCTTCTGAAAACCATTAATACTTTCTACCAAATGATCAGCAGTTTTAAAATCTCTTGAAATAGATCCGTTGTTCAAAGCACTAAAATACATTGGTAAAATCTGCTTGACATAAGTAGAATCCATTCCTTTTAATCCTGCATTTTGCAGTTCTAAATAAGAAATCCATTTATTGTTTGGATCGTTTGGAATCGGGAAAATTTTAAGAATACTTCCGCTTAATGCAGATTCCATTAAATTTACTTTTTTATCAGTTTCGATAAAATCTTTTTCAAAACTGTTTGGATTCCCTGCTTTGTAAGCCGCGTCTAAATAAGGAGATAATTTGTAATTTCCGTTTTCATCAAAGAATTTTACAAATGGTACCAGTTTTGCTTTTCTGTCTACGCCAATGATTTTACGAATACTATCATCTTTTGTATTTAAATAAATAAGCGGAACCTGGATCCAAACCTGAGCGTATTGCGTCATCGACAAGAAAACCTGATCAGAATTCATTCCGTTATACGTATCGCTCTGGCTTACTTTTCTCAACAATTCAGATGAGAAAGTGTTAATAGGTTTCATTCTACCACCGGCATCCTGAATAATCAGGCGGCCAAATTTAGCGGCATGTTCTACCGGAGCTTTGTAAATCGTCAACAGTGAATCTATTTGTTTCTGGCTTGGCGCTGCAGTTACATGATTGGCATGATCGTTAGGATCTGCAGGCGCATGATTATGATTGTGATCATGATCATCACCTGGTGTGTGAACGTGTGGCGCCTGAGCAAAACCACTAAAACTTAGCATTAAAATCAGGATCGTAATTAGTTTCTTCTTTTTTACATTCTCTAATTTGCGTTTTAGATCAGCAAAACGTGAATGTTTGGTAAACATAATCGCCATCAAACCAAAGTATAACATAAAATATCCTAAATAAGTAATAGAAGTTCCCCAGAAATCGTGATTTACAGACAATACTGTTCCTTTTTCGTCCGGATCAAATGAAGATTGAAAAAATCTGTATCCTTTATAATCTAAAACGTGGTTCATATAAATGTCAGCATCAAAAGTTTCGGTTGAATCCTGAACAGTTACTTTACTTTCAAAAGCGGAATAGCTTTTCTC
The DNA here is from genome assembly GCF_027980145.1 of Flavobacterium azizsancarii. Lineage (GTDB taxonomy): Bacteria > Bacteroidota > Bacteroidia > Flavobacteriales > Flavobacteriaceae > Flavobacterium > Flavobacterium azizsancarii. Next base: position 56,202 of record NZ_JAMZNK010000005.1, on the reverse strand, counting down.
TGTTCCTGGATATTTTGTTGCAATAAAATCATTTAATTTTATTTTAAAAGGCAGGATATATGTTTTACTTCCGTAGAACAAGCTATACTCTACTTTACCAATTTTTACAGTTTGTGGCTCCCCTACACTACCTTTAGAACCTAAAAGTCTTACTTCTTTTTCCTGACCGTCCGCTTTAATTTTTACAATTAAGGCATCGTGATGCGTTTTTGCTTTAAAGTCATTGTTCGATTCATAATCTACAACTCCTCTTACTGCAGGATCCGGGAAAACAATTCTAATATCTCCAATACTATATAAAGAACGCATCATAAGTGGCTGTACATTGTCTTTGGTAACAGCACCTTTTAATTTATCAGCCATTCTCATAAACTCTCCTTCAAAAGGAGTCTGAATAGTATATTTATCACCAGTGGTATTAATGTTGATTGCGCCATCAGTTGGTTTATTCAAAGCAAATAATACATTATGAATATTCTGAACTTCTCCTTCTTTCAGGAAATGCTCTTCACGTCCGCCAGCACCCGCTTCAACAAGTTTAAGGTATAAAGTCCCTTTTGGGTCCGGTTTTATCGTTTCTTTTGCTCCCATAATATAATTAACATAACTCACTTCAAAAGGAGTTTCGTCAAATTTACCTGAAAGTGTAAAATTGTTATTTGTTACAGGTGAAAACAATAACGCTTTATCAAAAGATCTGCGTTTCATTTCGCCTTTATATTCTCCGTCTGCAAAAACAGTTAAGAATGTTTTGTCTGAGTACACTTGGTTTTCGGCAGCACCTTCACGAATTGGCATCATGCCTTCGTAGCTGATGTAACGCGTAATAAATGCTCCTAAAAGAATAAAAATAAAGGCAAGATGCAGTATAAGCGTTGCCCATTTTTCTTTTTTATGCAATTGGTAGCGTTTGATGTTTCCGAAGAAATTGATCATAAAAAACACCATTATCGCTTCAAACCACCAGGTATTATAAATTAAAATTCGGGCTGTATCTGTATTGTACTTACTTTCGATAAAAGTACCAACACCCATTGCGATTGCAAATGTTAAAAAAAGAACAGACATTAATCGTGTAGAAAACAAAAAAGAGAATATTTTTTTATCCATTTTTGAGGAATTACATTGTATAAAAGTGGCACAAAAGTACTTAAAAATGTTGAGTTCCAATATTTGAACTTTGTTAATAAAAACTAAAAAACAAATCGGCATTACAGTTAAATTCGCAAAAATGTACGCTTAATTTTACAAACCAATATTGAGTGATATTTATTAGAGACTTTGTTATTAGATGAAGATTTATAAGTTCTTTATAATAGAACGCTGTTTCATCACGTTATGAAATCAAAGCTTAATTACTATCTGGCTCTGTAACAGTGTTTGCATATCGTTAACAAAATAATATCGGGTCAAAATACATTTAATCTGCGCAAACTGTGGCTAAACTTTACTATGACTATTCTCTTTAAAAAAAATAATGCTAATTTTGCGCTATGATTCGAATAACGTTAATTGGTTCCGGGAATGTTGCCCAACATTTGATAAAAACTTTCACTAAAAGTGAACTTGTTGAAATTGTACAGGTATTTTCGAGAAAGAAGGAAACACTGGCTTCCCTGATAGAATTCGATAAAATTGTAAACGATTTTGAAGATCTAAAAGAGGCTGATTTATACATTATTGCTGTTTCTGATAAAGCTATTGCAGACGTTTCGAAACAATTACCTTTTCAAAACCGAATTGTCGTCCATACTTCGGGTGCGGCTTCGCTTGATGTTTTGGATTCAAAAAACAGGAAAGGTGTTTTTTATCCACTTCAGACATTTTCTAAAAGTAAAGAAATTGATTTCTCAACAGTTCCGCTTTGTTTAGAGGCTGAAAACACTTTTGATTTTCGCGTTTTAGAAACTGTTGCAAAAAGTATTTCGAATGCTGTTTTTGCAATTAATTCAGATCAGAGAAAAGCGTTGCACGTTGCGGCGGTTTTTGTCAATAATTTCACGAATCATTTATATCAAATAGGACAGGAAATTTGTGAAGAACATCAGGTTCCGTTTGAAGTTTTGAAACCTTTAATTAAGGAAACTGCAGAGAAAATAAATACACTCGATCCCGTTGATGCTCAAACAGGACCTGCAAAACGTCATGATTCTAATACAATAGAAGCGCATTTGGAGTATTTAACCAAAGAAAATCAAAAAAATATTTATAAAATACTAACACAATCTATACAAGATAATGGCAAAACATTTTAAAGAGATAATGAACGACATCACAACTTTTGTTTTTGATGTTGATGGCGTACTTACAGACAGTTCGGTTTTTGTAACCAACGAAGGAGAAATGCTTCGTACCATGAATATTCGTGATGGTTATGCGATGAAAGCAGCTGTTGAAAGTGGTTTTAACGTATGTATTATTTCCGGAGGAAGCAATGAAGGTGTGCGTGTTAGATTAAAAAACTTAGGAATTACAGACATTCATTTAGGAACTCCTGACAAAGTAAAAACCTTTAAGGAATACACTGATTTATATAACATTAAACCTGAGCAGGTTTTGTATATGGGCGACGATATTCCTGATTTTCATGTAATGAAATTAGTAGGATTGCCAACTTGTCCGCAAGATGCAAGTCCTGAAATCAAGAACATTTGCCGTTATGTATCTCACGTAAAAGGTGGCAGAGGTGCCGCGCGTGACGTAATTGAACAAGTCATGAAAGTACAAGGAAAATGGATGGAATATTTTAACGGGCAGCACGATTAAGTTAATATTGTTTCGGGTTTCAGGTTTGAAATTACACAAACTGTTTGTGGATCAGTAAAACCTTAAGCGAAGAAAACCTAAAAAAAACTTTGTAACTCTGCCTCTTTTAACCTTTTTTATCTTTTAAAAAAAAACTTAGTCCATTACCAACTTAGCCACCCAGAACCTCAAAAAAAATGAAATTCCTAAAACTCATTCGATATAGAAACTTAATACTGCTTGCTTTTATGCAGGCATTATTTCGTTATGCATTTTTAAAAGAGCAAAATATACCTCTTGCTTTAAACGACTGGCAATTCGGATTATTGATTTTGAGTACGGTTTTACTGGCGGCAGCGGGTTATGTTATTAATAGTATTTATTGTGTTGCAGCTGATACGATCAATAAACCCGAAGATGTAGTAATTAACAAAGGTATTTCTGAAACGGCAGCTTATAATATTTACATAGGACTTAATATTACTGGTGTTGCCATTGGTTTTATTTTATCGAACATTATCATGAAGCCCAGCTTCGCTTCTCTTTTTATTCTAATTGCTTCTCTTCTTTATTTTTATGCTACTACCCTAAAGCAAATCATGATTTTAGGTAATTTTGTAGTGGCATTATTGCTTGCATTGAGTATTCTTATCATTGGTGTTTTTGATATTTTTCCGGTAATTAATCATGAAAATCAGGCACAAATGGCAAGTTTATTTTCCATCTTAACTGATTATGCGATATTTGCTTTTCTGATTAATTTTCTTCGCGAAATTATTAAAGATATAGAAGATGTAAATGGCGATTATAATCAAGGAATGAATACGTTGCCAATTGCAATAGGAATTAGCAGAACATCAAAAATTGCTATTGGTCTTGCTGTTATTCCGTTTCTTTTATGTTTGCTTTATATCAATAAATATTTCGTTCAGAACAAGCTTAATATTGCTACATTTTATGCCTTTGCTTTTGTTTTGGCACCACTTTTATATTTTATTGTAAAAATATTTTCAGCAAAATCTAAAAACGATTTTCATCATTTGAGTACCATCCTCAAACTGATTTTGTTTTTCGGAATCTTAACTATTTTAATTGTCCCCCTAAACATCAAGTACAATGCTTAAAGAAAAACTAAAACAATATACCTTAATTCTTGCTTCAGGATCACCTCGCAGACAGCAGTTTTTTAAAGACCTTGATCTTGATTTCGAAATTAGATTAAAAGAAATAGAAGAAATATATCCGCCGGAACTGGAAGCGGTTGAAATAACGGATTATTTAGCAGCGCTAAAAGCCAGTGCTTTTGATGGGGAATTAAAAGAAAATGAAATTTTAATAACCAGCGATACAATTGTCTGGCATCAAAACAAGGCTTTAGGTAAACCAAAAAGTCCCGAAGAAGCTTTTGAAATGATCAAATCTATGTCTGGTGCCACACATGAAGTTTTTACCTCAGTATGCTTTAGAACAAGCTTTACTTCGACTGTTATCAATGACGTTACTAAAGTTACTTTTAATGATTTATCAGACGAATCTATTTTATATTACATAGAAAACTACAAACCTTATGATAAAGCCGGTGCTTATGGTATTCAGGAATGGTTTGGTTTTATGGCAGTTGCAAAAGTCGAAGGCTCTTATACAAATGTTATGGGCTTGCCAACAGCTAAAGTTTACGAATATTTGAGTACTTTAGTTTAAAAAAAATATTTATGTTTTCCTTAAAAGAATATAGTCACGAAATATTAACTACGATAGTGCTACTTTTTGCTTTAGCGGCATTAAGAGTCATTATCGCAAAATTAATTCGTCGTTACGCCAGTACAAGCCAATTATTAGAGCATCGAACAAATCTCGTTATCAAGTATATTCATATCCTGATGAACATATTGGTAACGATTAGCCTGATTGTAATTTGGGGAGTCGAAACAAAAGATATCTTTATAACAGTTTCTTCTATTGCAACCGTAATTGGAGTCGCAATGTTTGCACAATGGTCGATTTTAAGCAATATTACTTCAGGAATGATTTTGTTTTTTTCTTTTCCTTTTAGAATTGGTGATACTATTAAAATTCATGATAAGGACTTTCCTATCGAAGCAGAAATTGAGGATATCAGTGCTTTTCACGTTAATCTAAAGACAAAAGAAGGAGAAAAAATCATTTTTCCAAACAACCTGCTGCTTCAAAAAGGTATTTCGATAATGCCAGCGCATTACGAGGACAAAGAGTTTTATGATTAAATTATAATGGGAATTTTATAAACTAATACTAAAAAGCTAAAACGATATTTTTTAAATAAAATATAATATTTGTTTTACCAATTACTAGTTTATTAAATCACCCAACAAAATGATTCATTCCATAAAATTACCATTTTATGCTAAACTTGCCTTAGTTTTAGTTAGCTTAATCAGTTTCGCTTTTATTTTTTGTATCGGAAAAGATATTATTACCCCCGTGCTAATGGCATTTTTATTTGCTGTATTATTAGTACCGATTTTTACTTTTTTGCATACCAGATTAAAATTTCCAAGACATCTTGCAGCTGCTTGCTGTATCTTGATTTTTGCCCTTTTTATTATTGGCATATTAGTTTTTATATCCTATCAGGTAAGCGATATTGCAAACGATTTTGAAACAATAAAGAAAAATGCCAATTCTTTTATAACAGACATCCATAATTTTATAAAAGATAAATTTCATGTCAGCATCGGGGAACAGAAAAAATATCTTGATACCGTAACCAAAGATTCCGTACAGAACGGAAAAGCCACAATTGGCTCTGCAATATTATCTATCAGCGATCTGCTTTTAGATTGCACTATTATCCCAATTTATACTTTCTTATTCCTTTTATATAAAGATCATTTTATATTATTTCTGGCTAAACTGATTAATAAAGAAGATCATTCTGCTTTAAAAGATATTTTATCTCAGATAAAAGTTTCAATCAACAATTATATTCTAAGTTTAATTTTTGAAATGATCGTAGTTTCCATTTTAACCGGTTTAGGACTTTGGATTATTGGCGTAAAATACTTTGTTTTATTAGGGTTGATTACCGGAATCCTGAATATGATTCCGTACATTGGTATTTTAATTGCAGGAATCATTACAGTCATGGCTTCTCTTACAGGAACTCCGGAATCATCTATTATCCTGGGTATTCTAATTGTAAATATTATTGTTCAGTTTATAGATAATAATATCCTTGTACCATTAATTATAAATTCTAAAGTAGAAATTAATGCTTTTGTTTCTATTATGGGAATTATCGTTGGAGGAGCGGCTGCCGGAATTTCGGGAATGTTTTTAGCCATTCCGCTTTTAGCCATTCTAAAAATTATATTTGACAGAATTGAATCTTTAGAGCCTTGGGGGTATCTTATGGGTAATCATATGCCTAAAAGATTTACATGGAGAATCCGAAAACTAAAAGCTGAAAACTAAATAGTGGTTAAATATTAAAAATAATCCGACAAATTTCTTATATTCATATCAAAATCAACTTTTAAGCCATCATCAATTATCTAATGTCTGTAAACAAAAAAATAGTAGTTTTCATTTTATTATGCTTCTGCTTACCAAATGCCTATGCCCAGACAGATAAGGTAAGAGATGCTCATGATAAAAAAGACAGTATTCAAGTATATAACAAGATTAAGAATTATTCTAAAAAAAATAAATTCACACAAACTCTGCATAAATTATTTTTTCGCGGAAGCAAAACCAGAAAAAAAGAAATCCTGGTACAAAATGACACTACAGATTTTAGCGGAAAAATTATTCGTAATATCAATATTGTAACCCTGGACCCCTTTGGACATTCTGTTAATGACACCACTCAAATGCCGAGAAACTGGGGAGAAAGAACAGGAAACAGGTTACACTTAAAAACAAAAAAGATTGCAATACTTAATTTGTTATTGTTTAAAAGAAATGCTGTTTACGACACATATAAAGTACAGGAATCTGAACGTTTAATTCGTTCTCAGAAATATGTAACAGCAGTGAGAATAACCAATAAAGTTGTTGGTGTAGCCTCAGATTCTGTCGACGTGACCATTCGGGTTTTAGATTCATGGAGTACTATTCCTAAATTTTCAATTTCCAGTAATCAGGTTTCTCTGGGGGTAAAAGAAAAAGACTTCTTTGGTTCAGGCCAGCAACTAGAATATCAATTTACGAATAGGTTTGATGATGGACGAAATGCTAATGAAGTTACCTATACTATACCTAATATCAAGAATACTTATATTGCAACTACTTTATTTTATAAAATGGATCTCGACAATAATTATACTAAAAGTATAAACGTCGAACGCCTTTTTTACTCTCCTTTAACCAAATGGGCTGGTGGTGTATATGTAGGTCAGAATTTTAGGAGAGATACTTTGCAGGCGCCGGATATGTCTTATGCGTATCAGCCTTTCAAAAACAACTTTCAGGATTTATGGGCAGGACATGCTTCAAAAGTATTTGAAGATGAAAGCGGTATAACAAATTTAGTAGCAAGCGCACGTTTTCTGAATATAAATTATAGTGAATCTCCATCTGATCTCTACGACCCTACGCGATTCTACTCTGACGAGAAATTTATCTTGTCCGGAATTGGACTTAACAGGCGTAAATTTATCAAAGACAGCTACATTTTTAGAAACGGACAAACTGAAGATGTACCTATTGGACGCATTTACGGAATTACATTAGGATATCAATATAAAAATACGTTTTGGCGGCCTTATGTTGGTGCACAATTCTCTTTTGGAAATTACTATCGATTAGGTTTTTTGAGTATGAATTTTGAAGCCGGAACATTTTTCCATCAGGGTAAAACTTATCAGACGGCATTTTCGATGGAAACCAATTATTTTACAAAACTTTACAGCATAGGAACATGGAAACTAAGACAGTTCGTGAACCCACAAGTTGTTATTGGTATAAATCGTGAAGATATTATTGGTGATCAACTGAATATAAATAATCAGAATGGTTTGGCAGGTTTTAATAGTGCTGTTTACGGTACCAATAAAATGCTTTTATCACTACAAACACAAACATACTCACCTCATGCCCTTTGGGGATTTCGTATGAATCCGTTTTTTAATTATGCAGTAGCAGTATTAGGAGCTCCAAAGAATGCGATGGGAAGAAACAAAGCATATCAAAAAGTGACTTTAGGCTTATTGATCAGTAATGACTATTTAGTATTCAGTTCATTTCAACTTTCAATTTCATATTATCCCACAATCCCTTATCAGGGAGACAATGTATTTAAAACAAATACTTTTGAAACTACTGATTTTGGTTTACAAAGTTTTGAGTTGGCAAAACCAAGAACTGTCGAATATAAATAATAAAAAAATACGATTCTTAACCAAATCTTAAGACGACAGAATCTTTTAAAAATCAAAACTTTACAATACAACCAGCAATATTCAATCGTTAAAATGCATACTTTCTCCGACGAAATACACTGAGTTTTCATTTTTTGGCACAGTATATGAATATTCATAAACAGAATAACATTAATATTAAAACTAAACAAAATGAAAACAATAAAAATAGCAATTGCGGGATTATTCCTTTTGGTTGCAAGTACCACACAAGCTCAGGTATCAATAAATGTTAACATAGGATCACCGCCTGCCTGGGGACCTGCAGGATATGCTCAAATGGAATATTATTACTTGCCGGATATCGAAGCTTATTATGATGTTAGAGCTTCTCAGTTTATTTATTTTGGAGGAGGAAGATGGGTAAGAGCGAGTCGCCTGCCAAGACAATACAGTAATTATGATTTGTACGGAGGTTATAAAGTAGTTCTTAACGATTACCACGGAAGAACACCATATACATACTTCGATCGTCACAAAGTAAGATATTATAAAGGATATCACGGAGCTCCTCAAAGACCCTACAGACCAAGAGAAGTTTATGGTTACAACGATCGTCGTAATGATCACAGAGATTATAAGCATTATGATAACAAACACTACGACAAACACGACAAACACGATAAACACGACAGACGTGATGATGATCACAGACATGGTTCAGGAAGAAGATAATCAATATCTAAATAAATTTTCGACACAAAAAGAGTATCAAATAAATTGATGCTCTTTTTTTTTGAATCAAATTTTCTTAAAAAAGAAAATCAATAACCAAACATTAACATTTCATTTAAATACGGTTCAAAGATATAATTAGTATTTTTGAAGCAGTTTCAAAACACTAAAAGACATTATGCGAAAAATCCAGATACGAATTCTTCTTGTTTTTTTAACAGGGATTTCCCTTTCTTTTGCACAACAACCACAAAAATTAAACTCTGTCGAAATTTATAATCAAATAAAAAAATTGAACTTTTTAGGTTCCGTTTTGTATTTGGCAGCACATCCGGACGACGAAAACACCCGTTTAATTTCTTATATGGCAAATGAGATGAATGCGCGAACAGGATACTTATCCTTAACTCGTGGCGATGGAGGTCAGAATTTAATTGGTCCGCAATTACGTGAATTATTAGGGGTTATAAGAACTCAGGAGCTAATCGAAGCCCGAAAAATCGATGGTGGCGAACAGTTTTTTTCACGTGCCAATGATTTTGGTTATTCAAAAAACCCTGATGAAACTTTAGAAATCTGGGATAAAGATAAAGTACTTGCTGACGTGGTATGGACTATTAGAAAATTTCAGCCAGATGTAATCATAAATCGATTCGATCACCGCTCACCCGGAACAACACATGGACATCATACATCATCAGCGATGTTAAGTGTTGAAAGTTTCAAGCTTACAAATGACCCAAAAATATATCCTGAACAACTAAAACATGTAAAACCGTGGCAGGTAAAACGATTGTTTTTTAATCCTTCGTGGTGGTTTTACGGAAGTCAGGAAAAATTTGATGCCGCCAATAAATCAAAATTCACTAAACTGGAAACCGGTGTATATTATACAGGAATTGGAAAATCGAATCAGGAAATTGCGGCGTTAAGCCGAAGCAGACACCAATCACAAGGTTTTGGAAGCACAGGTGTTCGTGGCGAAGAAACTGAATATCTGGAACTTATAAACGGTGACAATTCTAAAGAACGTGATAATATATTCGAGGGAATTGATACTTCATGGAATCGTGTTAAAAACGGAAAACCAGTTGGCGATTTGATCACTGCTATTATTGCAAAATATGATTTTAGCAATCCATCAGCAAGCGTTCCGGATTTAGTTAAAGCCTACACTATGATCGAAGCACTAGAAGATGATCATTGGAAAACTATAAAATCAGCGGCAATAAAAAATATAATTGCATCGTGCTCAGGATTGTATTTAGAAGCAGTTGCCAGTGAGCAGGAAGCAACGCCGGGAAGTGCGATAAGATTAAGCCTCGAAGCGATTAACAGATCTTCTGTAGAAATGCAATTGATGAGCGTTACTTCATTACCGGATAATAAAAGTACGATTCAGAATATTCAATTAAAAAATAACGACGATCAGAAAATAAACTTACAAATTCAGCTTCCAGACAATATTGAATACACACAACCTTACTGGCTTAAAGAAAAGGCAAGTGTTGGAATGTACACGGTTTCTAATCAGGAAAACATAGGTATTCCGGACATTATCAGACAGGTAAAAGTCGTTTTTAATATTAAAATAAATAGTATTGAAATTCCGTTTGAACGCACTGTTGTATATAAATATAATGATGGCGTAAAAGGCGAAATGTATAACTTTCTGGATATTGTTCCCGAAGTTACGACTTCGATACTGGAAAAAGTGCTGATTTTTGGAAGTACCGCCAGTAAAATGATCCCTGTAAAAGTACGAGCAGGAAAAGATGGCATCAAGGGAAACTTACAATTAGAATTGCCTAAAAGCTGGAATATTTCTCCAAAAGAAATCCCTTTTACTTTAGATAAAAAAGGAAACGAGCAAATCTTTTATTTTGAAGTTACCCCGCCCGTAAATCCGGAAGAAGCAATTGCTAAAAGTGTTGCAATTGTTGATAATAAACGTTTTGATAAAGATCAGACTATTATTGATTATAGTCATATTACCAAACAAATGGTTTTAAAACCGGCTGAATCAAAATGCATTCGAATTGACTTAAAAACAAACGGCGATGCGATAGCTTATATTATGGGAGCCGGTGATGAAGTACCTGAAAGTTTAGCTCAAATGGGATATAAAGTGAGCATAATAAAACCGGAAGAAATCACACCGGAAAAACTGGATTCATTTAATGTTGTAATCACCGGAGTTCGTGCTTATAATACCGTAAATGCTTTAGCTAACAAACAAAATATCCTTTTCAATTTTGTAAAAAGCGGTAAAAATATGATCGTACAGTACAATACTTATGGAAAAACTGTAACAGATCAGATTGCGCCATATCCTTTAAAAATATCAAATGACCGTGTGACTGAGGAAAATGCCAAAGTAACTTTTCTGGCGCCCAATCATCCTGTATTAAATACGCCAAATAAAATCAGTTCTAAAGATTTTGAAGGCTGGACACAAGAGCAGGGTTTATATTATCCTAATCAATACGATCCCGCCTTTACTCCTATTTTATCGTCTCACGACAAAGGCGAATCGCCTAAAGATGGCGCCTTATTGGTGGCACCGTACGGAAAAGGATATTATATTTACACAGGATTAAGCTTTTTTAGAGAATTACCTGAAGGTGTGGCCGGTGCATATCGATTATTATCGAATATGATTTCGTTAAAACAGCCAGTAGAAGCTCCAAAACAAGAATTAAAGCAATAAAACATTCAAAAATGGAAGCTAAAAAAACAAAAAAATGGAAGAAAAGCTACACCTATGTTTTGGTAGCGAATGCAATTTACATTCTTATTTTTTTCTTAATCATGCAATTATACTCATAACCTATGCAACTATTTGACTGGATCGTACTTATTGTTACACTTTTATTTATTGTTGGTTATGGATCCTGGAAAACCAAAGGAAGTAAAAATGTAGAGGATTTTATTCTGGGCAATAACGAAACACCCTGGTATACAGTAGGACTTTCTGTAATGGCGACGCAAGCCAGCGCTATTACGTTTTTATCTACTCCGGGACAAGCGTATCATGACGGAATGGGTTTTATACAATTCTATTTTGGGTTGCCAATTGCTATGATTGTTATTTGTGTAACCTTTATTCCGTTATATCATAAGAACAAAGTATTTACCGCTTATGAGTTTTTAGAGAAACGATTCGATTTAAAAACCCGTTCACTTGCTGCTATTCTGTTTTTAGTTCAAAGAGGTTTAGGAACAGGTCTTACCATTTATGCACCAGCCATTATTTTGTCAGCTCTTTTGGGGTGGAATTTAACATTGATGAACATCATGATTGGTGTTCTCGTAATTATTTATACTTTTTCAGGAGGGACAAAAGCGGTAAACGTAACACAGAAACAACAAATGTTCGTGATTATGTCCGGGATGTTTATTACGTTTTTCCTGATTTTGCATTATTTGCCAAACGACATGACTTTTACAAGTGCATTGCATATTGCAGGTGCAAATGATAAAATGAATATCGTAGATTTCTCGTTTAATCCTGAGGAAAAATATACTTTCTGGAGCGGAATAACAGGTGGTTTTTTTCTGGCTCTTGCCTATTTTGGAACTGATCAGTCACAGGTAGGACGTTACTTGTCTGGAAAATCGGTTCGCGAAAGTCAAATGGGATTGATTATGAATGGTCTTTTAAAAGTACCAATGCAATTTTTTATTCTGCTGACAGGAGTTATGGTTTTTGTGTTTTTTCAATTCAATCCCGTTCCTTTAAATTTTAATCCGAATAATAAAATTGTAATCGAAAAATCAGCATATAAAGAGGAATATCATGGTTTAGAGAAAAAATTAAGCACACTTTCTGAAGATAAAAAAGTAATTAATTTATTGTACATCGATCAGTTGAATCAGGATTTTGACAATCCAATTTTGCGAAAGGAATTAGTGACTATATCCAATAAAGAAAAAGACCTCAGGGATCGTGCCAAAGAAATCATCTTGAGAGCAGACCCAAATAGTGAAACCAATGATAAAGACTATGTGTTTTTTCACTTTATCCTGCATTATTTACCTAAAGGTCTTATCGGTTTATTACTAGCTGTAATTCTTTCAGCAGCAATGTCGTCAACGGCCTCAGGATTAAATGCTTTGGCATCTACAACGGCAATTGATATTTATAAACGTAATCTGAAAACCGAAAAATCGGATAAGCATTATTTATATGCAACAAAGTTCTTCACTTTATTCTGGGGAATTGTAGCGATACTTTTTGCCTGCGTTGGTACTTTGTTTGAGAATTTAATTCAATTGGTAAATATCATTGGTTCTATTTTCTACGGAACTGTTTTAGGAATCTTTTTAGTTGGATTTTATTTAAACAGAGTAAAAGCAAAAGCAATGTTTATTAGTGCTATTATCAGTCAAATTACTATATTCATCATTTACTATTTTATGATCGCAATTTACCCAAGTGGTCAGGAAAAGTTAGGCTATTTATGGCTGAATTTTATTGGAGCAATGTTGACGATAATATTATCTCTTGTGCTTCAGTTTCTGTTTTTCAGAAAAGAACCCGATAATGAGGAAGTGGTTTTGGAATAAGAAATTTTTTATTGAATTATGATCGAAAAATTTCTTTCCCTACTATTACTAATTTTATGCTCTCAGGTAAAAAGTCAAAATGCTACTGCTCAGAGTCGCGAAATTGAAGACAATTCGATCTCATATCAACTTTTTACAAAATGTTTTGATAATTTGAATCAGGGTTCTGAGATTTTAGAGAAGTATCCTGCTCTTAAAGATGCAAAACTTTGTTCTCTTTTGTATTGCATGCATCTTTTAGCATATCCTGAGAAAGATATACAATTTGCAGCTGAAAATAGACTAATAGGAATTGCAACACAACTTTATAATGAAAATACTCCCGCTATATTGATTATGGGTTTGGATAGTTCCAGAACTGCTAAGGAGAGAAATAAAAATCTGGAGGACGATAACAATATTGTTTACATCAGTTACGGAGAATGTACAAATCCGGCGTTTTTAAGAGAAGGTGCTGACATTGTAAACAAGCAGACAATGCAATTGATTAATAAAAACTCTCTTAGATAAATTTTCTTTTAAAAAGAGATTCCCTAGCCCAGATAGAAGCGGTATCCTTTTTCTTGCTCCTTTAGCAAGGAAAAGATACAAGTGAATAGCTGGAAATTGCTCCCGAAAATTATAATCCTAAAATACCATACTCTGTTTATTGACGTTCAACATATCTTCGCTAAACTTTAAAACTTTACCAAAGATTGTAAAAGCTAAAACATTTTGATTCTACCCCAAAAATTATATCTTTGAGAAACTAAGTATTTACAAATTAGCAAAAACACATCACTATGAAGGACCTGAAGAGATATAGCAATAAAACTAAGGCCGCTTTTATTTTACTTATTGTGATGCTGATCATTTTGCTGGGGAATTTTAATACACTGCAAAATTCAAAAAACGTAAACAAAAATATTAATGAAATTTATAACGACCGATTGGTTGTAGCGCACTATATTTTTCAATATTCAAAAGAGCTTCATTTCATAAAAGCCGAAGCGGAAAAACTCGATTTAAGCGATAATATCAAAAAGGACGAGATCATTCATACTTTGAGTATTATTCATAATATTGATGATTTATACGCAAAGACTGTACTGACCAATAAAGAAAAACAATATTTCGATATTCTCTTAAGTACGTGTAAAGAAATTGACAAACAAGTGGTTAACAAAGACTGGAGCAAGATTGCCAACCTAAGTCATTATGCTTTAACGACTTTAGAATCTTTATCGCAAATCCAGATCCAGGAAGGAAAGGCAAAATTGGCAAGCGCTAATGCTATGTATAGTAAAAATAACAGTCTGGGTCAATTGCAAATTGCGTTGCTTATAATTTTGGGCGGAATCACTTTTTATCTGTTAATCGTAAAAAAAATTAAGAGAAGTATCAAAATTCCGGAGCCGCCAAGTATGAACTAATTCACTTTTTTCGGTTTTGTATCTTCTCCCTTAATTACAAGATCGTTTATACTGGAAAATCACCAAAAAAAAATCCAAATTCCAAACTTCAACAAGTTTAGAATTTGGATTTTTAATATTTAGATTTTAATAATTCAAAGAATTATTATCTGCTCCATTCAGCAATACTGTCTTTATTCAATTTTACGTAATCCTGATTATTAGCAGCTTCAGCAGCAGCAAGAGAAGCTTTTGCAGTTTCAACAGCTCCTTTTTTATCACCTTGTTTTGCCTGGATCTGTGCTTTTAATCTTAGTATAAAGTATGGTTTCTCAGTACTCATATCTAATGATTTATCTACGTAAGTTCTGGCTGTTTCGATGTTTCCATTAGATTGAAACAAATATGTCGCTGCAGCAAAATAGTCGTTAGATGTTGGTCCTGCTAATGTTTTTTCGATACTTGCCGTTGCAATTTTTGCAGTAGGAACTTCAAATTTTAAGGCTACATGAGAGTTTTCCCAAGCCATGTCCAGATATCCAAAGTTTGGATCTAAACCATTAATTCCAATCGTAAAAGTCTCAAGAGGTGTTGATAAAGCATCTTCTTTTACCGTAGTTCTCAAAGCTACATACGAATCGCTCCAATTTTCAGGCAATCCCCAGTTGTCAGTAGAAAGGTAAAAAATCACTTCCCAGCTTTCTATTTTCGGAATTGTATAAATTGCATATTTTCCTTTCTTCAATGTTTTGCCATCGATCACAACATCATCACTAAAATTAATGATTGTGTTTTCGTTAGCTCCGGTTCTCCATAATTTACCAAACGGAACTAAATTTCCAAATACCGCTCTACCTCTGGCGCCTGGTCTGGAATATGTAACTTCGACATCAGTTAATCCTACAGTTTGCTTAATATAACCTTTCGGACTCGCTTGTGGTGTTTTTATTTGTGCTTCTGTAGCAAATGGAGCCAAAACAATGGCCAATGCAATAAGTAGTTTTTTCATGTTTGAGTATATTTTGTTTGTTCAAATTTACAACTTCAAATACTGAACAAATGTTAAATTTTCTATAATTCAGCCCTGTAACTGTGATATTTTTTGAGCATTTAACTCGTTAAAATTATTTATAATTATATCTGCCTCAGATAGATCCTGCAATTTAGAATGATGGCTGTTATAACCAACACAAAAGATACCTGCCGCTTTTGCCGCTTTTACCCCATTTGTACTGTCCTCAATGATGATACACTCTTCTTTTGGAGCTATTGATAATGAAGCGGCGTGCAAAAAAATGGCCGGATTTGGTTTTGACTGCGGAAAATCTTCCCCACTCACAATATCCGTAAAATACTGATGTAAATTGAATCTCGTAAAAACACGTTCAATGGTTACTTTTGAAGCTGATGAAGCTAAAATCAATTGTATTCCGCTCGCATATAAATCTTTAATAAGATTTTCGACACCTTCTAATAAATACAAATCTTCTTTAGTATCAAAAGCATCATTAAATATGCTTCTCTTTCTTTGTATCAGATCTTCTACCTCGTGCTGTATCGTTGGAAAAAATCCTTTTAGGGTCTGAAACGTATTACGAGTCGAAAATCCGGTAAACGAAGTATACATTTCTTCGGTTACTTCTATTTCTAATTCAGAAAATTGTTTGTAATAGGCATAACGGTGAACAGGCTCAGTGTCAACAATTACACCATCCATATCAAAAATTACTGTTTTTATCATTTTTTTTAAGTTACTAAGGTTCTGAGTTGCGAAGGCTCTAAGTTTTTTTGTTTCAGGTTTCTCCCTTGTGATATCCTTGTTAAAGTTTAAAACTTTGACAAAAATTGCCGTGTTCAGAACTTGAAACAAATAAAACCTGAAACCTAAAATAAATCTATTCTTTCTTCAACAAATATCTGATCACAGTTTCGGCAGCATACAGGCCAAATAATCCTGGCATATAACTGTTGGTTCCATAAAACGATTTTTTAAAGTTTTTCCCGTCAGTCAGTTTTAGGCTTTTTTCGTCTTGGATTTCAGAAGAGAAAACCACTTTCAATTTATTAATATTTTCTCCTTTTAATCGTTTTCTAATGGCTTTAGAAAGAAAGCAATTCATAGTTTTAGAAATATCACTCACTTTTACTTTAGACGCTAACATTTTTCCACCAGCGCCCATACTGCTAATGATTTTAACCCTTTTACGTTTTGCTCCAATGATTAAATTCAATTTTGGAGTTACACTGTCAATACAATCCAGTACATAATCAAAATCAGGTGAAATGATTTCAAAAGCTCTTTCCGGAGATAAAAATTCCTGCACGCGTGTTAGTTTCAATTCAGGATTAATATCCATCAAACGGTCTCCAACAATGGTTATTTTAGGTTGCCCAACTGTAGAATTTAGTGCCGGTAATTGTCGGTTAATATTCGTGATATCCACTACATCTCCATCTACAATAGTCATGCTCCCTACTCCTGCTCTTGCCAAAAATTCAGCAGCAAATGATCCAACTCCTCCTAATCCGACTACCAAAACATTCGAGTTTTGCAAGTTATGTAATCCCTCTTTTGTAAATAAAAGCTCGGCTCTTTCTGTCCACTCTGCCATATGTTATTTTGTTATTTTTTACTTGTTTTAAAATTTTGCTTCAAGTTAAGATTCGCCAGCTTTCAACAAACCCAACAGCTAATCTTGCTTCTTTCTTCTATTCTCTATTCTCTTTTCTTTATATTCTATTCTCTATTCTCTATATTCTCCTTCTCAAACACTTTTCTATATTTAGACTCGCCAGCTTTCAACAAACCCAACAGCTAATCTTGCTTCTTTCTTCTATTCTCTATTATCTATTCTCTTTTCTCTATATTCTCCTTCTCAAACACTTTTCTATATTTAGATTCGCCAACTTTCAACAAACCCAATAGCTAATCTTGCTTCTTTCTTCTATTCTTTATTATCTTTTCTCTATATTCTCCTTCTCAAACACTTTTCTATAATTACTTGAGATAATCTCTTGTAATTCATTAATTGTTATATTTTTATATTCTGATGCTACATTATAAACTTCGCTAATTCCTTCTTCGATCGTATCCGTTTCAAGAAAAAACCGATCGTTTGGAATATCCTGAAAAACAGTTTTTAAATCTGGTTTTTTAAGTAAATATTTCCCAAACGAAATATAAAAGCCATCTTTAATGAGTTGATTCGCAATTTGACTATTTTTAGAAAAACCATGAATAATCATCGGAACAGAGATATTCAGCTTCTTTTTAATCGCAATTACTTCCTGAAAGGCAGCGACACAATGTATTACTACAGGTTTACTATATTTTTCAGCCAAAGCTAATTGCTTTTCGAAAACTATAATTTGTTTCTCTAACGGAATTTCAATTCGTTTGTCTAAACCACATTCACCAATTGCCAGACAATTTTCAGTTTGTAATTTTTCTTCTATAATTCTCAAATCCTCATCAATTCTCTCATCTTTAATATACCACGGATGAACTCCTATGGAATAAAAAGGAATCGAAACATCAAACTCATTTGGATATTGATTTACTAATTCCAAAATATGAGCTTCATTCGTGAATTGATGTGTATGACAATTAAAAAATTCCATTAGTGAAATGTTTTTACACCTGCATTAATTGCTACACTCAAATCATTTTCTAAAGGAACTAAAGGACATGAATATTTATGATTATAAGCACAATACGGATTGTACGCCTGATTAAAATCGACTGCGATCGTATTCCCTTTCGGTATTTTCAAATCGATATATCTTCCTCCAATATAACTTTCCTTACCACTGGTTAAATCTGAGAAAGGAAGGAACAAATGATCTTTATATTCTTTCTTTTTCGAAAGCTCAATATTTCTATAGACATTCAGTTTAAGAGCAACACCATCTATCGTAAAATACAAAGTTCCGTATTTTATATATTTTGGTGTTCTCGTTCCTGTAGTTTTCATTTCAAAAACCTTTTCGTCCTTTGCCTTTTCAAATTTTGCATTCACGAAGTAGTTGGAATTTACAGGAAAAAAATCCAGCGATTTAAAAGTTTTTAAATCTTCTTCCATTAACGGACTTTCTTTAGGATCAGCATATTCTGAGTTTATCTTCTTTTGAAATTTTTCAGTTTCTTTCTGATCAAATTTATTCTGGCCAAAACAGAAATTTACAAGTAACAATACAAGAAAAGCAATAACATTTTTCATCTTCGAAATTTTGAGCAAAAATAGTTTAAAAGTAACAAAGCAGCAACGGATGATCTCTACAAAGTTTCTTAACTTTGTTGCAAATAACATATTTGTAATGCTCAAAACCGCTTTTAGTCACTATATCAATAATTTTAAAGGATTTTCAAGAGAAATTTGGATACTCGCAATTGTTACATTTATAAATCGTGCCGGAACGATGGTACTTCCTTTTCTGTCAAAATATTTAAAAGAAGACCTTCATTTTACTTATAATCAAGTTGGTTGGATTATGGTTGCGTTTGGTCTTGGGTCAATGTTAGGTTCGTGGCTGGGTGGAAAATTATCTGATAAAATTGGTTTTTATAAAATCATGATTTTTAGTTTGTTTACGAGCGGAGTTTCACTTTTCTTTATTCAATATATCACTACTTTTTGGACTTTATGTTTCGCAATGTTTTGTTTAATGACTATTGCAGATATGTTCAGGCCGGCGATGTTTGTTTCTTTGGGTGCGTATGCAAAACCCGAAAACAGAACCCGTGCTTTGACTTTGGTACGTTTAGCGGTAAATCTGGGTTTTGCTGCAGGACCTGCTTTAGGAGGTTTAATTATTATGGGAATTGGATATTCAGGATTGTTCTGGATTGATGGTGCATCGTGTATTGTTTCGATTTCGATTTTTGCCTTATTAGTTAAGGAGAAGAAAAAAACGGTGCATGAAGATAAAGCGGAAAGTGCAGCAGATATAAAATCAGTTTTTCATGATAAAATCTTTTGGGTTTTCTTATTCGTGAGTTTTGTGACGGCTATGATTTTCTTTCAGCTTTTTACTACGTTACCTTTATATCACAATGAAAAATTTGGCTTAACCGAATTTCAAACGGGTTTATTGATGACTTTAAACGGACTTTTAATATTTGCTCTCGAAATGCCAACAGTTGGTTATATGGAGAGAAAAGGTTTTCCTAAAATAAGAATAATTATTCTGGGGTCTTTTGTTATGGCTTCGAGCTTCTTTTTATTATTAATAAATGTTTGGGCCGGAATTCTTGTTATTAGTATGATTTGTATCTCGATTGGAGAGATCCTGACTTTTCCGTTTTCTAATGCTTTTGCATTAAGCCGTGCGCCACGTGGACAGGAAGGACGTTATATGGCGCTTTATACAATGAGTTTTAGTTTAGCACATATTATTAGTTCTAAAGTTGGTTTCGAGATTATCTCTCGATTAGGTTACCAAATCAATTGGCTTTTTATGGCCTGCATTGGAGTTATTGCAACGCTGTGTTGCTTTTGGATCAAAAAAGAATTGCTCAGAGAAAAAATCTCTTAAAACTAAATTTTACCACACAGGTCTATAAGATTTTATCCGGAATAATCTTGACAGCTCAAAGTTTGCAAAGCTTTTATCAAATGTAGCTTTGCGAACTTTGCGTTTTTATAAAACTACTTAATTTTAAAATCTTCGCGCGTTTTGCGGTTATTTTTTTCACTCCTATTTCAACCTCCGGATTTACAAGGCTAAAGCACTATTTTCTATACTTTAAAATCAGACCAAACGTCTTTTTTAGTTAAATAACTATATTTATAGTTGCGTAACTATAAATATAGTTGTACGTTTGAATTAAAATTAGAAAACATGCAAAAGTTAACAAACAAAGAAGAGGAAATCATGCAGATTTTATGGAAGCTCAAAAAAGCATTCGTAAAAGAAATTCAGGCAGAAATCACTGAAGACCAGCCACATTATAATACACTTTCGACTATTGTGCGTAATCTTGAAGAAAAAGGTTTTGTTGCTCATAACGCTTTTGGAAACACGCACCAGTATTATCCTGTAATAACATTGGAGGCTTACAGCAAAAAATATATGAATACTGCCATTGATAACTATTTTAATAGCTCATATAAAAACATGGTTTCATTTTTTGCTAAAGAAGAAAAAATTTCAGCAGCCGAATTACGTGAAATCCTGGCCATGATTGAAAATCCTAACGAAGAAAAATAATCCCTTATGGAAACACTTTTCATATTTATCGGAAAATCAAGTGCATTACTGGCTTTGTTTTATTGCGCTTATTATTTTTTATTGCGCAAAGAGACTTTTTTCAATAATAACAGATGGTTTTTATTGTCCGGTTTATTTACTTCGATAATCTTACCATTCATAGTTTATACTAAAATTGTCTGGGTTGCTCCTGCTCCAATTTCCAATATAAACTTTTCTGAAATTAATGAAGTGCAAAATATTGAAAATAGTGTTTTGCAAATTAATCTCAATGTAGTTTTGCTTTCCCTTTACAGTATTGGATTCCTCGCGTTATTAATAAAATTCGCTATCGATTTCTATAGTTTAAATACTGTTTTAAAAGGTAAAAAAGTAAAACAACAAGCTGATTTTAAATTCATTGATACAAATCAAAATATTGCGCCTTTTTCTTATTTCGACTATATCGTGTACAACTCATCACTGTATACTGCAATAGAATTAGAAAGTATTATTGAACATGAAAAAGTGCATAGTGAGCAAAATCATACTATCGACGTGTTAATATCAAGAATCTTTTGTGTCTTATTCTGGTTTAATCCTATAGTTTGGCTTTACAAAAAAGCGATCCTGCAAAATCTTGAATTCATTGCAGATAATGAAGCTGCACAAAAAATATCCGATAAAAAAGCATATCAATACACGCTTTTAAAAATAACAACACATGAAAACTGTGTTGCCATTACCAATCATTTTTATCAATCATTAATCAAAAAACGAATCATTATGTTAAACAAAAATCAATCAAAAAAGAGAAATTCATGGAAATTTTGTGTTGTAATTCCAGCACTTGCAGCTTTTGTACTTTTATTTCAAATTGAAGTTATTGCAAAAGAGAGACAGCAAATTATAAAAGAGCTTTCTGGAAAAATTAAATCTGTGGACGTTTATAAAATCAAAAAGAATTCTACCGATGCTGAATTAAAAGAAATCAAAGAGAAATTAAAAACAATTCATAATGTTGACTTTGAAGCTTCTGAAATTAAGAGAAATTCTTTAAGCGATTTAACATCACTTAAAATTGATATCAAAAACGGAAATCAGCAAACACAATCTATTCAGACTGGAGGAAATAAAACGATCCAGGATTTTGGAATAATTGTTACAACAGACAACGATGGCAGCAAAAAAGTAGGTATTCGTACGGCTGATGAAACAGATAAAGATCAAAAAATTGTTGCTCGCAAAAACCTGAAAAATGTTGTAAACACAAGCGATAACACTAATTCAACCACTACAAAAACCAATTCTAATTCTGATAACAATGTTAAAGCTAATTCTAATACTAATAAAAATGTTAGTGCAAACACTAGTACAACTAATGTAAATACTGATGTAAGTACAAATGTCGATAGTTCAGTCACTGTAAATGTGAATGATGATGCTAAATCAGGAACTACAGTTAAGATATCTTCTAAAAAATCAGGGTCTCAGAAAAATTTAGATCAATTAGTAATTGTAGATGGTGTCGTTATTAATGAAAAAGTAACAACTGACGATCTTCAGGAGCTAAATATAAAAAGCATGGAAATTTATAAAGGAATTGACGCAATTGTAAAGTATGGCGAACAAGGAAAAAATGGCGTTATTATAATTGAAACCAGAAAATAGTTTCAGTTTAAAAAAATCCGGATCACACGGTAAATAACCAATTATAGAAGAAGAAATAATCCAATTTTTATGGAAGCACTTTTTATTTTTATCATAAAATCGAGCGCGCTATTAGTGTTGTTTTATTGTGCTTACTATTTTTTATTAGACAAAGAAACCTTCTTCAATAGCAACAGGTGGTTTTTATTAGCCGGCTTATTCACATCATTGATTTTACCTTTTGTAGTTTTCACTAAAATAGTCTGGATCGATCCGGCGCCTGTTTCGATTTTAAATACAAATGCAATTTCAGTTCTAAACAAATCTCAGATTTCTTTCTATCGCAGTGCCGAAATAGAATCTTTCGATATTAATTGGAGTTACATTTTACTAGCCATTTACAGCATAGGATTTTTAACCTTATTAGTAAAATTTGCTATTGATTTCTATAGTTTAAATTCTGTTTTAAAAGATAAAAAAGTACAACAACAGGCAGATTTTAAATTCGTAGATATTAAAGAAAATATCGCTCCATTTCCTTATTTTGATTATATCGTGTACAACTCATCAATGTTTACGGCCTCAGAATTAGAAAATATTATCGAACACGAAAAAGTACATAGCGATCAAAATCATACTGTAGATGTTTTAGTTTTAAGAATATTCTGTATACTATTTTGGTTCAACCCGATAATTTGGATGTACAAAAAAGCGATTTTACAAAATCTTGAGTTCATTGCAGATAATGAAGCTGCGAAGAAAATATCAGACAAAAAAGCGTACCAATACACGCTTTTAAAAATAACAACACATGAAAGTTGTGTTGCAATCACCAATCATTTTTATCAATCATTAATCAAAAAACGAATCGTCATGTTAAACAAAAATCAATCAAAAAAACGAAATTGCTGGAAATACTATACTATTATTCCAGTACTTATAGCTTTTGTGCTTTTATTTCAAATCAGGACAATAGCACAAGAAAAAGAGAGAAAAGATCTTAAAGAGAATACTCAAAATGAAACTCCGGTTTATGTTTTAAAAATTCGAAAAAACACGACCGATCAAGAACTAAAGGAGATGGCCGAAAAATTAAAGAAAGATCATAATATTGATATGGTGGTATCAAATGTAAAACGAAACACTCAAAATGAGCTAACAGCTATTAAAGTTGATATCAATAAAGAGACAGAAAATGCTCAGAGCATTGAGGTAGAAGGAGATGAAGCGATTAAAAATTGTGGAATTATAGTTACAACTAAAGATGGTTTAAAAAATATTAATTTGCTTACTGATGGTTTAATTGATGAACCAGCGACTATTAGAAAACGTATTGCAGAAATAAGCCAGACGAATGGTTCTAATCTTCTTCCAGCTTCTCCTGTGTCCCCAACTCCTCCAGCTCTTCCTGCTTTCCCTACCGGACCAATGCCTCAAGCTCCAAATGCTGATATATCTAAAATGCCAAATCCCCCTATAGCGCCTGCAGATCGTAAAGATAAAGTAGCAATGGCTAAATTTGAAATAGAAATGGCTGAGTTTCTGAAAAAGATGGAAACTTTTCAGCCTGATATGTCAGCTTACGAAAAACAAGTAGAAGAAATCATGTCGCAAAGAGAAGCTGCGTACGAAAAAGAAATGGCAAAATACAATCTTGCCATGGACAAGTTTAGTAGTGATATGGACAAGCTCAATATTGAGATGGAACAAAAATATGGAAAGGATTCTAAAATATACGAAACCAGCATGAAACAACGGAACCTGGAAATGAGGAGACTGGAGATAAACAAAAGACAACACGAGAAAGATGTCCTGCTTTATGAAAGGGAACTTCAGAAAATAGAAAGACAAAATAATAGATTTTAATTTTAAACCCTCATAAATCTTAATTAAATACTCAAAAAACAGAATAAATTCCTGCGTAACATACTAGGAAAAACTCCAAGAAAGACTTTGCCCAACCGCAAAGTCTTTTTTTATATCTTTGAGGAAAATTAACCTTCCATGTATAAAATTTTAGCCAAAATAAATAAAATCCTTCTGCCCAGTTTTACCAAACAAGGTCTGGACATCTCTAAAGCCAAAAAATGGCAAATGGCTATTATTGGTTATCGTGCTTATGTTACAAAACGTGCTTTAGAATAATACAAACCTTATAGGTAAACAGTTGATTTTAAGCTCAAAAAACACTTTTTTAAGAAATAAGAAATAGCTTACTCTAAATACATTTCTTATTTCATTACATCTTTCTCATGAAAAATAAAGAATTCAATATCCCTCCTATTTACGCCGTACTTTTAGCTATTGTCAGTGTGCAATGTGGAGCCGCAATTGCTAAAAGCCTTTTTCCTGCAATTGGTGCTGCGGGAACAGCATCAATTCGAATTGGGGTTTCGGCAATAATTTTATTAATAGCCTATAGACCAAACCTAAAAGCCATTACGCCAAAACAATGGAAAATTGTAGTTCCGTACGGTTTGTCTTTAGGCGCCATGAATTTGATCTTTTATCTCGCAATAGAAAGAATTCCAATTGGTTTAGCCGTTACATTAGAATTTATAGGTCCTTTGTTAGTAGCCATTATTGGATCAAGGCGTTTAATAGATTATTGTTGGGTTTTGCTTGCAGCAACTGGAATTGTCTTAATAGCCCCCTGGTCAAATGATCGGGTCGATATATTAGGGGTTGCTTTTGCACTCTTAGCCGGTGCTTTTTGGGCAGCATATATTATTTTAGGAGGTAAAGTTTCTCAGATTATGAATGGAGGACAAGCAGTATCAACCGGAATGTTGTTTGCTGCTATTTTAATTCTTCCTGTTGGTTTTTATGAAAACGGATTGGTCAATCTTACTCCAAAACTTTTTGGTATGGGCGTTGCATTGGCATTGCTGTCAAGCGCTATTCCGTTTACGCTTGAAATGAAAGCCCTGGGTCAACTTCCTCCACGAACTTTTAGTATTTTAATGAGCTTAGAGCCTGCAGCGGCTTCTATTTGTGCCTTTTTATTTCTACAGGAAAAACTGGACCTTTATGAAGTTCTGGCTGTGTTTTGTGTGGTTGTAGCTTCTGCCGGATCAACATTGACAGCTAAAAGATAAAACTTAAAAAGATTAAAAATCAAAAATTCCAAATTCCAATTTAAAAGTTGGGATTTGGAATTTTTAATTATTGCAATTTTTATTAATACAGCTATTATTTTTTTGGCAATAATACAGTATCAACTACATGAATTACACCGTTAGACTGATTTACATCTGCAATCGTAACTTTAGCATTATTTCCGCTTTCGTCAGTGATGTATAAATCTTTTCCTTTCATCCAGGCAGTAAGAGTTCCACCGCTAACAGTTTTGAAAGTAGCTTTTCCTTTTCCTGCTTTAATTGCTTTTGCAATATCAGAAGCATTCATTTTTCCTGCAACAACATGATAGGTCAGGATTGTTTGCAACATTTTTTTGTTTTCAGGTTTCAATAATGTTTCAACAGTACCTTTTGGTAATTTATCAAACGCTGCATTTGTTGGGGCAAAAACGGTGAATGGTCCTTTGCCTTCTAGTGTTTCAACTAATCCGGCAGCTTTTACAGCAGCTACTAATGTCGTGTGGTCTTTTGAGTTTACGGCATTTTCAATAATATTTTTGTTTGGGTACATTGCAGCTCCGCCAACCATTACAGTTTTCTGTGCAAATGAAGTAAATCCAAATCCTAATGCTAAAATTGCTACGGCTAAAAATTTTCTAGTTTTCATGATTAAATATTTTAAGTTATAAGCTCATTTACGGGGTAATAATTGTTTTGGTTTTATTAAATATCTAAAAAAGATTAAAAAAAGTTGAAAAATTCACAAAGAAGGCTGTAAAACAAGCCTTTAATCCCTAAAATTATTTTTGATTATTTTTAAATTCAGAAGGGCTTTCGTCTTTTTATTATTACTAATTTTAAGTATAAAATTTAATTTTAATGGAAAATCAAAACCAATCCGATCACGGAACTAAACATATTATACAAAGTTTACTCGTAAATGTTGCCATTGCAGTATCAAAAGGATTTGCTGCATTTATGACCGGATCCGGTGCAATGCTTGCTGAAACTATTCACTCTACCGCAGATTGTGCTAATCAGCTTTTACTATTGCTTGGGGTAAAACAAGCTAAAAAAGATGCCGACTCTGAACATCCGTTCGGATATGGAAAATCAGTTTATTTTTGGTCTTTTATGGTAGCCATGCTGTTATTTTCTATTGGTGGAATGTTTTCTGTCTATGAAGGTGTGCATAAATACAACAATCCCGAACCGGTACACAATATTGGCTGGGCGATTGGAATTATTATTTTTTCAATTTTAATGGAAGGTTATGCTTTAATTTCTAACATTAAAGAAATCCAAAAACGCAAAAAAGCAATTTCATTTTTTCGTTATCTCCATGTTACAAAAGACAGCGATTTGATTATTATATTTGGAGAAAATGCGGCAGCTGTTTTAGGATTATTCCTCGCTTTAATTGCACTTTTGGTATCACATTATACAGGTGACAGCCGCTATGATGCTATTGGCTCTCTTTGTATTGGCCTTGTATTGATTGCCGTTGCAATCTTTCTCGCAAGTGAAGTAAAGTCATTATTGATTGGAGAAAGTGCTGATCCTGAAATCTTAGAAATGATACATGAAATAGCCAAGGCAGAAAATAATATCACCGAAGTATTAAATTGCAGAACGGTTCAGCAAGGCCCGGGAGAAGTTTTGGTATGCATTAAAATAAAAATTGTTCCGGATCTCAATACTCAAAGTATTAGCTTACTAATTAATGATTTCGAAGAAAAGTTACGAACAAAACGACCTGATGTAAAATGGCTCTATATTGAACCTGATTTTCAGGAATGGAAAACAATTTGAAATTAAATGTCATTTCTATATTAAAATTATTATATTTATTTAACATTTTTAGTAAAAACAGTTCTGTTCTTAATTTATTTAAAATTTGATTTATTATGATACCAAATAAAGTTAGAAGTAAAAAGTTAAGTACAAGGGTTGATTTAACCGCAATGGTCAGCGTTTCTTTTTTGTTGATTATATTTTTTATGGTTGCAACTGAATTAAGGAAACCTAAAACCGCTGATTTAAGTTTGCCTCCAAAAGATTTGGATGAAGAATGGAGTCGTGTAATTAGTTGTGGTGGAGATGCAAGCCGCATTATAACAGTTTTACTAGATGATAATGATAAAGTAATTAGTTATTCCGGACTTTTATTTACTCCAATAACAGGTCCAAAAGAATTAAGTTATGGAAAGAATGGAATCCGTAAAGAACTTTTTAGCAGAAGTAAAACTATTCATGAATATTCGGCAGCACTTGGAAAACCAAGAAACGGTCCGATTGTAATTATAAAACCAAGCAAAAAATCAAACTTTAAAAATTTAGTTGATATTCTTGACGAAATGGCGATTGCTAAAATTGAAACTTATGCGATTGTAAATGATTACACTCCTGAAGAATCAAAATTATTGGCTTCAAAATAAATATCTTTTGAAAACAAATGCCCTAGCCCTGATTGAAGTGGAAATCCTTTTTATTTTTTCCTTTAAAAAATAAAAAGATTGAAGCGCAAAGCAGGAAACAGCTCCTGATTAAACAAAAATTAATTCCTAAATTTCTAATCTCAATGCTTAAATATTGCTTTCTAATAGAAATGCACTTCTCCCGAAGCCTCGGGACACTGAGCGTGACAACTTGAAACTTAAAACAAACAAAACCTGAAACAAAATAACATAAAAAAAGTCCCACATTGCTGTGGGACTTTCTATTTAGAGGAAACTAAGAATTATTTTTTCTCAGTTTTTTCCATTTTAGCTTTCAATGCAGCTAATACATCATTGTTATCTCCTAAAGTTGCAGCTGGTGCATTTGTAGATGAGTTAGATGAAGTATTTTCAGTTTGAGTTTTTACATTTTTCTCTTCTTCTTCACGGAAGATAGCAGTGTGAGATGCAACTACTCTTTTGAATTCTTTGTTAAATTCGATTACTTTGAAATCAGCAGTATCACCTTTTTTCAATTTCTTTCCGTCTTCTTTTTCAAGGTGACGAGTAGGAATGAAAGCAACGATATCATCTCCGAATTCTACAGTAGCTCCTTTGTCAACGATTTCAGAAATTTCACCATTGTGGATAGTTCCTACAGCGAAAGAATCTTCGTATTGATCCCAAGGATTAGCAGTAGTTTGTTTGTGACCTAAAGATAATTTACGTCCTTCAACATCTAATTCTAATACTACTACATCAAGTTTCTCACCAACATTTACAAATTCAGATGGGTGTTTGATTTTCTTAGTCCAAGATAAGTCAGAGATGTAAATTAATCCATCAATTCCTTCTTCTAATTCTACGAAAATACCAAAGTTTGTAAAGTTTCTAACGATACCTGTATGTTTAGAACCTACTGGGTATTTAGAAGTAATGTCAGTCCATGGATCCTGAGTCAATTGTTTGATACCTAATGACATTTTACGGTCATCTCTATCTAATGTTAAGATAACAGCTTCAACAACATCTCCAACTTTTACGAAATCCTGAGCAGAACGTAAATGAGTTGACCATGACATTTCAGAAACGTGGATTAAACCTTCAACACCTTCAGCAACTTCGATAAATGCACCGTAATCAGCGATTACAACTACTTTACCTTTTACTTTATCACCAATGTTTAAGTTAGCATCTAAAGCGTCCCATGGGTGAGCGTTTAATTGTTTCAATCCTAATTGAATTCTTGTTTTCTCATCATCGAAATCAAGGATTACAACGTTTAATTTTTGGTCTAATTCAAGAACTTCACTTGGGTGGTTGATTCTACTCCAAGAAAGGTCAGTAATGTGAATTAATCCATCAACACCACCTAAGTCAATAAACACACCATAAGAAGTAATGTTTTTAACAACACCTTCTAATACTTGTCCTTTTTGTAATTGACCGATGATTTCTTTTTTCTGTACTTCGATATCAGCTTCGATAAGCGCTTTATGAGATACAACAACGTTTTTGAATTCGTGGTTAATTTTTACCACTTTGAATTCCATCATTTTGTTTACGTATACATCGTAGTCTCTAATTGGCTTAACGTCAATTTGAGAACCAGGTAAGAAAGCTTCAATTCCAAAAACGTCAACGATCATACCACCTTTAGTTCTGCATTTTACAAAACCATTAACGATTTCTCCTGTTTCGTTTGCAGAAATAACTCTATCCCAAGATTTGATAGTACGTGCTTTTCTGTGAGATAATACTAATTGACCAGTTTTATCCTCACGGATGTCGATTAATACTTCTACTTTGTCACCTACTTTTAGGTTTGGGTTGTAACGGAATTCGTTTAAAGAAATAACACCTTCCGATTTTGCATTGATATCAACGATAACGTCTCTATCTGTAATTCTAACAACTACACCTTCTACTACTTCTTCTTGATCTGTAGCGATGAAAGTTTTTGATACTAAGTCTTCGAATTCTTGTAAGTTTTTCTCATCTACTGCATCGATACCTTCTTCGAAGTTATGCCAGTTAAAATTTGCTAAAAACTCTTCTTGTGATTTTAATTGTTCAGACATGCTGATAAAAAATTTGTATTCTGCTTTTCTTGAGTTTCATAAAGCGATAGAAAAAACAGAAGTTGTTTTACATAAATAGTTGATACCTAATGGAAACTCTTCTCTGCCAAAAGGTTTGCAAAATTAATACATTTTTCTGTAATAGCAAAACAATTCTAAATGATTATCACTCTATTGTTCAGGAGCAGCAAATTTAAGGGTTTTCAAGGCCTGAAGTCCCGCTCTCGCTCCTATCTTTTTCTGTCTAAAGAAGCCAGAAAAAGGATACCCGCTCTATCGGGGCTAGATTAGAGGTTTTGTGGTTTTAAGAAACTATAAATTATTAGGAATTTAAACTATTTAATAACGCAAAAATAAAAATATTATAATTTACTCCCTTGTCTCCCATTCTTACTAATTTGCTTCCAAACTTCTGCGTTTGAAAATACTTGCTTCTTAAAAAACAATTGTACATTAGGAAACTCATCATAAAAACGCTCAGTCCCCATATCAAAACTTATTGTAAAATAAGATGATGAAAAAGCTTTATCGTAATCTGATGACCAAGATAAAGTGAGTGTTGAAAAATGAATTCCTTTAATTTTTTTCAAAATATTTTTTTCTACAAACACTCTTTTATTTTTGCACATTATATCAATTGAAGTGCAATTTTCCCCATCAAATTTAACATTTACTACTTCTCCTGTTTTATAAGTTACATACGCTTCAGTTAATTTCCTTTTTCCGGAAATTATTTCATCACAAATATTTCCTAATCTCGAATCATCGTAATTCAAGACTAAAGTCTCTTTGTCATCAAAAATAAATTTAACGCTTTTTGGATACTCTCCTCTATCCTTATGAGCATATATAGAAGCAAAAGCCAACAATGAAAAAATCAAAAAAAACACTTTTAAATTTCTCATAAATATTTTTATTTTTTACAATTCTTTATTCATCAAAGTAAGTAGGCTAATTTATGCAATAAGTTTTAATTACTTACTTTTACTTTATGACCATGACACTCGACCAAATAAAACTAAAAATTGAAACTTTCCATCAAAACGGACAAGTCATCAACGCCGTTTATTGGCTTTTAAAAAAGTACAACCTCAAAAACAAGAATTTAAAAAGATTTGAGTTTAGAGAAAAAGCAAAACCTGACTTTATCCTAATGACAACTGAAGGTGAATTTGGCGAACCACAAATTATCAGAATCCCAGAAAACACTTTTGAGTTTCCACTAGAACTAATGCTGATTCTTATTGTGCATGAAATGGTTCATGTCAATCAAAAAACAGCAAAACCATACGTATTGGATAAAAACGAGCGGGAGTGGCAAGCGTATTATGAAATGAACTTTCGCAATTTATTTCCGCAAGTTCCTCAAATATCTAACTTTCATAAGAAATTCTTCGCTCAAAAAGGCTTAGAATATTACAACCGAATGGGCGAAGGTTCTGAACTACAAAAAAAATACGCCATACAGAAAAAACAAGTCGAAGATTTGATTGAGTCATTGCCATAATTTTTTTAGACGCCAAACTTCAACAGGTTTTAAAAATCAATAGAACTCACTATATGTAAAGATCTGTTAATAAATAAGTTTAAAACCAAATAGAGTTAATTACATAAGAATTTTATGTCTTATTTTGATAGTTTTGAGATTATTTAAACCGTTTCGGGACAAATGCGTGATAAATAAAATTATATTTTGCCTCCTATTTAAATATAAAAGCAAAAACAATGAAAAAAAACATTTTTCTCCACTCTATTCACAATGATTATCTTATCAGTTAATGCACAAAAATCAACAGTGAAAATCCTAAAATATTCGGATCATGAACCACTCGGCGGAATGCGAACCCGATTCATAAAAGAAGTTTTCTTTCCTGCAATTGAAAAAGAATCAAAAGGACGCTTAAAAATAGATGATCATTGGGGAAGCGAAATTGCAACTGGCTACGATGCTTTACAAGCAACGGGGAAAGATAATACTACAGACGTGTCTATTGTCGTTCCTGAATATGTAGCAAATAATCTGCCCTTACATCAAATCTTTAAAAGTTTTCCAAAAGGTCCAACCGGAGATAATCAAGTAAAATTCTTTCGTCAAGTAAATGAGAAAATTCCAGCTTTTCCGGAAGAATTAGAAAAACAAAACGTAGTCAACGTATTTTTTGCAACTGGATTTCCAGTAGCTTTCTTAAGTACAAAACCATTAAATAATCTCCAGGACATTAAGGGCGAAAAGTGGCGATCTGCCAGTT
The DNA here is from genome assembly GCF_027980145.1 of Flavobacterium azizsancarii. Classification (GTDB taxonomy): domain Bacteria; phylum Bacteroidota; class Bacteroidia; order Flavobacteriales; family Flavobacteriaceae; genus Flavobacterium; species Flavobacterium azizsancarii. Next base: position 23,736 of record NZ_JAMZNK010000005.1, on the reverse strand, counting down.
TTTGGCACAAAGATTTTCTACAAAATGCAGGAGCTATTCCTGTTACGATGCCATGGGCAAAGGAGTTTATGGTGCTTTGAAAGAAGGCACTTTAGACGGGCTTATGGTAAACATTGATAGCGGACATGATATAAATGCTCATGAAGTCGCTCCTAATGTTGTCGCTTCAAAAGAATTATGGCTAGGACACGTTTATCTTCTGGTCATGAATAAAGATACATGGAACAGTCTTGCAAAAGAAGACCAACAAGCCATTCAACGCGCTGCTGAAAGTGCATATAAAACTTTAGGTGCTGTAATGGATAAAATCTTTACTGCTATGATAAAAAGCATGAAAAATGATGGTGTAAATATCCGAATTTTAAAATCTAAAGAAGTTAAAGAATGGCAAGACATGACTCGTTATAAAGAAGTCCAACGCAATTGGGCAAAAGAACAAGAATCAAAAAACATTAAAGACGCCAGTACTATTGTTGAAAAAGTCAGCGTTATTTTAAATGATTTCACTAAGTAAAATTTCCAAAAACAAAAATCCCGTTTTCAATAAATCGAAAACGGGATTTTTATATATTATAAAGTCATTAATGACTTAAATTTTCTATTTCCTTCGGGTCATGTTTATGCTTGAATAAAACAGCAAAAGCAATTGCGATCACCAAAGCATAAGCCGCAAACGACAACCAGATTGTATGCCAGTCTTTCATTAAGATTGGATTTGTGAAAATTCCCTCTGTCGAAATTGAGTTTCCTTGTCCTTTTACAAATTCCAGCATTTTAGAATTCGTGCTGTCTGTTTGTAAAAAACCTGCTAATTCAGTTGTATTAGTAAATGATTTTGTAAAGAAACGATCAATAGCCCAACCTGAAGTTAAACTTCCTAAAACCGCTCCTACTCCATTGGTCATCATCATAAATAACCCTTGTGCTGATGAGCGTATTTTAGAATCAGTATTGCTTTCTACGAATAATGAACCGGAGATATTAAAGAAATCAAATGCCATTCCGTAAACAATACAAGACATAATAATCATCCATAATCCTCCTACAGGATCTCCAAAAGCGAATAATCCGAAACGCAAGACCCAAGCCAACATACTAATTAGCATTACTTGTTTGATACCAAAACGTCTTAAGAAAAACGGAATTGCCAAAATAAACAAAGTTTCAGAAACCTGAGAGATCGACATAATAATAGTCGAATATTGAATTACAAAAGAATCTGCATATTTTGGAAAATGTTTGAATTCATCCAGAAATACATCTCCATAAGCATTTGTCAATTGTAATGCGCCTCCCAGAAACATAGAAAACACAAAAAACAAAGCCATTTTATAATTTCCAAATAGCTTAAAAGCTTCCAGACCTAAAGTTTCTACTAACGTGGCATCTTCTTTAGTCAATCGCTGTGGCGCACATTTTGGCAATGTAAAAGCATAAACCCCAAGAATTAACGCACCAACTCCGGCAATATAAAACTGATATTCAGTTGCTTTACTTCCACTTAAATTAGTAATCCACATTGCAGCAATAAAACCAATAGTTCCCCAAACACGAATAGGCGGAAAATCTTTTACTATGTTTTTATTATTTAATTTTAGTGAAGTATACGAAATCGAATTACTCAAAGCAATTGTTGGCATATAACAGCACATTGCAGCAAACATTACGTATATAAAATTATCCGGTGTAGTAACTTGAGCAATGCCAAATAAAACCAATGCATAGATTATATGTAAAAAACCATATAACTTTTCTGCGTTTATCCATCTATCTGCAATAATTCCGGTAAGAGTGGGCATAAATAAGGAAGCGATTCCCATGGTTCCAAAAACAAGACCAAATTGGGTTCCTTCCCAATTTTTAGTTCCAAACCAATAATTTCCAATTGTTATAAGCCAGGCTCCCCAAACAAAAAATTGAAGAAAGCTCATTATAATCAACCTGTTTTTAATTCCCATATGATGAAATTGTCTTTTTTAATAAATGAAGCGGTAAAACTACCATTAAAATAAATATCTACAAAAATTTAATTCGTTTTAACAACATCATTTATCAATTCTAAAACAGCTGAAAATTGCTCTTCTCTATTTAAGTAGGAATTATCTATTTCTATTGCATCATCAGCAATTATTAAAGGCGAATCTTCACGGTGTGTATCTATATAATCTCTCTCGACTACATTTTTTAAAACATCCTCATAAGATACATCATCTCCTTTTTCCTGTAACTCATCAAAACGTCTTTGTGCACGGGTTTCAGCACTTGCAGTCATGAAAATTTTAAGTTCGGCATTCGGAAAAACAACCGTTCCTATATCCCTGCCATCCATAACTATTCCTTTGTTTTTCCCCATTTCTTTTTGTTGTTCTACCAATTTAGAACGCACTTCAGAAACTTCTGCTACTTTACTGACAAAACTGGAAACCTCTATAGTTCTAATTTGCTTTTCAACGTTTTCGCCATTCAGGTACATTTCGCCAAACCCTAAATCAGCATTGAATTTAAACTCTAATTGAATTTTTGGCAAAGCATCAACCAGGGCTTTTTTGTCAAAAGAGTCAGTACCTATAAAGTGATTTTGCATTGCAAAGTAAGCAACGGCGCGATACATTGCTCCGGTATCGACATAAACATACTCCAACTCTTTTGCTAATTGTTTTGCTAAAGTGCTTTTTCCTGTTGATGAAAATCCATCAATAGCAACCGTAATTTTTTTCAATGTTTTATTTTTTAAAGTTTAAATAGTTATGGCTCTTAATAATAAATACTCATAACAATATGTGATTTTGAGTTATCGATTATTTGAGCGATTCGGTTAAAATATTTTTTATTTACCATAGGACAACCGTAACTGTTGCAAATATAGTTATCCTGTTCTTTATATGGAACATCAAAATAATAATGAAATACAATATCACGACTAAATGCATTACTATTTGTCGCATCTAATCCGTGTAGTCTGTAAGATTTTCCAAACTTACCGTAATACTGATTTCCTATAGAATATGTGCCTAATGAAGTACTTAGTGAATTTGGGATATTACTAAATTTAAGCTTTCCTTTAATTCCCGTTTCAGAACCGGAACCATGCGCAACGATTCCTCTGTCGATTATTTTATTATTTTTTAAATCATAAACAAAAAAACGAAACTTACCTGAGTGCACTTTCATGTCAATAAAAAAAGCAAAATTTTTATTATACTTTGCGCTACTGTTTACGATCTTTTTAACGGCATCGATCTGAGCTATGTCAATACTTTTCGTATTAAGCAAAGAGAAATCTTTCTTTTTAAAAACAATTACATATCCAATAAAAAGCGATAACATTAAAAGAAAAATAAAAAAAATCTTCTTCATATTATGCTTACAGTTAATTTATTAATGATTTAAAAAAGACCAATTGCCAGAAATAAGCACTTACTATTGAGAACTATCTCAATAACAAACCAAGTACAAGAATATAAGTTATGTGAAGTATTTAATAGTAAATATCCAAAACGATATTTGACTTAGAAGTATCTATTATTTTTTCGATTCTCTTAAAGAATTGCTCGTTAACCATTGGGCACCCATGGCTATTACTGATATAATAATCCTGCTCCTCATATGGAACCGCTGAATAATAATGCAAAACAATAGCTCTCGACAAAGCATTGTCATTAGTTTGATCTAAACCGCTTAATTTGTAAGCTTTACCAAATCCTCCCTTATAACATTTTCCTATAGCATATCTGCCTAATGCTGTGCAATTTGAATTGGGTGTATTACTAAATCTCAGACTTCCTTTTACTCCCGTTTCAGATCCGGAACCGTGAGCAACAAGGCCTTGATCTATTATCTTATTGTTTACAAGGTCATAAACAAAAAAGCGATTTTTGCCTGATGGTATTCTCATGTCAACAAAAAAAGCAATCTTAGTATTGTACTTAGGATCAATACTAATCATGTTTCGTATTTCGCTCACTCTGGTATTCATTCTTTCTACTTCCACAGTAGTCATCACATCATCTTCTTTAAAGTAATGTTTTGAGGCCGTAAAAAACCCTACAGTCACAAATAAAAACAAACTGATTATTTTCATATAACTATTGAAAATTTAAGATTAGACTAAAAAGACTTGTGTTAGTTGCCAATATATATCTTGAATACGAATAATTAAACTTTAACTTTTTCACTTTTAAACAAAAACTGATGAAACTCCTGAGGATCAGGAATTACCAGCGCCAAATTTACATAATTTTTTTTTAATTTTATATAAAAACCACAAATCAATTACTTTGCCAATACAATTAATTAACTTTCGAAGGCTGAATACACTACCTCTATTTTTACTCTTTATAAGGCGACTCGCGAGTGTGAGAAACCGTTACACAAGGAATTATTCTATAATACCGCCTCAGAATTTAGATTCTATGATTAAATAGCAATTAATTGAAATCTTTATCATAATTTATTGTATTTCCCCTTCTTATTACACTTCCAGTTTAACATAACAAATCGTTTTTTAGGATATTTTCCATATGGAAATAACGCAATTATAAATATAAAATTATATAACTTCAGAAAATAATAAAAAAATCCAAATCCCATTGGACAATTAGTCCTGGAATTTGGATTTTTAAGTTTATAATTTTAACTGAAACTATTTCAACTGCTTCGCGTTTTTAACATTCTGATCTGTTATCGCTAAAGCTAAAACTTCACTCATTTCTTTTACATAATGAAAAGTTAAGCCTTCTAAATATTCTGATTTAATTTCATCGATGTCGCTTTTGTTCTCGTGACATAAAATGATCTCTTTAATATTAGCTCTTTTTGCTGCTAAGATTTTTTCTTTGATCCCTCCTACTGGTAAAACTTTTCCTCGAAGAGTTATTTCGCCGGTCATAGCTAAGCTTTTCTTTACTTTCTTTTGTGTTAGCAACGAAACCAAAGAAGTCAGCATGGCAATACCCGCGCTTGGTCCGTCTTTTGGTGTTGCACCTTCCGGAACGTGTAAATGGATATTATATTTTTGGAACAGCTCTACACTTAATCCTAATTTTTTAGCATTGGCTTTAATGTATTCTAAAGCAATCGTGGCAGATTCTTTCATTACATTACCCAGATTTCCGGTAATCGTCAAAGAACCTTTTCCTTCAGAGATCAATGATTCAATAAACAAAATATCACCACCAACACTTGTCCAGGCCAAACCTGTAACAACTCCGGCAACATCATTGTTTTCGTATTTATCACGTTCTAATCTTGGCACGCCTAAAACCTTAAGAATATCTTCGTCAGTCACTTTTTTATTGTACTCCTCGTCCATTGCAACTGATTTTGCTGCATTACGAATAACCTGAGCAATTTTAGTTTCCAGGTTACGTACACCAGATTCACGTGTATATCCTTCTACGATTTTCTCTAATTGTTTTTTACCAATTGTCAACTCCTTAGTTGTTAATCCGTGAGCTTCTAATTGTTTCGGAAAGAGATGCCTTTTAGCAATTTCTACTTTTTCTTCAATTGTATAACCTGACATTTTAATCACTTCCATTCTGTCACGCAAAGCGGGCTGAATTGAGCTCATATTATTTGAGGTAGCGATAAACATAACTTTAGACAAGTCGTATCCCATTTCAAGGAAATTATCATAGAAAGCATTGTTTTGTTCCGGATCCAACACTTCTAACAAAGCAGAAGAAGGATCTCCGCTATTACCGCTGGAAAGTTTATCTATTTCATCTAAAATAAATACAGGATTTGATGTTCCCGCTTTTTTCAAACTCTGGATAATTCTACCCGGCATTGCACCAATATAAGTCTTTCTGTGTCCGCGAATTTCAGCTTCGTCACGTAAACCACCCAACGAAATACGCACATATTCACGACCTAAAGCTTCGGCCACTGAACGGCCAATCGAAGTTTTACCAACTCCCGGAGGTCCTGTCAAACATATAATTGGCGATTTCATATCGTTACGAAGTTTCAATACGGCCAAATGTTCGATCATTCTTTTCTTAACTTCTTCAAGTCCAAAATGATCTTTATCTAATATTTTCTGAGCGTATTTTAAATCGAATTTATCTTTAGAATATTCGCCCCATGGCAACTCTAAAAACAATTCTAAATAATTACGCTGAATTCCGAAATCAGGCGATTGCGGATTCATTCTACGCATTTTAGACAATTCTTTTTCGAAATGCTTTTGCGTTTTTTCATCCCATTTTTTAGTTTTTGCCTTCAGACCCATTTCGTCCATTTCTTCCTCTTGCGAAACGCCTCCCAATTCTTCCTGAATGGTTTTCATTTGCTGATGAAGGAAATATTCACGTTGCTGCTGATCTAAATCAAAACGAACTTTTGACTGGATGTCATTTTTCAATTCTAATTTTTGCAACTCCACGTTCATATAACGTAAAGTCTCAAGCGCCCTTTCTTTTAATCCGTTTATCGATAACAAACCTTGCTTCTCTTTTACGGATAAATTCATGTTTGAAGAAACAAAATTGATCAAAAACGATTGGCTTTCAATGTTTTTAATAGCAAAAGTTGCTTCTGATGGAATGTTTGGGCTTTCTTTTATAATTTGAATCGCCAATTCTTTTACTGAATCTAAAATAGCTGTAAATTCAGTATCATTCTCTTCCGGACGTTCTTCTGAAACTTCTTTGATAGTTGCATTAATATAAGGATCCTCTGAAACGATCTCATCTATTTCAAAACGTTTTTTTCCTTGTAGAATAACGGTAACATTTCCGTCAGGCATTTTTAAAACACGCAGAATTCTTGCTACAGTACCTATTTTATGAATATCATCTTTTGACGGATCTTCATCTTCTTCATTAATTTGAGAAACAACTCCAATTATTTTACCGCCTGCGTTTGCATCGTTTATTAATTTAATCGATTTATCTCTTCCCGCAGAAATTGGAATTACAACTCCCGGAAATAAAACAGTATTACGTAATGGTAAAATAGGTAACGAAAGCGGAAGCTCTTCATTGTTCATTTCCTCTTCGTCTTCTGGAGTTAATAATGGAATCAATTCTGCTTCTGAATCAAATTCCTGAAGTGACAGATTGTCAATAGTAAGTATTTTATGGTCTGACATAATAGTATATAAGTCGTTTTGTCATTAAATTTTTAATCCTAACTTCAAATGTAGTCTTAGATTCATTAATATGTAATAAAAACATACTAAGCGTCTCATTTACAAGATAGATCTTTAAAAGAGACAATCACTGTGCCAAAATGGATAATATATTATCTATTTAGCGAGCCAATCTAGTAAAATCAAATTGTTTTACCAAAAAAAAATCCACCCAAAGGTGGATTCTTTTTTGCATAGTTACTAATTCAGGTCTACTATACTAATGTCAAAGGATCCTGTGATTGACTTTTTATTAATTTTATCAAAATCACTAACAACAAAACTATAACTGCCTTTCATGCGTGTTGCAGATTTCGAAGTAATAATAACCGAACCTGATTCTAAATTATACAGAGTACCGTTTATCCTGCAATAAGCACTCGCAACATGTACAGTATTCTCTCCGCCATTTAGTAAAACACTAGAAGCTGGATAAGTTCCAACTGAGTATGAGTGATCTATACTAACACCTATACTGTCTGCATTGTCGCCTTTCTTTTTCCCTACAATACTGTAATAAGGATAAGCTCCCAGGGAACTTATGCTGGCCACATCAATTTTGTCTTCAATAAACTCAACTCCGTCTATTTTTGCGGTAAGAAAATGATCAGGTTCTTCAATTGGTAAATTTGTGTGTAAAATATATTCGTAAATGAACCATTAGTAATTACTTTTGTTTCTGCCCTATTTATTGCTCAACTCTCTAAATCCTGTAAACTGAAAGGTGCCTGAAATAGTTTTTTTGTCTTTGTCTACATCTGTAATTTTAACTATTGCTGTATCTGTATATCCCTGAATTTCAAAAAGTGCCGCGTCCTCCTCTGATATACTTGCAAATGCATCTCCTCCAATTTCTAAAGCATAAGCCAATATAAAATTTTCAGCATTTTCGTTACTGTTTTTCCATGTATATGTTCCTACTTTATTACTTGGCAGAATTATTTGAATTAAATCGCCTTTAGAAGATCTAATACCCTCAATTGCCACATAATCATCAGTTACAATAGCTTGTACCTGATCTCCCACAAAAGCATGTCCTCCCACTGTTGCAGTAAAGATTCCTGTATTAATTGAAGGGTTTCCGTTACCATTTCCGTTCCCGTTATTATAATTTAACCCATCCTCAAAGTCTTTGGTACAAGAATTAAAAGAGATTCCTAAAACAAAAAGTAAAAGGAATAAAATTTATTTTTTTTTCATAAATAATTTATTGTAAGGTTAAAATATTATACCGCTCAAAACTAAGTAAAAAATCTTACAATAAGTATGATTTGCAACTGTAAATTTTATCATATCTAAATTATTAAAGCTATTATCAAAAAAAATACATTTATTTTTATCCAAAGTGTAACAAATCAAAAAAAGCAAAGTCATTATTAAAAACTAGCAATCATTACTTGAATATAACTAACCAAAATATCGAAGAATTAATCGCGCTTTGTAAAGAAAACAATCAAAAGGCACAATTCGAAGTTTACAATCGTTACAGTAAAGCCATGTATAATGTGGCCTACCGTATTGTAAAAGATGAACATTTTGCACAAGACGTCATGCAAGAAGGTTTTCTTAAGGCTTTTACAAAAATTAATGATTACAGACAAGAAGTAGCTTTTGGAGCATGGTTAAAAAAAATAATTGTCAATTATAGTATTGACTTTTATAAAAAAAATAATGCGTTTCAGGTCGAAGACCTAAGTAAAACATTATATAAAATAGAAGAAAACGACAGCTTCTTTTCTGAAAATATAGATTTGAATTCACTTAAAGTGAAACAGGTCTTGGATTCAATTTTAAGTTTAAAAGACAATTACAGGATGGTGTTAACGCTCTTTTACATTGAAGGTTATGATCAGGAGGAGATTTGCGAAATTTTAAATATTTCCTATGCCAATTGCCGGACTACATTGAGCAGGGCGAAAGAAAGTTTGCGAAAAAAATTAGAGGAGATATGAGATTGCTGAAAACAAAAAGTTTGTGCGCACAAATGATTAAAAAAGCGATAGCAGATTCACCATTAAAAAATAAATTTTAGATATATGAAAAAGGAAAATGACGATTTAGATCAATTATTTGAAAAATTCGAGAATCAATGGGATGTTAAAAGAATGAATGCTGACCATCAGGTTGATTTCTTACACAAATTAAACAAAAAGAAACAACCTAAGAAAAAAAATAATGCCGTTTGGGCAATAGCTGCGTCGATTGTAGTATTGCTTGGGATCTCTTTGTTCTATAACAATAATGAAAAACCAAAGGAATTTAAATTCGCATCGAAAGAAACGCAAAGAACAGATTCGATCTTCAGTATTTTAATTGATAATGAGTTGGTTAAATTAAAAGAAAAAAGTTCGCCGGAAAATGAACAAATTATAAATGACGCGTTAAAGCAAATGAAAGTTTTTGATGCTGATTATACAAAAATTATAAAAGAAGTTCAGAAAAATGGCGAAAACAAACAGATTATTTACGCTATGATTAGCAACCTTCAAACCCGAATATCTTTTTTACAAACGGTATTACAGAGAATTGAAGAAAATGAAAAATTTAAAAATACTACAACACATGAAAAAACATTATAGCATACTAATCTTATTTCTTTTGATTCCTTTATTAGGATTTTCAAATGATGACAGCTTTATTTCTAAACAAAAAAACATCAAAAAAACCTATATCGTCAATTCCAATGCAGGAATAGACATCGATAATAAATATGGGAACATCACAGTAAGTACATGGGATGAAGACAAAATCGATGTTGACATTACAATAAAAGTTTCGGGAGGAAATGAAAATTGGGTCAATGAACGGTTAAATAGTATTGATGTTGATATTACTGCTCTTAAACATTTAGTTTCTGCGGTAACAAATCTTGGTAATTCCTCCTTAAAAAGCCGAGGAAGCAGCAACAGTTTTGAAATTAATTATGTAATTAAAATTCCTAAAAACGGAACTGTAAAACTTAATAATAAATACGGGAACATTACAACTCTCAATTTAGAATCTACTGCGGATATTTCTTGTAAATATGGTAAGATCATACTTGGCAAACTTAATGGCGACAGCAATAGAATCGAAATTGGATACAGCCAAAACTCGAGTATTGATTACATTAAAAACGGAAACATTGAAGCACGTTATTCAGGAATAAAAATAAATGAATCCGGAAATTTAAATGTCGATGCAAATTATACTGACGTCTCAATAATGGAGGGGCAAAACATTAAATTCAAAGGGAATTACGGCAGTTTTAAATTTCAAAAAATAAATTCACTCGTTGGCAGCAGTAATTATGTAACAATATCTATTGCAGAGATTTCGAGCAACCTGAATATCGATGCAACTTATTCTAAGATAAATGTAGAATCGCTTAATGAGAAATCAAAAAATGTAAATATCAATACAGGATATACAAACGTATCGCTGGGATACAATGCAAACTTTGCTTTTGATTTTGATATAAATACAAAGTACGGCAGCATAAAAAGTGATAGTTCTTTAGAAGTTTTCGTTAGTGAAATTAAAAATAATGCAAAAAGATTAAGTGGGTACAATAAGAAAAAAGGGCAAAATAAAGTCATTGTAAATTCTAATTATGGTAATGTAATATTAACCAAAAGGCAATAGTTTCGAAAATCAGTCAAAAAATAAAAATCAAAAAAATCAAAAAAATGAAAAAATCAATTCAATTATTAGTGTGTGGAGCGTTTTTAATAACTTTTATTGCAAATGCACAATGGTCATCTAACGATAAAAAGAAAGGAAATGGTAACATCGTTACTGAGACAAGAACAACAGCTGATTATGATGCTATAAAAATATCGGGCTCTTTTGATGTAGATCTAGTAGCAGGAAAAGAAGGAAAGATCATCATTAAAGGGGAAGAGAACTTAATATCAGCCATAAAAGTTGAAGTTGAAGGAGATGTATTGAAAATTTACACCGAAAAAGGCATAAATATCAGGCCTAGCATGGGTAAAAAGATCCAGGTAACTATACCATTTGAAAAAATATCTGAAGTGACTTTATCTGGTTCAGGAAACGTTCAGTCAAAAGATGTTATTAAAAATGATAAGCTTCTTGCTAAATTATCCGGTTCAGGAAATTTTTATCTTGCTGTTGATTCCAATACTTTAGAATTAAATCTAAGCGGTTCAGGAAATGTACAATTAAAAGGAAATGCAGACAGTTTTACTACAAAACTTTCAGGATCTGGCGATATTGACACTACCGATTTGCAATCAAAAATTGTTGATGTAAACGTTTCAGGGTCTGGAAACAGCAAAATTAACTGCAAGGAAAGTTTAACTGCACGAGTTTCTGGTTCAGGAAATATTAAATACACAGGGAATCCTGAAAAACGTGATGTAAAAGTTTCGGGCTCAGGAAATATCTCAAAAGTATAATTATCTAAAAAAAAACATCATCAATCAAACTATACAGCTTTGTCGTGTTTCATGACAACTTAAATCCCCGAAAGGCACTTTAATTAATTTAAAGTGCCTTTTTTGGTATTCTTCTCAATAGAAAAATGGCTGTGACAAAGAATATTCCCAAAATAACAATCGCAGAACGGGAACTTCCTGTAATTTGATCTATAATTCCGTAAACACACATTCCTATTACGATTCCTATTTTTTCAGCAACATCATAAAAACTAAAAAAGGAAGCTGTATCTTCTGTTTCAGGTAATAACTTTGAATATGTAGAACGCGACAGTGCCTGAATTCCCCCCATTACAAATCCTGCAATAGTTGCGGCAATATAAAAGTGGATTGGCAAATAAATAAAATAAACAATCACACAAAATACTACCCAAATAGCGTTAATCACGATCAGGGTTGGAATATTTCCAAATTTAGCCGAGGCTTTTGAGGTTAATATTGCTCCGGCAACAGCTATTATTTGTATCAGTAAAATACTAACAATCAAACCAATTGTAGATTCTTCTTTAGACTCCCATTGAATTTCCTGGGCTCCAAAATAGGTGGCTACCAATAATACAGTCTGTACTGCCATACTTGAAACAAAAAAACCTCCCAAATAACGTTTTAGCGGAATGTTTTGTTTTAATAATGCCCAAACCTTCTTTAATTCATTAAAGCCATTAAAGATAGTTGATCTTGTTAATTTTTCATTATTATTTTTTCTTCCATTCGGCAAGTAATAATAAGTATACTGACTGAATACGATCCACCAGACACCAACCATTACAAACGAATAACGCATTGCTTTCATTGCTGCTTCCCCGTCTGATCCCGTAATTCCAAAAAGCTTTGGTTTCATAATCATTGCCAGGTTGATGATCAATAAAATTACACTTCCAATATATCCTAACGAATATCCTTTAGCGCTAATACTATCTTGTTGCTCTTCAAAAGCGATGTCCGGTAAGTAAGAATTGTAAAAAACCAAACTTCCCCAAAAACCAATTAATCCTAAAAAATAAAAAGCCAATCCGATATAAATATTATCAAGGTCAAACCAATATAATCCGATACAAGATGTAGCTCCCAGATAGCAGAAAAACTTCATGAAAGATTTTTTATTTCCTACATAATCAGCAACTCCTGATAATAATGGGGACATAAAAGAAACAAACAAAAATGCCATCGCTGTAATAAAACTGATCAAAGCCGAGTTTTTCAAATGCATGCCAAAAACATCAATATAATGATCGCGCTTCGCAAATAAGGCTTCGTAAAAAATAGGAAATACTGCAGATGCAATTGTAAGGGTATAAACTGAATTTGCCCAATCATAAAAGGCCCAGGCGTTTAGCAGTTTTTTATCTCCTTTTTGTAAGTTTTTCATAGACATGGTTTTGTTAACAGGCTACGAATTTATCCAATTTTTATTATAATCAGGTAGAATTTTGATAAATCGTACATTAATAAATTATAAACAATTTTTACAAAAAAAAAGCTACTCTTAAAAGAATAGCTTTAATAACTTGTATTGAATAATGTAATATTTTTTATTTTATAACTCCTACTTTTAGTGCTGTTGCTTTTGCTTCCGGAATTAGCGATCTTATATTTGCAATTCTTGTTGCGTCAGAGGGGTGTGTACTCATGAATTCAGGTGTACCTCCAGCCCCAGATTTAGCAGACATTCTAGTCCAGAATGCAATTGCATCATCCGGATTATATCCTGCAATTGCCATTAAGGTTAATCCTATTTTATCAGCTTCAGTTTCATTACTTCTGCTAAACGGAAGCATCACTCCTACTTCAGAACCAACACCGTAAGCTTGAGCAAATATTTGTCTGGTTACCTCAGATTTTGTGCTTGTTGCAGCATCTAATGCGGCGCTGCCAATTTGTTGCAATTGTGCGGCACTCATTCTTTGTGCTCCGTGGTTGGCTAATGCGTGCGAAACTTCGTGACCCATAACTGTGGCTAAACCTGCATCATTTTGAGTAATAGGTAAAATTCCTGAATACACAACAATTTTTCCACCAGGCATACACCAGGCATTCACTTCTTTACTGTCAACTAATTTATACTCCCATCGATAATCTTTTAAGTATTGCGACTGTCCTAAAAATGTCAGGTATTTTTCTGCAGCAGCTTTAATTCTCATTCCAACTGCTTCTACTCTTTTTGCATCTGCAGTACCTGTTATAACTTTATTTTCTGTTATAAAAGTATTATACTGTTGAAAAGAGGACGGAAACAATTCACTGTTTGAAACGAAATTTAGGTTTTTCTTTCCTGTAACAGGATTTGTAGCGCAACCAACTATCAAAACAGCTGTAAAAATTCCCAATATTAATTGTTTTTTCATGATCGATATATTTTTAAAACACACAAAAATACAATTATTATTACTTTATGATTTACATAATTAATCAGGAAAATACCAAAATTTACTTACTCTCCAATAATATGAAGTTCATTGAACTCTTTATCAACCAGTAAGAAATGATTCTCTTCAAAAGCGATGGCGTCAAATGCAACCTTTTCATTGTCGATTTCAATTTCTGTTACTTTAAATGGCAATCCAATTAAATTGATTTTATATTTTGAGTAAGGTGTATCGTATTTTCCTTCTTTATGAAGTTGAATTATAAGTTCTTTTTCTTTACCAATAGTTCGAAAAGACAAGAAGCTGTATCTACCTTTTTTATAGTCGTAACCATCTTGGGCATCTTCATAAACTACTGATTTTTCTTTACCGTTTTTAAAGTATAAATCAAGTGTTAATTCATCAAATTCAAGTTCGCCAACATATTGCTGAACAGGATATTTTGGTATTATTGCACCTGCTTTTACAAATAGTGGAATTTCGTCAAATTTTGTATCTACCCATACTTCTCTTCCTCCTGTAGAAAACTCATTTGTCCAATAGTTATACCATTCACCTCTTGGGATATACATACGTCTACCTACAGCATTAGGTTCAAGAATTGGGCATACTAATATTTGATTTCCAAAAATGAATTCATCGTTACGATAATGCGTTTGCGTATCGTCCTGATCATAATATACCAATGGTTTCAACATTGGAATTCCTTCTTCAATATATTGCCAGAACATGGTATACAAATAAGGCAATAATTGATAGCGAAGACTAACGAACTTTCTGGTAATATTAATCACTTCTTCATCAAAAGCCCAAGGTTCCTGATTGCCATGGTCCCCGGATGAATGTGTTCTGCAAAAAGGATGAAATACTCCTAACTGAATCCATCGTGCGTATAATTCTCCGGTTGGCTGCTCAGCAAAACCTCCAATATCTGAACCTGTAAATCCCATTCCGGAAATACACATTCTTTGTACCTGAATATTAGCAAGCCACAAATGTTCCCAGGTTGCGACATTATCTCCTGTCCACGACGAAGTATAACGTTGTGCTCCTGAATATGCAGATCTCGTTATTACAAAAGGACGTTTAGGATATGCAAAGCGCTTCACGCCATGATAGGTCGCTCTTGCCATTTGTGTACCATAAATATTATGTGCTTTTCTATGGCTACAAGGATTTCCGTCGTAATCGTGGCGAACATCCATTGGAAATGTTTTATTTGGCACCTCCATAACTGCAGGCTCATTCATATCGTTCCAAACTCCTTTTACACCAATATCTGAAATTAATTCTTTAAATAATCCCGCCCACCATTCTCTAACTACGGGATTTGTATAATCTGGAAAATTACATTCTCCCGGCCATACTTTTCCTTTCATATAAGGTCCATCGGCTCTTTTACAGAAATAATCTTTTTCTAAAGCTTCCTGATAAACCCAGTAATCCTTATCTATTTTGATTCCCGGATCGATAATTACGACAGTTTTAAAACCATCTTCCGCTAATTCAGCCACCATTCGTTTTGGATCAGGAAAATAATCTTTATTCCATGTAAAACATCGAAACCCTTCCATATAATCAATATCCAGATAAATGGCATCGCAAGGAATTTTTAATTCTCTAAATTTTGACGTAATTTCTTTTACTTTACTTTCAGGATAATAACTCCATTTGCATTGATGATATCCCAAAACCCAAAGTGGCGGTAATTCAGGCTTACCCGTTAAGTCTGTGTATGTCGTAACAACATCTTGCATTTGAGGACCGTAAACAAAATAATAATTCATTTCGCCACCTTCTGCCCAAAAGCTGGTAACATTTCTTCTTTCCTGACAAAAATCAAAAAAAGTTCTAAAGGTATTGTCGAAGAAAATACCGTAAGATTGTTTGTTTTGCAGTCCTATATAAAAAGGAACTACTTTATATAAAGGATCTTGTTCTTTTTGATAAGCATATTGATCTGTGGCAAAATTTTCAAGTCTTTTGCCTTTTAAATTCATTTGCGTGGCTTTATCTCCTAATCCGTAAAAACATTCTCCGTCTTTAGAAGATTTACTCATTTTTACGATATTTCCACCGTATTCATAGCTCTCTTCCCAATGAAAGCCAAGTTCGTCCTCCAGGATTAAAAGATCATTTAAATCATAAATAGACAAACGAAGATCGATTTTCTGAATTTTACATTTTACTTTACTTGTTCTGATCTGGAAATAAGTTTCTTCTTCTGTAAGTTCTAAAAAATTATAACCATGTAACTGCGATTTATCAATTGCATATGAAAAATCGTTACTGAAATAGCCTTTTGTAGTAAAACGAAAACGGATCAAACTGTCCCTTAGAATTGTAACTTTTAATATTACTTTATTGTCTGTATTAAAAAATATAGAATCTCCTTCATGTTCAAACGAAACAATTTTTGAGGGATATAAATCGCCTTTATATTCTAATGATGTATTTGTAATCATATCGCTAAATGAATTAATTATTCTGACTCTGTCTCTCTTTCAAACATACAAAAAAACCTCTTAAACGGCTATCAATAAAAGGTTTATTCACGAAAACGTTTTTTCTGAATGAGTCTCTAATTATTACTTAAAAAATAAACAATTCGATAATTTTAAATCGTAAAACTAACAAATTGGTACTGTAAAAAAACTCCTTATCTTTTTACGAATAAGAATAAACGGTAACACTTAATGGAGGTAAAATTAATTCGACAGAATAATCCCTGCCATCATAAGCTATAGCTTCAGTTTTTAAGGTTTTGGCATTTCCAACACCGCTGCCGCCGTAAATGACAGCATCACTGTTAAAAATCTCTTTTAACTTGCCTTTTTTAGGTATTCCTATTCTGTAATTTTCCCTAATTACCTGGGTAAAATTGCAAACCACAATTATGTTTTCTTCCGGATTATTTCCTTTTCGGATATAAGACAAAACAGCATTTTGATGATCCGAATAATTAATCCATTCAAAACCTTCTCCCGAAAATTGTTTTTCATACAGCGCAGGACGAGATTTATACAATTGATTGAGATCTGTAATCAGCTTTTTTATTCCGGAATGGTAATCGTATTGCAGTAAATGCCAGTCTAAACTTTTTTCAAAGTTCCATTCATCGCTTTGCCCAAATTCAGAACCCATAAATAATAATTTAGTTCCTGGATGAGTAAACATATAACCGTATAATAATCTCAAATTAGCAAATTTTTGCCATTCGTCGCCGGGCATTTTATTCGCTAGTGATTTTTTTCCATAAACAACTTCGTCATGAGAAAACGGAAGCATAAAATTTTCAGTAAAGGCGTACGTCATCGAAAATGTCAAATCATTCTGATGGTATTTTCTATAAACAGTTTCTTTCTGAAAATACTTTAATGTATCGTGCATCCATCCCATCATCCATTTCATTCCAAAGCCCAAACCACCTGTAAAAGTTGGTCTTGAAACCATAGGAAACGAAGTGCTTTCTTCAGCAATAGTTTGAACTCCATAGAAGTTAGCGTAGATAACTTCATTAAATTCTTTAAGAAAACTAATGGTATCCAGATTTTCTCTACCACCGTAAATATTGGGTTCCCATTCTCCTTCATTTCTTGAATAATCAAGATATAACATCGAAGCTACGGCATCGACGCGTAAACCATCAACATGATAATGTTGGAGCCAGAAAACAGCATTACTTATTAAAAATGCGCGAACTTCATTACGTCCATAATTAAAAACCAAACTTTTCCAATCAGGATGATATCCTTTTTTGCGATCAGGATGTTCGTATAGATGCGATCCGTCAAAGAACCCTAAGCCGTGTGCGTCATCTGGAAAATGTGACGGAACCCAGTCTAAAATCACTCCAATTCCTGCCTGATGCAGTTTATCAACCAGAACCATAAAATCCTGTGGCTTCCCAAAACGAGACGTGGGGGCAAAATATCCAGTCAATTGATATCCCCACGACGGATCATAAGGATACTCCATTATTGGCATAAATTCGACGTGTGTAAAACCTGTTTCTTTTACGTAGTTTACCAAATCATCAGCAAGTTCAAGATAAGTCAAAAAACGGTTATTGTCACCACGTTTCCACGATCCCAAATGTACTTCATAAACAGAATAAGGTTTATCTAAACCATTTATTTCCGGACGCGATTGCATCCATTTTTCATCTTTCCATTTATAATCCAGATCCCATACAACAGAAGCCGTATGAGGTGGTTTTTCACAATACAAAGAAAAAGGATCAGCTTTCTCAGTGACAATTCGATTAATGCTAGATTCAATTTTATACTTATACACCGCACCTTTTACAACATCAGGAATAAAACCTTCCCAAATTCCGGAAGAATCCCAACGTACCTGCAGCAAATGCTCGCCTTGGGTCCAATAATTAAAATCCCCCACAACAGAAACAGATTGAGCTGTTGGAGCCCAAACCGCAAAATAAACGCCTTTTATTCCGTTAACTTCAACTAAATGCGCTCCTAATTTTTCGTATAATTTGAAGTGTTTTCCCGCTTTGAATAAATCAATATCAAAATCAGTAAACAAAGAATGCGTGACAACTTTACTCATATTTGGTTTTTATGGCAATAATTAATTTTAATAGTTTTATTCGATTCTAAAATTATCCGAGAGTACAACCCCTTTTTTAATTACTACGATACCATCTTTTATACTGTACAATTCATTAGTAAAATTGTCTAAATGTTTTCCGCCGTTAATATGAACATTGTTTCCTATTCGCACATTTTTGTCGATCAGGGCGTTCTTTATAAAACAATTTTCACCTATACCTACATGAATCTTATTAATAGTACTTTCATTATTCATCTCATCTAGGTCCTGATAAAAATCGTTCCCCATTACGTAACAATTTTCCAATACAGTACCTACCCCAATTCTGGATCGAATACCAATCACAGAACTTTTTATCTCCTTAGCGTTAATTATACAGCCTTCAGAGATTAATGACTGATTTATGATAGAATTTCTAAATTTAGATGGAGGTAATAATCTTGGTCTGGTAAAAATCTTATTCTCGTTGTCAAACAAATTAAATTCAGGAATATCCGCAGTTAAACCAATATTAGCCTCAAAAAATGATTCAATATTCCCAATATCTGTCCAATATCCTTCATATTGATAGCTCAAAATTTTATGTTTACCTACAGCTTGCGGAATGATTTCCTTACCAAAATCTTTTGTATCCGGATTCGCCATTAATTCTTCAAGCAATGGCTTGTTAAAAATATAGATTCCCATCGAAGCCAGGTATTTTTTGCCTTTTTCTTCCATATGCTCGCTTACCTCAGATTCCCATTGCGGTAATAATGACGCATCTGGTTTTTCGATAAAAGCTTCGACACAATTCTCATGATTTGTTTTTAGAATTCCAAACTCCGGAGCGTCTTTAGCATTTACCGGTAAAGTTGCAATAGAAATTTCTGCATTTGCCGCAATATGCGCTTCCAGCATTTCGTTAAAATCCATTTGATATAATTGGTCACCTGAAAGAATCAAAGCGTGATCGAAATCGTGTTTTAAAAAATGTGACATACATTGTCGAACAGCATCTGCAGTTCCTTGAAACCACGTTGGATTATCCGGGGTTTGTTCTGCTGCTAAAATGTCAACAAATGACTGACTGAAAATACTAAAATTGAATGTGTTTTTAATATGTGCATTTAAAGATGCCGAGTTAAATTGTGTCAAAACAAATATTTTGAAAATATCAGAATTGATACAATTTGAAATAGGAATATCGACCAATCGGTATTTCCCTCCAATTGGAACTGCCGGTTTTGATCTGGTTTCTGTTAATGGATACAAACGTGATCCTTGTCCTCCTCCTAAAATAATGGCAACTACATTTTTCTTTTTAAACTTCATTTTTCTCAATTATTAAGGTGTATATCTCGATATATTCTTGGCAAACTCGCTCCCAGGAATGGTCAATTTCCATTCCCATTTTTCTTATTTTATAAAAACTTATTTTATCATTGTATAATTTCACAGCACGATTGACCGAATAACAAATATCTCCAACCGAAGCCTGATCATGACATATTCCGTTTCCGTTATCGCCAAAATCAATTACTGTATCTCGCAAACCTCCTGTTCTTCTCACAATTGGAATTGTTCCATAACGCAAAGCATACATTTGGTTTAAACCACAAGGTTCTACTCTTGAAGGCATTAAAATATAATCTGAACCTGCATAAATCAAATGCGCTAATTCTTCATTATAACCTATAAAAACATTATAATTGCCATTATAATCATTTCGCAACTGCAGTAATTGTTCTTCTATTGCTGAATTTCCCGATCCTAAAATCAGAATATTAATATTTTCGAAATTTTCAGATAAGGCCAATGCTGATGCCTGAGGCAATAAATCGCCTCCCTTTTCTTCAAATAAACGGCCAATAAAACTAAACAGTGGTTTTGTAGCATCTAATTCAAATTGCTCGCATAGTTTTTCCTTGTTTTTTTGTTTTCCTGTTTCAGAAGTTTCAATCGCATAGTTTTCAGCAATCATTTGATCTTTAGACGGATTCCATACTTCAAAATCGATTCCGTTTAAAATTCCTTTTGATTTTTCCCTAACCGACCTAAACAATGTTTCTAATCCATTTGCAGAAATATTTATTTCATTCAGATAGCTGGGAGAAACAGTGGTAACAGCATGTGCGCATTTAATTCCGACTGCCAATGAGTTAATGGAATTGTTCCACTCTAAGAATCCAACATGAGTTAAATCAAATTCTGGTAAATAACGTAATTTATCAAAACCGAACCAACCTTGGTATAAAGCATTATGAATCGTAATAACTGTTCTCACAGTCCTTAAACTTTCATATTTATAACCATATTTAACCAGGAATGGAATTAATCCTGTATGATGGTCATGACAATTAATAATATTAGGTACCGTATTTCTCGTCAAAATCCAATCTAAAGCAGCTATTTGAAATGATAAAAATCGTTCTATATCGTCGTCATAGCCGTAAATATTATCACGATTAAACAATTCACTAATTTCTATCAGATACAATTCATAACCTAACTTATCCGTTGTCTCCTTTAATACTCTAAACGGAAAATCAAAATCTCCCAGAGATATGCTTCCCTGATGAACACAATCAAAATCATTTTCATTTTTGAACTTTGTGTTATAACACGGAACAACAACCCGAACCTGATGACCTGCATTCTTTTGATATTTTGGTAATGCCCCAACAACATCCGCCAAACCACCTACTTTTGCCATAGGATAGCACTCGGCGCTAATATGAAATATTTCCATGTAGAATTTATAATCGTATTAATAAAACTAATTTCTAAATTATTTTTTTTAGTAAGCATTCATTTATATCTTACTTTTATGTTTCCTAAATTTAGGAAAAAATAAGCATAATTAAGGCTTCAGACAAAAATTATTAATATGGCAAAAAAGGTTACTAATCCTACTCAATCCTTAAAAATTCCACAGGTTATTATACTTTCCGGTAAATTACTCGCTTTTATCTCACCAAAGCTGGCTACGAAATTTGCGGCAAAGCTTTTTACAACTCCCATAAAACATAAAACTCCCAAACGAGAGTTTGAGATGGATGACAAAAGTATCAAGAATAGAATTTTCGTTCCGGCAATTAACAAAAGTATCGTTACATATAAGTATGGAAAAAGTGACCAGAAAATTTTGTTAGTTCACGGTTGGTCCGGTCGCGGTACACAGTTATTCAAAATAGCCGATGAACTTGTTCAAAAAGGTTACTCCACTATAAGTTTTGATGCGCCCGCTCATGGAAAATCTGAGGGAACAACAACAATAATGTCTGAATTTATTGATTCTATTCTGGAAATAGAAAAGCAATATGGTCCCTTTGAAATTGCAATTGGGCATTCACTTGGCGGAATGTCTGTTCTAAACGCAATTAAAGATGGTTTAAAAGTAAAAAAAGCTATCGTTATTGGAAGCGGAGATATTGTGCAGGATATTTTAGATGAATTTATTTTGAAGCTTGGATTAAAACAAAAATTTAGCGAGCGTCTTCGTTTTCTCTTTGAAGATAAATACCAAGTAAAAATGGATGATTTTTCAGCTTATCGGGCGGGACAAAAAATTCAGATTCCTGTTCTGGTAATTCACGATAAAGATGATCCGGAAGTTCCTGTAGAAGCAGGAATTCACATTCACAAACATCTGAAAAATGGAAGTTTATTCTTAACTGAAGGCTTAGGACACAGAAAAATCCTTGGCAATCAAAATGTTATAAAAAAAATTCTTGATTTCATCAAAAGTACCTAATTTTGTGATAGTTATACTTTTATTGTTTAATCTAAAAACTGCATTACGATGAATTTATTTGGAGAAACATCAGATTGGGAAACTAAGTTAAAACCTATTTTAAAAAAATATAAAGGAAAAAAACATCCCTTAGAATATAAAAATACTTACCAGCTATTAGTTATGGTAGTTTTATCTGCTCAGGATTCTGACGCAAATATTAATACTATTGCGCCTGATTTATTTGCTAAATTTCCAACACTAAAAAGTTTATCTGAAGCTGATTCAGAAACTTTTATTCCATATATAAGCAAGATTCGAAATTATCCGACAAAAGCACAATGGCTTCTCGAAATTGCCAAAACTATAAAAAATGATCAGGATATTCCCTTGACAATGCAAGGATTGACTGCGTTAAAGGGTATTGGTCGAAAATCTGCAAATGTTATCTTAAGAGAAACTCACAAACCTGCCGAAGGTATTATAGCAGATTTGCACGTAATTCGCGTAGCTCCCCGAATTGGAATAATAAAAGAAAGCAAAGACGGAAATAAGGTCGAAAAAGATCTAATGCAGGTATTGCCAAAATCAATTTGGTCAGAGATTGGAATGGCAATTTCATTCTTAGGAAGAGAGACTTGCCGACCAAAACCAAAATGCGAAGAATGTTTGCTTACAGATGTATGTCATTACTATTTGACAGAAGTAATTTAAACCTAGTTTTTTAGTCTGTTGGATAATATTTAATGATATAAATTATTGAAGTAATAATTATCTTTATGGCGTTTCCCTCCGGGTCGGGCTGTTCGCTAAATCTTTTGCCTAAGATATTTTGTTTTTTTAGAAGTATGGTTTTTCGCAAAAGGATACCGCTGCCATCCCTAACGCGATCTATGGTTAACTACAAAATTTATTTTTAAAAGAAATTCCAAATTTTAAAAATCCAAATTTCAAAGTTTTTTTACGTTTAGCCTTTGCGAGCTTTGCATTCACAAAGAATTTAAACTACTTTGCGTCCTTTGCGGTTAAACCATACCTGATTTTCAGAAAAAATCCAAAACATTACCCATGCATCTTTGCGAACTTTGTATTTACAAAGAATTTAAAACTACTTTGCGCGCTTTGCGGTTAAACCAAACTTGATTTTCAGAAAAATCCAAAACATTACCCATCCAGCTTCGCGAACTTTGTATTTACAAAGAATTTAAAACTACTTTGCGCACTTTGCGGTTAAACCACACTTGATTTCCAGAAAAAATCTAAAACAAAACAACTTTCCACAATTGCATTTGGTCACAAAATATCATCGGATCCAGCTTTGCGAACTTAACAATTACAAACTTTCCTTGCGCACTTTGCGGTTAAACTACAAAGCATTATAAAACATTACCCCAGTATTTTGTAAAACAAAAAACCCTGTTTCGCTAGAAACAGGGTTTTCAAAAGAAAGGCGACGACATACTCTCCCACATAACTGCAGTACCATCTGCGCAGGCGGGCTTA
>NZ_JAMZNK010000059.1 GCF_027980145.1 Flavobacterium azizsancarii | reverse complement strand
TAAAAAGCAAATCGTTTTTCAGCAGGAAATGAAAGGAAGCGCTGAAATTGTAACCGAAGATTTACGATTGATAGAAAGGATTCTATATCAGTTCAAAAGTATTTTTGAGCAAGTTTAGTTAAGATACTTTAACTCTGACAAGAAGATCAGTTGTTGAACTTGCATTTAATGTTGGAGGCTTAATAAAAGGTAAAACTGTTAATAAGGTATTTAGAGATTTAAGATCAGGTGATACTGGTTTTAGATATTATAAATTTGAACTTGTGAATATCAATATTCGTCCAAGCAAAAGAAATCTAATTTTGCAAAGCTTATAGGTCTTTAACCCTTGCTTTAAGATCGATATTAGCGGGCATTTACAAGATTTCTAATAAAATAAGTTTACCTTAGATATGCATATAAAATATAGTTAGTGAATATAAAAATATTATACAGAATTTGATACTTTAATTGTCAATTTTTTATTGATTAAAAGAATATAGTCTTAGCTTTTTGTTCTAGAAAATGTATTAATCCACTCCAATAAATACGGGATTTCAAAAGCTTTTCCAAGAACAGGGGCGCAAATAGGATAACTTATAAAATTTAATAAACTCTACATTGAAAATATCTGCATAAAGTTGAAGAAGATACGAAGGCGATGAAACTAATAAAATCCACGGATAAGAAACTAACATATGTATAAAGCCTATAGACAGGTTTATTGATTATTTAAAGATGTCTGAAAAACACTAAAAACACAAACATCGTTAGCTATATTGCGATTACTGAATGAGTAAAAGCATTTAGAAGTCAATTTAGAGGAGTGCGTAAAGTAAATTTCTTCTTATTCATATTATCTAGCCTTTTGGTTAATCCCCAACTTTTGCGACTCATCCAAAAATTATCAGAATAATTTTCGAACCACAAAAAAGCCTGCAAAATATACACTTTGCAGGCTTTCATTTTTTTATAGTGACCACGGTGGGATTTGAACCCACACGCCCTTACGAGCACCACCCCCTCAAGATGGCAAGTCTACCGTTTCTCCACGTGGCCTGAAATAAAAAAAGGTCAAGTAAATAAATACTCGACCTTTTGTGACCCGACTGGGGCTCGAACCCAGGACCCCATCATTAAAAGTGATGTGCTCTACCAACTGAGCTATCGAGTCATTGCTATCAAGAAAAGTTATTTTGTGAATCACAAAATTTGTGACCCGACTGGGGCTCGAACCCAGGACCCCATCATTAAAAGTGATGTGCTCTACCAACTGAGCTATCGAGTCAAATTCTTTCCTTGAATGCGGGTGCAAATATAAGGAGTTATTTTTGATATTTGCAAGCTTATTTATTATAAATTTGTCTTTTTTTAATCAAAATTTACAACGCCTTAATTTATAGGTCATTATTAAAATGAAAAAGATTATATTATTAGGATA
This sequence comes from Flavobacterium azizsancarii, assembly GCF_027980145.1. Classification (GTDB taxonomy): domain Bacteria; phylum Bacteroidota; class Bacteroidia; order Flavobacteriales; family Flavobacteriaceae; genus Flavobacterium; species Flavobacterium azizsancarii. The sequence continues at coordinate 27,653 of NZ_JAMZNK010000059.1, read as the reverse complement.
TATGGGTTGCGGAAAGTCAACAATTGCCCAGAACTTATCAAAAATTACAAATATTCCCTTTCTGGATTTAGATAAATGCATCGAAAAAAAAGCAAATTTATCAATAAATGAAATTTTCGAACAATTTGGAGAGATTCATTTTAGAAAATTAGAACACGAAATATTTGTAGAATTACTTCAGTCTTCAGAAAAAAGCATAATAGGTTTAGGCGGAGGAACGCCTTGTTATGCCAATAATCATGAATTATTGAAAAGCGATGATGTTACTTCTGTTTATTTAAAAGCTTCGATAGAGACTTTGTACGATAGGCTGGTTCATAACAAAAGCAAGCGTCCATTAATCGCTAATATGAATGAAGAAGAAATGAAAGAATTTATTGCGAAGCATTTGTTCGATAGAAGTTATTATTACAACCATGCACAACACAAAGTTGCGGTTGATAATAAAACTATCGAAGAAACGGTTCAGGATATTTTAGAAATCTTAGCTTAAAAAGGCATAATCGTCGCCATTGTCGTCAAAAACAACCTGAACATGCTCTAGTAAAGATGTTGATAAGGAGATTCCTTTAAAATCTGCCTTTACAGGATATTTTTTATGATTTCTGTCTACAAGTACTGCTGTTTTGAATTTCTTTAACGGAACGTCTAAGAAATGACGAACAGCATAGATCAAAGTGGTACCTGAATTTAAGACATCATCAACCAATACTAATCCTTTGTTTTTATATTCTTCTTTACTTAATGAAGTGTGTATAGGTAATTGCGGATTTTGTTTGTCGACTTTAACTTCGCAAATAGAAACTTTTAATGTTGAAATAGTAGTTAAGGACAAAGCAAGTTTTTGAGCAAAAATAAATCCGTTAGCAGCGATTCCGGCAATTACAATTTCTTCTTCGTCTACAAAAGTTTCGTATATCTGATAGGCAATACGTTTTATTTTATGTTCTATTTCCTGGTTCGTTAAGATAATGTTTTTGCTCATGATTTATTTTTTTTTTGCTAAAGTACAAATTTAGGGAATGAAATTCCAGTATCTATCCCGAAGCTTCGGAATCAAATTCCAGTGTTGAGGTTTTTGATTTTTGGTCTTTTGGGAATTAGGAATTTATTTTTCTTCATTTTCATCAATAATATCATTGCCATATTCATCAATATCCCTTCTGTCTTTTTTTGTTGGTCTTCCTGTTCCGGTTTTGCGATAGTGCTCTTTAGACAGTTTTAATAATTCTAAATGTGCGTAAGCTTCAGCCGGAGTTTCGTTTTTTCGATATATATCAACAAGTTTTGCGCCAACACGACTTTCAGGTATGTCGAGTACGGTGATAATTTGTGTGATTTGATCTTTTCTAAAGGTAATTTTATCCGTTGGAAAAACCTCTTTTGATGGTTTTGCAACTTGCCCATTTACAGTAATATGGTTTTTTTTGCATGCTTCAGTAACCATGTTTCTGGTTTTATAATAACGCACGCACCACAGGTATTTATCTATTCTCATAATTTTTCTAAAATCAACGTTAAAATCTTTACAAAAATAAATCAATATTGTATCTTGCGCACCTAAAAAATTAACAATAATGAATAAATTTAAATATTATTTTATTTTATTGCTTGCCGGCATTTCTTTGGTTTCTTGTAGTAAAAGTGATGACAATGATGTGGTGACCGTTCCTTTAAGAGATTATGCGGAACAATATAAAGCAGATAATGATTCTATTATTAAATATTTAAAGACTAATTTTATTGAGGAGGTAACGGCTGATTTTGATGTTAAGATCTCCAAAATTCCTGCAGGAGGTACGCAAACCTCAATTTGGGACCAGAAGGTTTACCCTTTGCAAACAAGACCTGTGTATAGTAATGATATTACTTATACAATATATTATTTAAGTTTTAGGCAAGGAACAGGAATTACTCCTATTAATACGGATAGAGTGGTTACATCTTATTCGTGCTCTTTGTTAGATGGCACTGTTGCCGAGACTACATATGGATTTCCTGCTACTCAGGATTTGTTTATATATGCTGCAGCTACTACAGGGGTTACGATTGCTAGAGAAGGTTATGGAGAGATTATGCCTAAATTTAAGACAGGAACCTCTACTACAAATGCGGGTACGGGAGTTATTACCTATCAGGATTATGGAGCTGGTATGATGTTTTTGCCTTCTGGTTTAGCTTATTACGCTTCAGGCAATGGTACGATTCCTGCGTATACGCCGATAGTTTATAGTTTTAAATTGCTTGATTTGCAGAGAATGGATCATGATATTGAGTCTGTGGGTGGTCAGTCTTTAAATATTCCGGACGGAATTCCTGATTATCTTGAAGATGTTAATGGTGATGGTTATCTTTATAATTTTACTGATAAGGTTAAGTATCCTAATCCTCCGGCTGATTTAATTGATGATACAGATGGAGATGGTATTCCGGACTTTTTAGATTATGATGATGACGGTGATGGATTTAAAACAAGATTTGAGATAACAAAACCAAGCGATCAGGTTGGTCCTCCTAATTATGGGGTGAGTTTGTTTTATCCTTGGGATCCTAGGGAAGATAATCCTGCAACACCAAATGTAAATGAATGGGAGCCAAGAGGAATTCCTAGAAGACCTACAGGAGCACTAGCGGATCCTAGTAAACCTGAATCTTCGACCAATGTAAAAGCATATTTACCTGAAGATTATACGGCTACGCCAAGATTAAGAATACATTTGGATAAAACGTATCCTATCAAACAGAATTAAATTTTAGTTTAGAAATAATAAACCTCGAAAGTGATTTCGAGGTTTTTTTTTGTGTTTGTGTGAGTTGAGTTTAGAAGGCGTTCGTGTTTGTTTAGGTAAAAGTGTAGTAGAGTTATTTATTAGTACAAAAAAAGCCTCGAAAAGTAATTTTCGAGGCTTTTTCTATAAGTAAGAAATCTAAAAATTATTTTCTTTTGATTACTCTTTCTACAGCTTCAATAATCGCCTGATTGTTTAATTTGTATTTATCCATTAATTGCTCAGGAGTTCCGGATTCACCAAAACTATCGTTTACAGCAACAAACTCTTGTGGAGCTGGATTGTTTAAAGCTAGTACTCTTGAAATGCTTTCTCCAAGACCTCCAAGAATATTGTGTTCTTCAGCAGTTACTACACATTTTGTTTTAGCCAATGATTTTAGAATTGCTTCTTCGTCAAGAGGTTTAATAGTGTGGATGTTGATTACTTCAGCAGAAATTCCTTTTGCTTCTAAAGCTTCAGCTGCAATAAGAGCTTCCCAAACTAAGTGTCCTGTTGCTACAATCGTAACATCCGTTCCTTCGCTTAATAAAATTGCTTTTCCAATTACGAAAGGTTCGTCAGCGGGAGTAAAATTAGGTACTACCGGACGGCCAAAACGTAAATAAGCCGGACCATGATGATCAGCTAATGCTAATGTTGCTGCTTTAGTCTGATTGTAATCGCAAGTATTAATTACAGTCATTCCAGGTAACATTTTCATTAATCCAATATCTTCAAGGATTTGGTGTGTTGCTCCGTCTTCTCCTAGTGTTAAACCAGCGTGAGAAGCGCAAATTTTTACGTTTTTATCAGAATAAGCAACAGATTGGCGAATTTGATCGTAAACCCTTCCTGTAGAGAAGTTTGCGAAAGTTCCTGTAAAAGGAATTTTTCCCCCAATTGTTAAACCTGCAGCAATACCAATCATGTTAGCTTCTGCAATACCAATTTGGAAAAAACGCTCCGGGTGATTTTTTTTGAAATCATCAAATTTTAATGATCCGATTAAATCAGCACAAAGTGCTACAACATTTTCGTTTTTTTGACCTAATTCAGTCATTCCTGCTCCAAAACCAGAACGGGTATCTTTACTTCCTGTATTTTCGTATTTTTTCATTTTGTTTTTTTGCTATAAGCAATAGGCTGTAGGCAATAGGCATAAAGCTTATTGCTTAAAGCTTAAGGCTATTTTTTAATAATCGGCTAAAGTTGAGATGTTTTGAGCTAAAGCACTTGCTAATTGATCGTTGCTTGGTGCTTTACCATGCCATGCATGTGTATGCATCATAAAGTCAACTCCGTTACCCATTTCAGTATGTAATAAGATACAAACTGGTTTTCCTTTTCCTGTTCTTGATTTAGCATCATTCAAACCTGCAAGAATAGCATCGATATTATTTCCTTCTTTTATTTCAAGAACGTCCCAGTCAAAAGCTTCAAATTTAGCACGAATACTTCCCATTGGTAAAACTTCGTCAGTTGTTCCGTCGATTTGTTTCCCGTTAAGGTCAATAGTCGAAATGATATTGTCTACTTTTTTGGCAGAAGCATACATGATAGCTTCCCAGTTTTGACCTTCTTGTAGTTCACCGTCTCCATGCAAAGAATAAATGATATGATTGTCGCCATTTAATTTTTTTGCTTGAGCAGCACCAAGAGCTACAGATAAACCTTGTCCTAATGAACCAGAAGCGATACGAACTCCAGGCAATCCTTCATGAGTTGTTGGATGTCCTTGTAAACGTGAGTTTAGTAATCTAAAAGTTGAAAGTTCTGAAACAGGGAAATAACCGCTACGTGCTAGTACGCTATAAAATACAGGAGAAATATGACCATTTGAAAGGAAGAAAAGATCTTCTCCAATTCCGTCCATATCAAAACCTTCTTTACGCTCCATAATATTTTGATAAAGAGTTACCAAAAATTCAGTACAACCTAGTGAACCACCTGGGTGACCTGAGTTGACAGCATGTACCATTCGAAGAATATCTCTTCTTACTTGGATAGTTAAATCGCTTAATTGTTGTGTGTTAGGCTTCATTTTATATGTAAAAGTTAAACTGAATGCAAAAGTAATTGTTATTTTGCGGGCTGACAAATGATTTTTCGCTTTAGTTTGTCACAATTGTTAAATTAACCCGCTTTTTTTGTAGATGTTATAAAAACGATGGATTAATTTTAGATTTTCTGAATATGATGGTAAAAAAGCTCTTTTTTTTGCTGAAAAATCATAAAAAAAGTCCCGAATTCGGGACTTAAAGTATGCTTAAATGATATCAATACGTTTTTTATTCCGTATCGCCTTCACTGTAAAAATTATTTTCCTCATCTTCAGAGCCAATTTCTTCCTGTTTATCGTCAAGTTCTGAACCTGGAATATCTAAATCGTTTCCGAGTTTATCACTGTTTTGTTTCCATTCATGATTGTCCTGACTGATCGTTTTATCGGTTGAAATTTCCTCCGGGTCGATGTCTTCTAATTTGTCTTCATTGCTGTAAATGTCTTCTGAAGCAGGATAATTTAATTCTTCCAGATTTTTTTCGATTTCATTTTCGTTTGCTGGTTTTTTTTCTTCTGAATTTATCATGATTTTTTATTTTTTAAGTATCATATAAAGTTACAAAAATAACAGTTTGATATTCTTACATTTTTTAAATCAGGAAATTGCAGTATTCACATTTCGAAAAATCATTGTGTAATTTTCTTAATGTCGCGCCAGCTAATCAATTGAATGTTGTTTTCTTTTAGTTTTGATTTGCATTCTTCACTTGTAAAAAAATCAAAATCAGTTTGGCGCCATGCTGAACCAAAATTAGGATGATTGATTGTAATGCCTTGCATTTCGAAATCATCAAAAGCGGGATGTAACAGAAAAACATTGAATCCGGGCTGAATGTTGTCTAATGCTTTTGCGTAGGCATGTCGCAATTCGCCTTTTTCGAAATCAGCAAAATGTCCAATCAAAAGATTATCTGCCAAAAGAGTGTTTTCGTAATTGTATTTTTCGTCAGACAAACTTATCGATTCAACAAATTGTTTGTTGATGAAAACAGGTAAATTATAGGTATCTCCAAGGTCTTTATAAATTTCTAAAATTTCAGGAGTAACTCCTACGCTGCACATATGCGAATCGAGATGCGTAGGTTGAATTCCAAATTGTAATGCTCTTTCGATTTGAGCCGTAAGTTCTTTTTTTATTTCTGATAGAATTGCATTGTTTTTAAAATCGGCTCTGGTTTTATAAAAATAACCGTTTTTGTCTATTAAACTTGAAACTTCAGATGCGGGAAGAACTGGGCCAAATTTATAATTTTCCCATTCGCAAGTCAGTGTTAAATGTATTCCGCAATCATAATTTGGATTGTTTTTTGCAAATGTTGCCATTTCAAAAAACCATGCGCAGGGAACCATTATGCTGTATGAATTTACAGATCCGTTTTGAAGTGTTTTTATAGTGGCTTGATTTTCAGAATGTGATAATCCGGCATCATCGGCATGTATGATCAGTAGTTTGCTATTTTCAGGATATCCTAGTTTTTGAGATAAGTTCATGTGTTTTGTTTTTTTGCTCACAGATTTGCAGATTGCTTCACCTGTTCGCTATCTCGGGTGAGCAGATTTTTTTTGATTTATTCAAATTTAAAGATTTCTGGTAGAACTGTCACGTTTTTTTGTGTTAGGGATAGAAGCGGCATCTCCCGATTTAGAAAAACATGCCTTTTTAGCCTTAGTTTTTGTTAATTGGGAATACAGCGGATAGCCCGACCTTTTGGGAACGCCCAAATATTTTGAACTTTAATTTTTTAAATTCCAAATTCCAAATTCTCAATTTCATCTTTTATTTGTTTTAAGTTCGCCAATTCGGCTTTGCCTCGGGTCAGGTTTCAAGTTTGAAAATTGAATCTCAATCTTGATTCGTTATCTAATTATCTAATTGAAAAATTATCTAATTAATTTTCTCTGAAATTAGCTTACCTTTGCCGACTGAAAAAAGAAACAGATGAAGTTTGATTTATTGAAAAAAGATCCGCAATCTAAAGCGAGAGCGGGAAGTATTACTACAGATCACGGCGTAATCGAAACGCCTATTTTTATGCCTGTCGGTACGGTTGCATCTGTAAAAGGAGTACACCAACGCGAGCTAAAAGAGGATATAAATCCGGATATTATTCTAGGAAACACCTACCATTTATATTTACGCCCACAGACTGAAATTCTTGAAAAAGCAGGAGGATTGCATAAATTTATGAATTGGGATCGTAATATTTTGACTGATTCTGGTGGATATCAAGTGTATTCTCTTTCTAATAACAGAAAAATTAAAGAGGAAGGTGTGAAGTTTAAATCACATATTGATGGTTCATATCATTTTTTCTCACCAGAAAGCGTAATGGAGATTCAGCGTACGATTGGAGCTGATATTATTATGGCTTTTGATGAATGTACGCCTTATCCTTGTGATTACCGATATGCACAACGTTCGATGCACATGACCCACCGTTGGTTGGATCGTTGTATTGGTCATTTAGATAAATTACCTTTTAAATACGGATACGAGCAAACATTTTTCCCAATTGTTCAGGGAAGTACTTATAAAGATTTACGTCAGCAATCTGCTGAATATATTGCCAATTCAGGACAGCAAGGAAACGCAATTGGAGGTTTGTCAGTAGGAGAACCAGCTGAGGAAATGTACGCCATGACCGAAGTTGTTTGTGAAATTTTGCCAGAAGATAAACCACGTTATTTAATGGGAGTTGGAACTCCAATTAATATTCTTGAGAATATTGCGTTAGGTATTGATATGTTCGATTGTGTTATGCCAACTCGTAATGCCAGAAATGGTATGTTGTTTACCGCAAACGGAACAATCAATATAAAGAATAAAAAATGGGAAGATGATTTTTCTCCAATCGACGAAATGGGACATACTTTTGTAGATACTGAATATACAAAAGCGTATTTACGTCACTTATTTGCAGCTAATGAATATTTAGGAAAGCAAATTGCCACGATTCATAATCTTGGTTTTTATATGTGGTTGGTTCGTGAGGCCAGAAAACATATCTTAGCAGGAGATTTTAGACCATGGAAAGAAATGATGGTTAAAAATATGAGTCAAAGACTATAAGAAAGTTTCAGGTTTCAGGTTTCAAGTTTCAAGTTCTTCACTGAAACCGGAAACTTGAAACAAATAAAACTTGAAACTTAAAACAAAAAATCTATGCTGACAATAATAGATAAGTATATTCTAAAAAGATATTTGGCCACTTTCTCGGTGATGATCTTATTATTTATTCCAATTGGAATTGTAATTGATGTCTCTGAAAAGGTGAACAAAATGCTGGAAAATAAAATTCCGTTTAGCGCAATTGCGATCTATTACTACAACTTTACCGTTTATTTTGCGAACTCATTATTTCCAATATTTTTATTTTTATCCGTAATTTGGTTTACCTCAAAACTGGCAAATAATACAGAGATTATTGCAATTTTAAGTTCGGGAATTTCATTTACACGTTTCTTGCGTCCCTATATTATTGGCGCGTCTATCGTTTCGGTTTTTGTGCTTCTAATGGGATTTTTTATTGTTCCTGCAGCAAGTGAGGGATTCAATAATTTTAGGTATACGTATCTGAAAGGTAATGGAAAAGTCGAAATGCGAGGTAATAATACCAATGTATACAGACAGATTAATGATAATGATTTTATTTTTGTAAATAGTTTTAATGAAGAGTCTAAAACGGCTTTTAATTTTACATTAGAACATTTTGAAAAAGATCAGTTGATCTATAAAATTACGGCTAGCCGAATTAAATGGGATCCGAAAAAAAAGACCTACACTTTGTATGATTATACGAAAAGAACGCTTGGAGAACTGAACGATAAAATAGAGAAGAGCCCTGAAAAGAATGTGCTTTTTAAATTTGAATTGGCAGATTTAACTCCGGTAGTTTATATTGCAGAAACTCTTCCGTTAGGAAAACTGATCGATTTTATTGAGAAAGAGCGCAAAAGAGGTTCGGGAAATATCAATACTTATTTAGTCGTGCTTTATAAAAAGTATAGTGTACCGGTGTCCGCTTTTATTTTAACAATTATTGCTGTGGCAGTTTCGTCAATGAAACGTCGTGGTGGTATGGGAACGAATCTTGCAATTGGAATTGCGATTGCCTTTTCATTTGTGTTTTTTGATAAAATATTTGGTACTCTTGCTGAAAAATCTACATTCTCACCTTTATTAGCTGTCTGGTTCCCAAATATTGTTTTTGGAGTTTTGGCAGTCTACTTATTACGTAATGCGAAACGATAATTTAAAAAGTTACCTAAATCTTCATTTAATTGTTTTTATATGGGGGTTTACGGCTATTCTTGGGGCTTTAATAACTATTGATGCCGAAAATTTAGTTTGGTTCAGAATGCTTCTTGCGGGAGTTTTTCTTGCAGCTTTTATAGTCTATAAGAAACAGTCTTTTGTAATATCAGCGACATCTTTTGCCAAATTAATTTTTGTGGGATTGTTGATTGCGCTTCATTGGATTTTCTTTTTCAAAGCCATTCATGTTTCTAATGTCTCAATTACTCTTTCGATATTTTCGTTAGGTGCTTTTTTTGCTTCATTATTAGAACCGCTTTTTTACGGAAGAAAGATTTTATTCTATGAAGTTTTTTTCGGTTTGATTATCATCGCCGGATTAGCCTTGATTATGCAAGTAGAAGTAAAATACCTGCACGGAATGTATTATGCTTTGGCGTCGATTATTCTGGGTGTTTTGTTTACTTTAATGAATGGAAAGTTAATATCAGATCATGAACCGTCAGTTATTACGTTTTATGAGTTTGGAGCCGGAGTTTTCTTTATTTCAATTTATTTTTTAATACAGGGAAAATTCACTGCAGATTTTTTTACAATGTCATTAAATAATTGGGTTTTATTATTGGTCCTGGCCTCAGTTTGTACAGCTTATGCGTTTACGGCATCAGTGAAAGTAATGCAGAAATTAAGTCCGTATACAGTAATGTTAACCACTAATTTAGAGCCTGTTTACGGCATTATGCTGGCTTATTTTATTTTGGGAGGAAAAGAGAAAATGAGTACAGAATTTTATATTGGCGCCCTGATTATTGTAATTACAGTGATCTTAAATGGCGTTTTTAAACATTATAAAAATAAGAAAGAAGTGTAATAATTTCCTTATTTTTAAATTACATTTTTATATTTTAAATACGATTTAATCACACCAATGATATAATATTTTTATATTTGCGGTTCGATTTACAAACAAAATTCAAAAATCCATGGAATATTTAGATTTTGAGCTTCCAATAAAAGAACTTGAAGAACAGTTACAAAAGTGTGTTATAATTGGAAAAGAATCTGATGTTGATGTAACGTCTACGTGCAAGGAAATCAACAAAAAATTAGAACAAACTAAAAAAGAAATATACAAAAATCTTACGGCTTGGCAACGAGTTCAGTTATCAAGGCACCCAAACAGACCTTATACTTTAGATTATATCAGAGCAGTTTGTGGCGATACATTCTTAGAACTTCATGGAGACAGAAATTTTAAAGATGATAAAGCGATGGTTGGCGGATTAGGAAAAATAAACGGTCAGTCGTTTATGATTGTTGGTCAGCAAAAAGGTTTTAATACTAAAACACGTCAGTACCGTAATTTTGGTATGGCAAACCCAGAAGGATATCGTAAAGCTTTGCGTTTGATGAAAATGGCAGAGAAATTCGGAATTCCGGTTTTAACTTTAATAGACACTCCTGGTGCATATCCTGGATTAGAAGCTGAAGAAAGAGGACAAGGGGAAGCAATTGCCAGAAATATTTTCGAAATGGTTCGTTTAAAAGTGCCAATTATCACGATTATCGTTGGTGAAGGTGCTTCAGGAGGAGCTTTAGGAATTGGTGTTGGAGATAAAGTATACATGTTAGAAAACACGTGGTACTCAGTAATTTCTCCAGAATCATGTTCTTCTATTTTATGGAAAAGCTGGGAGTACAAAGAACGTGCTGCCGATGCTTTAAAATTGACTTCATCTGATATGAAGAGACAAAAATTAGTTGATGATGTAATACCGGAACCACTTGGTGGAGCACACTACGACCGGGAAACTACTTTTAAAACAGTAGCAGAATATATTACCAAAGGATATAATGAATTGAAAGACTTATCAACAACGGACCTGATTGCCCAAAGAATGGACAAATACAGTAAGATGGGTGAGTATAAAGAGTAAATTCATGTAAAATGATTTAAAATCCGAAGCCTTACAGTTTCGGATTTTTTTTTGGTTATGAACAAAATAGACTTATTTATAAACAATTAATAGTTATAACTCGATAGCAATTTTTTTTTAAATTTTGCTACTTTCGCTATATGGAAAATTTCAAAAATGTAAAACCTGCAAAGGTAGATAAAACCACAATTATTAATTTAGAAAAAGGAAAACTTCCTCCGCAAGTGCTTGATTTAGAAGAAGCTGTGCTTGGGGCGATGATGATTGATAAAAAAGGGGTAGATGATGTAATTGATATTTTACAAGCCGATGCTTTTTATAAAGATGCACACAAATTTATTTTCGAAGCAATCGTTCAACTTTTTACCGATACACAGCCAATTGACTTATTGACGGTTTCGAGTCAGCTGAAAAAAAATGGAAAATTAGAATTAGCAGGAGGAGATTTTTATCTAATTCAGCTTACACAAAAAATTGCCTCTTCTGCGCATATCGAATTTCACTCCCGTATCATTCTTCAGAAGTTTATTCAAAGAAGTTTGATCCGAATTTCGTCTGAAATTATCGAAGCGTCTTATGATGAAACAACAGACGTATTTAATTTGCTGGATCAGGCCGAATCAAAATTATACGAAGTAACACAAGGAAATATAAAGCGTAGTTCTGAAACTGCACAAAGTTTAGTTTTACAAGCGAAAAAACGTATTGAAGAAATTTCTAAACAAGAAGGATTAAGTGGTGTTGAAACCGGTTTTACCAATTTAGATAAACTGACTTCCGGATGGCAGCCAAGTGATTTAATTATCATTGCAGCAAGGCCGGCGATGGGTAAAACAGCTTTCGTACTTTCGATGGCGAGAAATATTGCCATCGATTTTGGACATCCAGTGGCATTGTTCTCTTTAGAGATGGCTTCTGTCCAGTTAATTACCAGGTTGATTTCGTCTGAAACAGGATTGTCATCAGAGAAATTACGTACAGGTAAATTAGAACCTCATGAATGGACAATGTTGAGTACCAAAGTAAAGAACCTGGAAAAAGCTCCTTTGTTTATTGATGATACACCATCTCTTTCTATTTTCGATTTAAGAGCAAAATGCCGTCGTTTGGTTTCGCAACACGGGATCAAAATTATTATTGTAGATTATTTGCAGTTGATGACTGCCGGAGGAAATAGTAAAGGAGGAGGAAATCGTGAGCAGGAGATCTCTACGATTTCCCGAAACTTAAAAGCTTTGGCAAAAGAGCTTAACGTTCCCGTAATTGCACTTTCTCAGTTATCGCGTGCTGTTGAAACGCGTGGATCCAGTAAACGTCCTTTGCTATCGGATCTTCGTGAATCCGGGGCGATTGAGCAGGATGCTGATATTGTTTCGTTCTTATACCGACCTGAATATTACAAAATTGAAGAGTGGGATGATGATGAAGCTTCTTCAACTACCGGGCAAGCAGAAATTATGATCGCGAAACACCGTAATGGTGGTATCGAAAACGTCCGATTGAAATTTATTGGACACCTTGGAAAATTTGATAACCTGGATGATTTCTCAGGTAACTATGACGATTTGCCATCAAAAATGAATCATGAAGAAAACCCATTCATAACTAAAAGTTTGCCATCGCCTAATGAAGCGTTTGGCAGTAATTTAAATGACGACGATGACGACAGCGATGTTCCGTTTTAATCAAACAATTAAGCCTCTTTAAGAGGCTTTTTTTATGTCTAATTGTTAATGTTTTTTGATAAAATTCAGTAGTTTAGCCAAACAATTGATTCCAACAATTGTAAATTAATTAATAACCAAAAACAAATTATTATGTCTAAAGAACAAAATCTTGAAAATTTAGGAGGTGTAGAAGTCGAATTGTCTGTTGCTAAAACCTGGACAGCACATTACCGTAAAGCCAGCAGAGAAGAAGAAGAGGCAGGAAGAAAAACGGATGCGTATCTTATTCCGTTAGCAACTTTAAAAGCAGTATTAGAAAATCCAATAGATGCTGTTCGAGCTTATAAAGCTATTAATAATGCAGGAGAGCAGGTTTTGGTTTTTGTAGGAACTAAACTAGATGAAAAAGGAATCTATAGAGATGTGTTCTTCTCAGGAAATGAAATCGAAGAAGCTCAAGCAGTTACTTACGACGCAACCCGCCCATGTCCTCCTTATGGAGATCCGGCTAGTCCGCTTGTATAATGGATGATTTTTTGATATACTTTGGTTATTTTATTTTAGTAATCAATGTAGGTTTATATTCATATAGCTTTTTTCGAAAGGAAAAAGCTAATGTTTTTTTATTACTTTACTTGGTGTTTTCGCTCTTAGTGCAATTTGGAATGGAATTTCTGTATCACTTAAAAATGAATAATTTAGTGCTGATGAATTTTTATTTTTTAGAACAAATGGTTTTATTGGGATTGTTTTACAGATCATTATACCAGCAGGTAGTTCAAAAGAAATTTGTCTTGATAGCTCTAGGCCTTGCTTTGCTGATTTTAATATCGAGACTTGTTTATGATCCGAGTTTACAGTTTAAATTTAATTTATTTCAAATTACTATCACTTCTTTATTAACGGTAGTTTTTGCGCTAATTCATTTTTATAACATGCTTACAGAAAATAAACAATATTATTATCTTACAATAGGGGTTATTGGTTATATGTTTGGAGGAACGGTTTTATTCTTACTTGGTAATCTAACCATCGGATTAAGTGACGATTTTAAATATCTTAGCTGGAGATTAAATGCTTTTTTATTTATTGTTTATCACTTTTTTATTTTATTTGAATGGGTAAAAAGTTTTTCCAAAAAGGGGGTTAAGGTATGAGAGAAAATCTTGGTTACGAGAAAGAAATAGTTACAATTATTTTGTACACCTCTTGTTTTCTAATGGTTGTTGCAGTTTTTTTGGTAGTGTTCTTTTATTTTTCAAGAAAAAAAATCATTCAGAAAGAATTAGAAAAAAGAGATTTAGAAATTTATCTGAACAAAGAACAATTGCATGCTGTTATTATAACTCAGGAAGATGAGCGAAAACGAATTGCCCAGGACCTGCATGATGATATTAGCTCTAAACTTAATATTGTTTCATTGAATGCACATTTGCTTTCTGCACCAAATCTAACTGAAGCCGAAACAAAGGAGATTACAGAAAATATTATCAACCTGACAGCAAAAGCATTGGAGAATTCCAGAAAAATTGCCCATAATTTATTGCCGCCGGTTTTTGAGAAATTTGGGCTTAATGCAGGTATAGAAGAGTTATGTGAAGAATTTGAAAGTAGTAAATCTGTAAATGTAAATTATACTAATGAGCTGGATTTAGATGATAAAGACATTGATCGCCATTTGCATGTGTTTAGAATTTTGCAGGAATTAATGAACAATTCATTACGTCACGGAAAAGCAACTCAAATTTGGATAGCTTTTAAAAATGTAAATGGAATTAATACCTGTAATTATGAAGATAACGGAGTTGGCTTTGATAGTAAAAAAGCTGATAATCAAAAAGGACTAGGAATGAAGAACATTGATAGCCGAATTTCTTTTTTAAACGGAACCATTAATTTTACCGCTGAAATAGGAAGTGGTTTTGCCGTAGTTTTTACTTTTTAAGCTAAAATTCAAGAAACAAACATGATTTTTAGCCAATATCTTGGTATTCTTAGGTCGTTTTCGTTTCATATTTTGTAATTTCGGCAAACCAAACGACCAAAATCAAATAAAATGAGTGCCGCTATTAAAATTGCTTTAGTCGATGACGAAGTTTTATTCCGCAAAGGAATTGCCTTCTTATTGCAAAGAGAAGATAATATCGATATTATTTTTGAAGCATCCAACGGAGAAGAACTTCTTGCTAGTTTAGAAGATAGTTTATTCAAACCGGATATTATTGTGATGGATTTGAAAATGCCAGTCTTAAATGGTGTCGAAGCTACAAAAATCATCAGAAAATCATATCCTGAAATTAAAATAATAGCTTTAACAAGTTATGATTCAAAATCATTTATTGCAAATATGATTCAGGTTGGAGCAGTTGCATATTTAATAAAAAATACAACTCCAAAAGATTTGATCCATACAATCAATCAGGTAGCAAAAAAAGGATTTTATTATAATGAAAATGTTTTAAAAACAATTCAGGAAACTATCGTCTCCACTAAAAATTCAAAAGGAAATTTAGAAACAAGTTTTCTTTCGCCCCGCGAAATAGAGATCCTTCAACTTATTTGTCAGCAAAAAACGACTACAGAAATTGCTGAACACCTTTATTTAAGTCCGAGAACTGTAGAAGGACATCGTAACAATTTACTGCTAAAAACAGAATCCAGAAATATTGCGGGATTAGTTGTGTACGCAATTCAAAATGAAATTGCTGTCTTAACAATTTAATTTTAGCTTGTTAAAAATTGAATTGACAATACATAATACAAAATAATACTTAGTACAAGTAAGCATAAGCCTATTTTTTGCATCACATTAAATCCCTTTGGTTGATTATTACTATCATTAAACTTCATGGTTTTGGTTTGTCATTGATTAGTTTGATGATCTGGGATAGCAAATGTAGTAATAAAATATCTTTGGCAAATAGGTGTTTTTACCTGATTTTCAGAAGTGAAGAAATAAAATTCAATTCTGTGTAAAGGCTTATTTAACATTTATTGATTTATAAAACACCTATATCTATTGTGTTTTTTAATGCTTCCTTTATATCTTTACTAAAATAATTTTATAATGAATAAGAGTTTAGCTTGTATTTTCATATTTCTACTTTCATTAACTGCAAAAGCATCGTTTATCTTAATTCCGATGGACGAAACGACACAACAAAATCACCTAAAAGCATACGGAATAACCTATTGGTGCTTAAGTAAAGATTATAAGGCAAGTTGGTTGCTTAATTATCGTGGAGGTTCATTTTTACTTCCGGATGCAGATGAAATTCGCAAAGAATGTAAAATTAGAGGTGTAAGTTTTGAAGTACTCTCAGATAGTGAAGAAGCTTCTATTTTAAATGATATTTCAAGTCCGTCACAAAATATGGAATCCGTTATTTTAGAGAAAGCACCTAAAATTGCAGTTTATACTCCAAAAGGAAAACAACCCTGGGATGATGCCGTAACATTGGTTTTGACGTATGCGGAAATTCCTTTTACGCCAATTTATGATGAAGAAGTTTTAAGCGATCAATTGCTGCTTTACGATTGGTTACACCTGCATCATGAAGACTTTACCGGACAATACGGGAAATTTTATGCCGCATATAAAAATACACCGTGGTATATCGAACAAAAAAAGGATGCCGAAGCTCTGGCTGCAAAATTAGGATATAGCAAAGTATCACAGGAAAAAGGCGCAGTCGCAAAAAAAATTAGAGATTTTGTCATTGGTGGTGGTTTTATGTTTGCTATGTGTTCTGCAACTGATAGTTTTGATATTGCACTTGCAGCAGATGGTGTTGATATCTGTGAAGCAATGTTTGATGGAGATGCAAGCGAATCGAATTACCAGTCAAAATTAAATTACGCAAACTCGTTTGCGTTTAAAGATTTTGTATTAGAAAGAAAACCAGAAGTTTATGAATTTTCGGATATAGATATGACCTCGAAACGTAGAATTCCTATGGAAAAAGACTATTTTACATTAATGGAATTTTCTGCAAAATGGGACCCAATTCCAAGTATGTTGTGTCAAAACCATACGCAATTAGTAAAAGGTTTTATGGGACAGACAACATCCTTTGATACAGCATTAATAAAATCTAATGTATTAATAATGGGGACTTGTGAACTTAACGGTGAATCAAGATACATTCATGGTGAAAAAGGAAAAGGTATGTTTACCTTTTTTGGAGGACACGACCCTGAAGATTTTCAGCATCAGGTAGGAGATCCTCCAACAGTTTTAGATTTACATCCCAATTCTCCCGGATATCGTTTGATTTTGAATAATGTTTTGTTTCCGGCAGCAAAAAAGAAAAAGCTTAAAACGTAATTACTTCAAAGAAAATTCAAACCAAATAGGAATGTGATCAGAAATTCTTCGGGCTTCTTTCAAAGAATTAAATTTTGTATAAAACGGAATTATACCTGAATTAATATAAATCACAGAATCTGTTTTATAGAACATATTATCAAACTCAGATGCTAAACAAGTTTCATTGATGCATTTCTGTTTTAATGTCGTTTTTTGTTTTTGTAAAATAGGAGAGTAACCCATCTTTTTCAACGGATTAAAAACAGTGTGTGATTGCGGGCAATTAAAATCACCTGTAAAAACAAGATTCAAATTGGGATATTGGAGCGGTAGAAATTTAAAGTATTTAATTTCTGTTTCCGGTTGCTTACTTTTTGTTATAGCATGATAATTAACCAGTGTTACTGTCTTTTTTTCAATCTCGAAAGTTGCAAAAAAAGGTTCACGATCAATTTCCAGATGATATTTTTTTTCCAGCCAGGTATTCCCTTTTAGTTTTACCTTGCTAGTTTTCCATAAAAAAGCATAACGTTCAGTTTTATAGCTGGTACCACTTGTAGGATCACTAATTGCATAATCCCATTTTGAACCTTTTTCATTCAGTATCATTGCGAGTTTTGCGACAGCCTGAGCGCCTCCATATCCGGCAACAACTTCCTGAATTGCTATAATATCATATGATGCAATTGTATTGACAATAAAATTTAATTCAGATTCAGATTTTGATTTTCCAAAGTTCTCTAAATTCCAGGAGAGGATTTTAGTTTGCGAAAAGGTAAGGCAAGTAAAAAGTAAGAGAACAAAACTTAAAATATATTTCATGCAGTATTTAAAAATTCAAATATAAGCATTTCAAAATTTTATAATAATTGTTTCTTCTTACTTCAGCACATTTTAAATAAAAACGGCCTGCCTGTTAGTTTTTTTTAAGAAGCAATCGATTTAATGCTTCTTATATCGGTTTTTTAGAGCAGTTCCAATAATTATTATCTGCAAAACAAGCAAAGCAGGTATAAATATGATTTTCCAATCTACCTCCAGCCATCCTGTTTTTTCCGAAACGAAAGCAAAACTTAATGATAGGAAAAGACAAAGTAACATCGTTTTCATTATAATTTTATTTTTAGTAGTATTAATTTTTAAGTTATAAACTTGTTTTAAGCTTCTACCAAAACTAATTTTAGGTTTAGGTTTCATTAGGTGGTTAATAAATTCTAAACAAAATTAAATGTATTATAAATCATTTCCTTACGGGAATCCGTAAAAGCACTATAAAATTTACACCAATCCAAAATCTTTGGCAATAGCAATAAGATGCACATTATTGTTAGCCTTAAAATATATTTTTAATTTATTGATTCGTTTTTCAATACTGCTCGTTCCGTTAGGAGTTATAGATGAAGCCTTAAATTCACTTGATATATTCTCTAATATATATCCCTGAGCCAAAAGTTTTAAGATTGAAATGTCGTAAGATTCGATCTCAATTAAAGCCTTGTCATTAAAACTAAAAGACAGATCAGAAGAAAGTATTTTCTCTTCATTTCTAAAAGTTCCCTCAATAGCTTTTTTCAATTCAGAAATGCTGTTTCTTCCTTTAGATACATATGCATTAATCCCTAAATCGTAAAAAAGAGATTTTATGCGATAAGATTTGTCTTCTATCGAGAATACAATTTTTTTTAATTTGGGCTGAACAGCGTTAGCCGCTTCAATAAGTTCTTCGCCGTTAGAAAGATTTATAGTACGATGATCAGATTTAAACGATAAGTCACTTATCAGTAAATCATAAGGTTCCTTTTCAATCAAAGCTCTTTTGATTTTTAATAAACCATCGTCACAATATTTAACGTGATCAATTGTAGGAATATTTAAGTCTTCAAGTACTTGAATAACTGCTATACTTATACTATCTAAATCTTCGGCAACTAATACTTTTTTGAACATACGATTGTGTTTATAAAGGAAATGAGAAGCT
Organism: Flavobacterium azizsancarii; assembly: GCF_027980145.1. Lineage (GTDB taxonomy): Bacteria > Bacteroidota > Bacteroidia > Flavobacteriales > Flavobacteriaceae > Flavobacterium > Flavobacterium azizsancarii. The sequence continues at coordinate 8,674 of NZ_JAMZNK010000059.1, read as the reverse complement.
TAATCTAAAGCCTTTTTCTGAATTATTGTCAAAAATAATATTTCCATTTATAGTTTTAATACGGCTTTCCACATTTTGTAGTCCATTTTTTAAATTTAGTACTTCATTTTGAGTTCCAAGCCCGTTGTCATTATAAATTACAGTCAAATTTTTGTTGATCATTTTAAAAGAAATACTGACCAATGTCGCTTTACTGTGTTTTTTCATGTTCGAAAACAGCTCCTGTATAATTCGATAAAGAATTATTTTTTTATTTTTTTCGATTTCGCTCCAGAAAATCAAATCAAATCCATTCAGTATTATATTTACATCAGATGTTTTGTAACCCGATATCATTTCCTTTAATGCGATGTTATAATTATGATCAGTAATAATAGGACTGTTTTCTTTAGAGATGTTTCTGGTTCTCGAATAAATATTTTCAAGATTATTTAGCAAGTGTTCTTTGTTTTCGCCCAGTTTAAGATCTGTGCTTTTTGCAAAATTCAATGTAGTATAGACATCATTAGCAAGTTCATCGTGTAATTTTTTAGAAATACGCATTTCACTTTCCAGAATTGCATGATTCTTTTCTTTTTTTCCTTTAGTAATCAAATGAAAATAAAGAAATAAACTTAGTATAGAAGTAAACAAGATAATGATATAAGAAACGATATTTCTGTTTTTCTGTCTTTCTAACTGCAATTCATTTTCTACTTTTTGTTTTTTAAGCTGAAGATTTTCAGTTTTATCTTTTTGGGAAGTATATTTAATATTAGAAAATTGATTCCTTGCTTGTTGTCTTGCAGCAGTAATGCTATCAATTATTTTGATATAATTTAAGGAATATTTTTTTAATTCATTTCCCTCGCTATTTTTAATTGCTAAGGACAAAGCATTAGTTAAGTCAGATACATTTTTTGTTTTTATAGCCTCTCTATATGTTTTTTTAGCGTAATGTTTTGCTAATTTAGGATTCGTTTTTTCAAAAAATACAGCAAAATGCTTAAAGCTCAAAATTAATGATTCCGGTGTTTTGTGTCTTAGTCTTATATTTAGAGCTTCATAAAGTAGCTTAGAGGCAGTTTTAGAATCACCTAGTTTGTAATAGCAGAACCCTAAATTATCAATTACATAAGAATAATTGTCATAATCAATTTCTTCATGCTTAGAAACCCGTTTTTGAGTTGATAATATTAAAAGGATTTTTTTGGCTTCCCTATATTTTTCCTGATTCATATAAACCGCTGCCAGATTATTTAAAGCAATATATTTTCTCCAGGCACTTGATTTTAAGGAAATCGCTTTCTTAAAATAGACTATTGCATTATTATAGTTGTAGCTATTAGTATAGTTTATCCCCAATTGATTGTATACAATCCAGGAATACCTTGGGTTTTTAATATGTTTTAAACAAGGTAATGCCGCAGTAGCATTTGCTTCACTGGCGATATAATTCCCTTTGCTCATTTGCAGTTCAGAAAGACAGGATAGTGCATATACATAATCGATAGTATTTGTATGAGGATCGCAAATGTTTTTGACTTTATTAAAATAGAAATAGGCACTGTCTATTTTATTAGAGTCATAAAAAAGATCCGCCATATCTGTAAGTTTTTTTATCTCAACAGAATTATCTTTTTTACTTGAGATCGAATGAGTTTCTTTTTTGTAATAGTTAAGTAAAAAAAAGATTGCTCCCAGTAACAGTATTGCTACAGGATATTTTAAAAAGCCTCTATTTTTTAGTAGATAAGTTAACTTTCCCATTATTGTAAAGGAAATTTAAAAAAAACTTTGAAACCTTTATGAGGAGCAGAATCAATATTAATTTCTCCGTGAATATTCAAAATCCGATTTTCAACATTATGAAGTCCATTTTTGAAAGTTATACTATTAAGATCAACACCTTTCCCGTTATCCGTATAATTGATAATAATGCTTTCATCCGAAATTTTAAAATTAATTTCGACTATTGAAGCATTACTATGTTTTTTCATATTGACAAGTAATTCCTGTAAAACCCTGTAGATCGTTGTTTTAGTATTTTTTTCAATATCATGCCAGTTTATAGAGCCCAATTTATTTATAATAACACTAATTTTTGGTGTACCAAACCCGGCAATCATTTCCCTTAATACCAAAATATAATTTTTATCAAAAATAATAGCGCAATTTTCTTTCGACATATCAGATGTTCTGGAGTAAATAGCATCTAAATTATTTAGTAATTTTGCTTTGTTTTCGGCTAGAGCTAAATTCTTGTTTTCGGCAAAAGCCATAGTATGATAGATATCGTTCGCAAGTTCATCATGTAGCTTTTTTGCAAAGCGAGTTTCGCTGTTATAAGTAGCTTCAATTTTTTCTCTATTTCCCCTCAGAGTTAAATAGAAATAGAGAATTGTGAGTAAACTTAAACTTAAAGCAATAACAACATAAGAAACTATATTTCTATTTTTTTGTTTTTCCAGTTGTAGTTCATTTTCTGCCTTATAGGTTTTAAGTATGAGATTTTCATTTTTTTCTTTTTTAGAATCGTACTTAATTTTGGCAAATTGGTTTTTAGCTTTTTGTTTTGCTTCAAAAATACTGTCAACTAGATTGACATAAATAATCGAATGTTTTTTTAATTCTTCACCAGAACTATTTTTGATAATTAGTTTTAAAGCAGAGAGTCTTTCATCAGCATTATTTATAATACTAAATTGCTCATAGCTTATTAACATGTATCTTTTGGCTAATGCAGGATTAATTTTTTCGTAGTATTTTGCAAAATGAAGATAGCTTTTCCCTAGATCAAAGGACCATTTTCCCTTTTGTCTTATTTCAAGACTTTGGTTAAAAGAATCAATAGCCTCCTTTAAATTATTTATTTTAAAGTAACAAAATCCTATATTATCCATTACTTTGGCATAAAACCGATCGTCGTTTGTTACTTCTTTTTTTTTAATTAGAGAAAGAAAAATGTCAAGAGACTCATAGTATTTCTCCTCTTCCATTAATATAACTGCAATATTATTTTGGGCTGCTAACTTTTGCCATGGTTTTATTTTTAATCCTAATGCCTTTTGATTGTATAGTATTGCCTTTTTATAATCATAGGTGTTTAAGTAATTAATGCTTAAAGTAATATAAGTATTCCATGCGAGGTCATGACTCTTCGTATATTGCAGATATTTTAAAGCCTCAATAACCGTAGATTCACTCCCAGTATAATCCCACTGAGATTGTTGAATATCCGCCATTCTATTTAAAGATCTGACGTAATTTTCTACATCCGTTTTAGGGTTGCAAATAAATTTCACTTTATTGTAGTAGTAGAATGCGCTATCAAATTTTTTAGTATCATAAAAACGATCTGCGATACCAATTAATTTTTCAACTTCAGGTTTTGTGCTTTTTTTGGTTGTGATATTTTTACTTTTTTGCTGGCAGGAAACAAAGGCAAAAAAAGCAAGAAATAGATATATAAAGAGACGCATTATATGTGGTTTCATGCGCCAAAAGTAAAGAATTTAAGTTCTTAAAAAAGAGTATAAATACGGTATTTTGTTTAATTTTAAAAATATTGTTTGTCCTGATTTACAATTATATACAGGCGGTGTGTTAGTATTTGTAAGTAACGCCTGTATATTAGTGTAAAACCTGAATTCTTAAAATTACACAGCTCTTAGTCCTGTTGCTATTGCTAATCTGTTCCATGAATTAATAGTGATAATAACCAGAATGATCTCAGCTAAATATTTGTCTTCAAATAAGCGGGCTGCATTTTGATATACTTCATCAGAAACATGATTGCTAATCATAGTAATTTCTTCGGTCAATGCTAGAATTGCTTTTTCTTCTTCAGTATAAACGTCAGCTTCACGCCATGCATTTAATAAATAAATACGTTTTTCGGTTTCACCATATTTTCTGGCATCTGCCGTGTGCATATTAATACAAAAAGCACAACCATTTATTTGTGACGCACGAATTTTTATTAACTCCTTATGAGTAGAAGTTAAAGAAGTAGTTTCACTATATTTTTCTAAATTAATTAAAGCTTCATAGGCTTCCGGAGCAACTGTTGGGATAACGATTCTTGGTTTCATTTTACTTGTTTTTTAATGTTGATACAAAGTTGAGGCATATCTGCTTAAAAAAACTTGAACTACTTCAAGAAATACAGTTATACCTTTCCGGCACGTATTTTACTCATGAATTCAGCAGAAAAATCGAGATAGGAGGCAAGCATATATTGCGGGACACGTTGTACAAATTCCGGGTTCAGATTGTTAAAGTGATGATATCTTTCTTCTGCTGACATCGTAAACAAAAACTTAATACGCATTTGAGCAGCGCCAAATGATTTTTGAGCAACAATTCTAAAGTAACGTTCCAGTTTTGGAATCTGAATAAGAATGGCTTCTAGTGTCGCTTTGTCTAAGGCAATTACCTCCGACTTCTCGACAGCTTGTATGTAGAAATGGGAAGGAATCGTATTATGATAACTTAAATAATCTGTAATCCACCAATTTTCGATTCCAAATTGAAGAGTTTGCTCAGTTCCTTTCGAATTTATAATGTATTGTCGCATACAACCTTTTATAATAAAGTGCAATGTATCACAAACTTGACCTTCCTGTAATACGAGTTCTTTTCTTTTAATGGTAGTGACGTTCAAACAAGATTCTAAAATATCAGCTTCAGAAGGTTCTAATGTTATAAATTTTTCAATATGTTGCAAAAGTGCTTTATGCATGTTTATGATTTAGATTATATGCAAATGTACTTTTTAAAATCGTTTTTAAAATTTAGAGTTAGTTTATCTTTTTATATCATTAACTTAATATGAAAAAATACTGTATATGCAAAAAGCCATTCGTGTTAACGAATGGCTTTTCTATGATAAGTAAGTAATCTAAATTGAGTTTATAAAACGTTTATTTTACTTTGTTAAGTATTGCTTTGAAAGCTTCAGGGTGATTCATTGCTAAATCTGCAAGAACTTTACGGTTCAATTCGATTCCGTTAGCTTTTACTTTCCCCATGAATTGAGAATAAGAAATTCCTTCTAATCTAGCTCCAGCGTTGATACGTTGAATCCATAAAGCACGGAAATTTCTTTTGTTTTGTTTTCTATCGCGGTAAGCGTAGCACATTGCTTTCTCTACTGCATTCTTAGCAACTGTCCAAACGTTTTTACGTCTACCAAAGAAACCTTTGGCTTGCTTCATTATTTTTTTTCTTCTTGCTCTTTTTGCAACTGAATTTACTGCTCTTGGCATAATTTTAATGTGTTTTTGTAGCAGGCGTCCTGAATTAAATCAAAGGAACTTAAAAGCCATACTCCAAGGTTATATAAATAATTTTTAACCTAAAGAAAATCTTTAGTCAAAGGTTTAAAAGTCAAATGTCAAAAGTTTGAACTTTGCAACTTTAAGACTTTACAACTTTAAACTTATATTAGATAATTCTTAACTGTTGTTTGATGCTTTTCATATCTGTTTTGTGAACTAGCGCTGAATGTGTCAAAGCTAATTTACGTTTTTTAGATTTTTTAGTCAAGATGTGACTTTTAAAAGCATGCTTTCTTTTAATCTTTCCAGAACCAGTAACTTTGAAACGTTTCTTGGCGCTAGATTTTGTTTTCATTTTAGGCATTTTTCCTAGTGTTTTAATTTATTCTTACTTACTTATATTTTCAAAAGCTTTAGGCTTTAAGCTTTAGGCTTTAGGCAAAAGTTTACAATAACAATTTGCTTAAATCTTAGAACTTATTGCTTATGGCAAATAATTATTTCTTTTTCTTCGGAGCAATGAACATAATCATTCTCTTTCCTTCCAAAACTGGCATAGCTTCCACTTTACCGTACTCTTCTAAATCTGTAGCCAAACGCAGTAATAAAATTTGTCCCTGATCTTTATAGATGATAGAACGACCTTTAAAGAAAACGAAAGCTTTTAATTTAGCACCTTCTTTTAGGAACTTCTCAGCATTCTTTCTTTTAAATTCGTAATCGTGTTCATCTGTTTGAGGACCAAATCGAATCTCTTTTACTACAACTTGTGTCGACTTTGCTTTTAATACCTTATCACGTTTCTTTTGTTCGTAAACAAATTTCTTGTAATCCATGATTTTACAAACCGGCGGCTCAGCATTTGGCGAAATTTCAACCAAATCCAATTCGAATTGATCCGCTAAACGTAAAGCCTCTGCAAGCTTAAATACACCTGGTTCGATGTTCTCGCCTACTAGTCTTACTTCTTGTACACCACGAATAAGGTTATTTATTCTGTGTGCATCTTTTTTTTCTACTCGAGGTTGATAACCTCTGTTGCTTCTTATTGCTATGACTTTATAATTTAAGTTAAACTGTAAAAACTTTTAATGTCTTTTTTATTTCTTCGTTTACAATAGCGACAAATTCATCAATTGTAACTGTAATATTCCCTTTTCCTTCTTGACCGTGACGACGGATCGAAATAGTTCCGTTTTTCTCCTCTTCCTCACCTACAATAAGCATAAACGGTATTTTTTGCATTTCAGCATCTCTAATTTTCTTACCAATAGTCTCGCTTCGGTTGTCAATTAGGGCGCGAATTTCGTGATTTTCTAGCAAATCTAAAACTTTTTTAGCATATATTTCGTATTTCTCGCTCAAAGACAAGATTATAGCCTGTTCCGGCATTAGCCAAAGTGGGAAATTTCCTGCTGTGTGTTCTAGTAAAATTGCTATAAAACGTTCCATCGATCCAAAAGGAGCTCTGTGAATCATAACAGGGCGATGTAATTCATTATCAGCACCTTTATAAGTCAATTCAAAACGCTCAGGAAGATTATAATCCACCTGAATAGTCCCTAATTGCCATTGTCTGCCTAAAGCATCCTTAACCATAAAGTCAAGTTTAGGGCCGTAAAAAGCAGCTTCGCCATATTCAACAACAGTATTCAGTCCTTTATCGGCTGCAGCATTAATAATTGCATTCTCTGCCTTCTCCCAGTTCTCGTCAGAACCAATATATTTGTCCCTGTTTTCCTTATCTCTTAATGAAATTTGAGCAGTAAAGTTTTCAAAGCCTAAAGAACCAAATACATAAAGAACCAGGTCAATTACTTTTTTAAACTCTTCATCCAATTGTTCAGGAGTACAAAAAATGTGTGCATCATCCTGGGTAAATCCTCTAACACGAGTTAAACCATGCAATTCGCCAGATTGCTCATATCTGTAAACAGTACCAAATTCAGCATAACGCTTAGGTAAATCTTTATAAGACCAAGGTCTTACATTATAGATTTCACAGTGATGAGGGCAGTTCATAGGTTTCAATAAAAACTCTTCCCCTTCAGCAGGAGTGTGAATAGGTTGAAAACTATCGGCACCATATTTTGCATAATGACCAGAAGTAACATAAAGCTCTTTCTGTCCAATATGTGGAGTAACTACTTGTTCGTATCCGGCTTTCTTTTGTGCTTTCTTTAAAAATTGCTCCAAACGATCTCTAAGTGCAGCGCCTTTTGGTAGCCACAAAGGTAAACCAGCACCAACTTTTTGAGAAAAAGCAAATAATTCAAGTTCTTTACCTAATTTACGGTGATCACGACGTTTAGCTTCCTCAAGAAGTTCAAGATATTCAGTTAAATCTTTTTGTTTAGGGAACGAAGTTCCGTAAACACGAGTCAACTGTTTGTTCTTTTCATCACCTCTCCAATAAGCGCCGGCAACACTCATAATTTTAAAAGCCTTGATGATTCCGGTATTCGGGATATGTCCACCTCTACATAAATCAGTAAAAGTAGCGTGATCACAAAACGTAATAGTTCCGTCTTCAAGGTTAGAAATCAACTCAGTCTTGTAAACGTTGTCCTTATATAGTTCTAGTGCATCTGCTTTACTAACAGGGTGCATTTTAAATTCGTGTTTCCCTCTTGAAATCTCAAGAACGCGATCTTCAATCTTTTTGAAATCAGCATCAGTGATTTTCTGGTCTTCAAAATCTACATCATAATAGAAACCGTTTGAGATTGCAGGCCCAAGAGTCAATTTGATTCCAGGAAACAATTCCTCAAGCGCTTGCGCCATTACGTGCGAAGTCGAGTGCCAGAAAGCTTTTTTTCCTTCCGCATCATTCCATGTATATAAAATAAGACTACCGTCGGTCGTCAATGGAGTTTCGGTTTCTATTGTTGTACCATTAAAAGATGCCGAAATCACGTTTCTTGCAAATCCTTCACTAATGCTCTTAGCAACCTCCATCGGAGTTATGCCAGAAGCAAACTCTCTAATTGACCCGTCGGGTAAAGTAATCTTAATCATTGTTTATAATTTTGTGAATGCAAATATAAAGCATTACAAAAACACATACAATATATATATACATGTTTATGCGATAATATATATGTTAGTTTTGATTAGTAATACAAAGGTATATTTGGGTATTATATAAGGTAAGATTTCCATCGCCCAATCCGGCAGGTTTTCAAAACACGTAGGGTTTGTTTTTACTACCTATATATAAGAGTGGTTTTTGTCCGGCTGAGAGATCCTGATAGTTTTTTTAGAATTTGAGTTTTTTAGAATTTGGGTTTAATAAAGATCAGGAGCTATTTCCCGCTATCCGTTCCAATCTTTTGTGCCGAACCCCGACACAAAAGGATTTTCACTACTATCGGGGCTAGGGCAGTAGTTTTCATGAGAAGAACATTTGCAAT
>NZ_JAMZNK010000058.1 GCF_027980145.1 Flavobacterium azizsancarii | reverse complement strand
AAATCAGGAAGCATAAACTTCAAAAGTTCTATAGGGGTCATATAAAATTCTTAGATTACAAAGTTCTTATTTTATTTTGACATTTCCTCCCCAAGCTTTGCGCTTCATCCGAAATCTACTTTACGCACTCCTCTAAATTGACTTCTAAATGCTTTTACTTTAGCATTAAAAGATTCTGCTGAAGCATTTGCAAGGTCTGAAGTAAATTGGATAAAAAACGATGATACAACAACTAGTGCTAATGAGTTTAAAATAACTGCATCTCCAAAAGTAAAAGGAAAGACTTCTGATATCTTAGAAATATTTAGTTTGACAATCAGGACAACTGATAATGTCTTAGTTGCAAATAAAACATACAATTTATACACAAAAAACACCTATTACTTTTTACCTCTAAATGACTCCTCACTTTGTTATAAAGAAGTAAGCCTTTGGGATACAGACGAAACATCTTTTAAGGATTCTTAGGATCAACACAAAAATTCCGCTGAAGCATTCGTTAAGTTTGCAAAGCTGGACCGGATAATATTTTGTTACCAAATGCAATTGTGGAAAGTTGTTTTTCTTTTTGCTTTCCTTGCTTCTTATGCATTTTTTCTTAAATAGTTTCTAATTTGCTTTTTTAAAAGAGAAGCACAAAAAAACTATTGATTTAATGTTCTTGTAAAGTTTGTAAAGGTTCAATGGGAAATACATTGGGATTTCATTTTAATAATGACACTTCTCTTTATTTTAGATTGCGTTAGGGATGGCAGCGATATCCTTTTGCGGTAAACCCAAACTTCCAAAATAAATTTAAAAGGGTGAAATGAATTTTGTTTATCTCTGGGTTGCAAAAAGGAATGATATTATCAAAACTTATTTGTTAAGTGTATTATAAAAACAAAAAAAAGCATGATGTTTAAATCATGCTCATTTGGTTATAATAGTTTGGTCTATGAATTATAATTATCTTATTTCTTCAAAAGTATTTCCCTGGTTGATATCGCCGGTTTTAAAACCTTTTTTGAACCAGTACATTCTTTGTTCAGATGTACCGTGCGTGAAGGAATCGGGAATAACTTGTCCAGACATTTTGCTTTGAATAGCATCGTCACCAACTGCATTAGCGGCGCTTAACGCTTCTTCGATATCTCCGGTATCTAAATTTTCCTGATTGTAGTGTGTCCAGACTCCTGCATAAAAATCAGCTTGTAATTCTAAGGCAACAGAGAGTTTGTTAGCTTGGGCTTGACTTTTACCTTCTTGTGCCTGATGCATTTTTGCTGAAGTTCCAATTAAGGTTTGTATGTGATGTCCAATTTCATGTGCTATAACATAGGCAATGGCAAAGTCGCCACCCTTGGCACCGAATTTAGTCTTCAGTTCTTCAAAGAACCCTAAATCCATATATACTTTTTGATCTGCCGGACAATAAAATGGTCCGGATGCAGATGATGCTCCGCCGCAAGCCGTGTTTACAGAACCTCTAAAGAGTACTAATTTTGGATTTTTGTACTTCATTCCGTGTTCAGCAAATATTTTACTCCAAATGTCTTCATTGTCTGCGAGAATTACTCTGACAAAATTACCCATTTCTTCATCTTCCTTGCTTAACGTGGCTGTGGCTTCAGTTTGTTGTTGACCGCCTTGCAATTGTTCCAAAACAGGAGTGATAAGTTGAGCATTTTCTCCGCCAAAAACATTTACTAATAAAATAATAATACCAATAATACCACCTCCAACGACTACTTTCCCGCCAGATATTGATCGTCGGTCTTCAACATTATCACTTTGTCTTCTGCCTTGCCACTTCATATTATATTGTATTTTAGTTTATTGTAAATTATTTGTTGTACTAATTTATATATTTTTTGGGAATTACAAGTTATATGAAACGATTTAGTTTAACTATTTTAACCATTTTACTAAGGCTTCTTCTACAGTTCCTTTTATAATTGGCTTTGAGATATAATCATCCATTCCTGCTGATAGGCATTTGTTTCTCTCGTCTTTCTCAGCGCCGGCTGTTACAGCAATTATTGGAATATTTCTTCCTGAATTGATATTTCTAATGGCTTTTGTTGTTTCGTAACCGTTCATAATTGGCATTTGAATATCCATAAAAACAAGATCGGGATTAATACTTTCAAATTGAGTTACGGCTTCGTAACCATTTTCACATTCATAGATATAAGCTGTGCTGTAGAGGTTTTTGATAATAGTTTTTAATAATAACATATTTACTTTGTTGTCTTCTACAATTAAAAATGTAATGTTTTTATAGCTTTTAGTTATGTTTTTGGTAGTATGTTCAAGGTTGATTTTTTTTAATTCATCATTGTATTTTTCGTTAATACTTTGGTTGCTTGTTTTTAAATTTAAATCAAAATAAAAATTGCTCCCTGTGTCTATTTTACTTTCTAATTGTAATTTGCTTTCCATTAAGGCTAGTAACTGATTTGAAATTGTTAACCCTAAACCAGTTCCTCCAAATTTTCTTGTTGTGGAACTATCTTCTTGTGAAAAAGCTTTGAAAATTTTCTTTTGATTTTTTTCTAGAATACCAATTCCTGTATCAATTACTGAGAAGCGGATAGTACAATAATTATTTGTATGCTTTTTAAGAATAGAAACATTCAGTTTTATTGAACCCTCGTTCGTGAATTTTACTGCATTTGAAAGTAAATTAATTAAAATTTGTTTGATCCTGACGATATCTGTCCAGATATATTTAGGAACATTGTTATCGACATTTAATTCTAATTTAAGATTTTTTTGATTCGATTCGTACACAATTAGATCAAAAACCTGACCTAATACTTTTTTAATATCATATAAATCGATAAATAATTCTAGTTTTCCGGCTTCGATCTTGGAAAAATCGAGAATATCATTTATAATCTCTAACAGCGAATGTGCTGATTGATTAATAGTGGTCATGTATTTTTCCTGAATTTCTTCTAAGTCCGTTTTCATTAATAAATGGGTAAAGCCGATAATACCATTTAGTGGTGTTCTGATTTCATGGGACATATTGGCAAGGAAATCCGATTTGGATTTATTTGCAGCTTCGGCCAGTTGCTTGGCTTTTATGGCATCTTCAGTTTCTTTCTTGTTGGTGATATCAAAATAAATCCCGCCTACAAATTCAATTTCAGAGCCTTTTTTAATGACATCTCCAAATTCTTCTACCCAAATATATTCGCCTGTTTTTCTTCGAATCCGGTATATATTGTGCAAAGGTATTCCGCTTTGTAAATTATCAATTTGATTGTTGATTACTTCATCTTTATCTTCCGGATGAATAAGGGATAGAAAAGATAAATTATTTTCAATAAATTCTGACTTAGAATAACCTGTTAAATTTAAAATTTCGTCGTTAAGGAAAATTTTTGTCGAAAAAGCGTCAAATTTAGACAGGTAAACAGTTCCGGGAATATTATTGGCAATCAATTTAAATTTCTCTTCACTTTCAAGAATTTTAGCCTCATTTCGATTCCTTTCCAATGCTGATGAAATGTTATTGGCAAGAACCTGAAAGATATAGATTTCTTCTTCAGACCATTTTCTTTCTTTTGTACAATCATCAAAAGCTATGAAACCGGTAAAAATATCATTTATATATAAAGGTAAAATCAAAATCGATTTGATTTCATTATCAATTAATAGTTTTTTAAAAAAAGTATTCTCAAGTTTACGCGTCAGCTTGTTTAGTATTTTTCTATTTTTAGCAGCTTCATAAATTTCTTTTAAATTATCCTCTGTAAGTTGTTGTAGATCAGTTGTTTGATGCCTAATTCCTTTTCTTGACCATTTGTATTTCTGACTAACAGTGTTGGTTGTAAAATCTTTTTCATAATAGTACATATGATCGACTTTAGCAGCTTTGCCTATTAAATCGTAAGTTTTCTGAAACATTTCATGAGTAGTTTTGCTCAATAAAAACTTTTCAGTACATAGTGAAAGCGCATAAAGTAATTGACTTTTAAATTCTAATCTTCGCTCAGCTTCAAGACGCATTTGAGATGAAATAGCAATAGAAATTATATCTGAAATCGTTCGGGCATATGTAATGTCTTCGTTATCCCAATCTCTTTTTTCTTCAGTGCTCTCAAAACAAACTACTCCCGCCAATTGTCCACTCAAAAATATTGGAACATCCAACATTGATTTAATTTGATTTTTGGTAAAGTAGAGCTTTTGAAATTCTGATGTTTCTAGTTTATTAAATACATCCGGGGCGTTAATGATGGCTTTGTTTTTTAAAGTTTCAAAATAAATTGGATAAGATTGTTTGTCAAGAATATTTTTGTCGCTTAAGTTTTGATTATCAACGCTAAATAGGTTCTTGCACGTAATCAGGTCTTTATTGTATTTCCAGAAACTTACGCGATTTGTTTTCGTTACCGTAGCTGCTTCTTTTATAATGTAATCAATAACAGTATTTAAATTAGCATATTTGCTAAAATCTGAAGTAGATAATTTTTTTGTTGAATTGTTGTAAGCTTCTATTTTTTTTAGACGCTTTTTTTTCTCGTTTTCTATGTTTTTAATATCTGTAATATCTCTGGCTATACCAGCAAAACCGATTGTTTGTCCCAAATCATTTTTACGGGTTATTATTTTTTGGGAGATCCATAATGTTTTTCCGTTTTTCTTTAGAATTGGAATTTCGATTGTTGGAAAATTATTTTCATCAGGATCTAGATTTTCATAAAAATCAACTGCATTTCTTTGATAATTTTCATGAATAAAATTTGAGTAGTGTTGTGAGATAATTTCATTTTCAAAATAACCCAAGATCGAAAAGCCAAAATCATTTACAAAAGTAAAACAGCCATTATTGTCAATCTCAAATATAATATCTGTAGCGGTCTGAATTAGATTTTTGTATTGGTCCTGAACATTAATTTGTTCTGTAACGTCCTGACCAATGCTTATAATTAAGTCGTCGGAGAATTTTTTATCTTTCCACTGAATGTACTTGTATTCGCCATTTTTGCTTTTTAATTTTCGAATATAAAGTTTGTTTTCTGCGTGGTTTAAGTTTTTAATATTGTCAATATAATCAGTCTCTTTCGTTAATTTCCAGAATTTTAAACCAGTCACTTCTTCCGGTAAATAACCTAAAATTGATGTTATGGTCTCGCTGCAAAACAGGACTTCATTTTTTTTATTTGTGGCAATTGTTAATGAGTTTCCTTTGTGAACAATCTCATTTGTAAATCTGAAATTGTCAAGATTGTTTAATAAAACGGCATATTTTACCTGATTGAGTATGAAAATCAGAATACAGAAATTAATCAATAAGATTGATGATTTTAGAGGAATCAGATCGAAAACAATTGTGAGAACTAAAAAAACAAAAACCAAAATAATGAAAAACCAATAGACTTTTATGGGTTTTAGAATACTGTAAGAAAAGAAAAATGAAATTAAAAAAACTATTATTGGTACAACATCATTTGGAAGAATAATAATGTTGTTTGCCACATAACTTATGTAAATAAAGAAAAAGAATATAAAAATGGGTTGAATATGATCCCGTAAAAATTTTACTTTATTTGTTATAAGATAGATAATCAGGACTGCAAATCCTATTGATAAATTTACGATTAATAAGCTTTTAGGTCTGATTTTAAAGATTTCATTAATGATTTCGATTACAATAATCGCAATACCAAAGAAGAGAATGTAGAGTTGATATTCTCTGTTACCTGTTTCTACCTCTAGCTTTTTTTCTATAAAATAACCAATTCTGGCTCTGATCCGAAAGAATTGATAAACTAATATCCCCAGAAAACCAAATAACATTAATCCTAAAATGATAAATTTAGAATTGTGAAAAAAAATAATATCTGAGCTGAAAACATACCAGTTTGTAATGATTGAGTCTAGGGCATTACCGTGGGAGGTAATTCCTGAAATCAACGAATTGAAAAAACTATAGTTTTCTACCATTGAATTTGGGGTATGTTTGGTTTAGTAAAATTTCTTTTAAAAAATTTTAAATCAGAGTAGGTTAAGTTCTGTTTTTATATAAAATTTTCTGTTTATTCTAAATCCGATTGACCAATTGAATCAATTGGATCTTCCTTGTCATTTTTAAAAATTGCATGATATATAGCATATGTCATTGAATAACTAAGTGGAACTGTAAAAAGAATTCCAATAAAAAAAGCCATAAAACCCACAATTAAACCCGCTACAACTGTAGTCATTAGTCCAAAAAGCACAAGTGGTTGTTTTGAAATAATAATGAAACTTGACTTTATTGCATCAAGCGCTTTTAAATTTCCAAATATTATAAGGGGAATTGTTAAAAACGTAAAATAAGATATAATCAGTGAGATAATAATTCCTAAATTACTAAGTTTCTGAATTTCCAGAAATGTAGAAATTGAAGCACTAAACAATGATATGATTGCAGTTGCCAGAAATATTTGTAAAAAATGTTTGGTTTTATAATATGTAAAAATTGTTGAAACATTAAATTGCTGATCGCGATCTGCACAGTATGCCATTCTTAAAAAACCGGCACTAAAAGGGCTTAATAATGCTGAAAAAAGAACTGTTCCCAGAACGTAATATAGTACTTGAGTACTGGAGAGATGGATAGGCTGAATATTAAAAAATGCAGGATTGCTTAATTTATCTGCACCAAAAATTGCTGCTAATACAATAGAACCGATAATACCAAAAAGTATTGAAAATACTAATAATATTAATCCGGCATAAAGTGCTATTTTTTTATAGTTTTCAAAAGCACTGTTAAAGACATCTGAAAAATCTAAGTGATAACCGTGATTCTTAATGTCTTTGATTTGTTCAACGATAGATTTCATTTTTTATTAAGTGGTATTGTTTTTATATTTTGTCTTTTAAGATAAATATGTGACGTAAATATAATATTTTTAATCAAATCCGTCTGAAAATCTGCAAACATTACAAAATTGTTTTTCACTTATTACATCCAATCCAGTACCTTTTTTATAGATGATAATTTGCCTTTATAGGGTGCATATCGCATTGGTAAATCTAACCAATTGCCTTTTTTTACGATAGCTTTGTGGTGAGAAAAGACATCAAAGCTCAATTGTCCGTGATAAGCGCCCATACCACTGTGTCCAACACCTCCAAAAGGAAGTCTTTTGTTAGAAAAATGAATAACTGTATCATTAATGCATCCACCGCCAAAAGAATATGTTTTGATTAATTTTTTGGCGAACGATTTATTTTCGCTAAAAATATAAAATGCAAGAGGTTTCTCATAGCGATTGATTATAGTATCAATGTCAGTTTGTGTTTCGTAAGTTAAAATTGGTAAAATGGGTCCAAATATTTCTTCATTCATTACAGGACTTTCGAGTGCCGGTTCTTCAATTAATGTTGGTGAAATATAAAGTTCATTAGCGTCTGTTTCTCCTCCAAAAATTACTTTTTCAGGTTCAATCATACTTGCGAGTCGCAACCAGTTTTTGGTATTAATGATACGGGCAAAATCAGGGGATTTATCCATTTTTTTACCGTAAGCCTTTATGATTTCTTCAATTAAAAAAGTAATGAAATTAACTTTCATGTTTTTCTGAATCAGAATATAGTCCGGCGCAATACAAGTCTGACCTGCATTAATAAATTTTCCCCAGACAATACGTTTGGCTGCTAATTTTAAATTGGCGGTTTCGTCTATAACACAAGGATTTTTTCCTCCTAATTCTAAAGTGATTGGAGTTAAATTTTCTGCAGCGGCTTTTGCTACAATTTTACCAACAGAAACACTTCCTGTAAAGAAAATATAATCCCAGCGTTGGGCTAATAATTTATTTGATACTTCGACACCGCCTTCAATAACTTCTACATGATTGACATGAAATGTTTTTTCGATGATTTTCGCAATTATTGCTGATGTATGGGGTGTAAGTTCTGATGGTTTTAAAACAACTCTGTTTCCCGCTGCAACTGCAGAGATTAGAGGACATAAAGCCAATTGAAAAGGATAATTCCAGGGAGCAATTACCAATACGTTTCCATATGGTTCTTTAAAAATATAATCTGTAGAAGGAAAATTAAGAAGGGATGGGAAAACACGTTTTCGTTTTGCCCATTTATTAATGTTTTTTATGGTATCTTTTAATTCTGAAATGACATAATTTGTTTCTGTTAAAACAGCTTCAAATTCTGGCTTTTTAAAATCATCGTACAAAGCTTTTACAATTAAGTCTTCGCTTTTTTGAATATTGTACAACAATTTTTTCAGCGTTTCTCTTCTGTACCCGATGTCGTTTTTATAGTCCATTTTTATGATCACTTGTTTTTGCCTATGCAAGTTAATCGATAAAAATTAAAAAATTAACAATTGTTTCATAAAATCAAATTGCATTCCAGATTGTTTCGTCCGGAGTTGGCGCTACAATTGTAATGTTTTCTTTAGAAACGGGATGTATAAAAACTAGTTTTCTTGCATGAAGATGAATTCCACCGTCAGGATTGCTTCGGTCAAAACCATATTTTAAATCTCCTTTTATTGGGGATCCAATTGCTGACAATTGAGCGCGAATTTGATGATGACGACCTGTATGTAAATTGATTTCCAGTGCCACATAATTCTGAAGTTCTTTAAAAACAGTATAGTCTAAACTTGCCAATTTACTGTCTGGAACTTCTTTTAAATGTGCTTTTGAAGTATTGTTTTTCTCGTTTCTTTTAAGATAATGAACCAATTTGGCAGTTGTTTCCTGAGGTTTATTGTTGACAACTGCCCAATAGGTTTTTTGTGTTTCACGATTACTGAACATTTCGTTCATTCTCGTAAGTGCTTTACTTGTTCTCGCAAAAACAACAATTCCGGTTGTAGGACGATCTAAACGATGAATCACTCCCAGAAAAACATCACCAGGTTTATTGTATTTGTCTTTTATGTATTCTTTTACAACATCAGATAAAGGTTTATCACCCGTTTTATCACCTTGTACAATGTCGCCTACGCGTTTGTTAACCACAATAATATGGTTGTCTTCGTGTAGTATTTGTAAGTTGTTTTTATCTGATATTATTTTCATTGTAGATTTGTTGGGAATTTTAGATAAGGAGAAATTTTGGCTAAAGCTTTTTTATGAATTTCAAATGTTGTTGTAGTTAAAGCTCAATTTTGTTAAGTTAAGTTTTGTATCATAATTTTCTCTCCAAGTCTCCAAGCTTAAACACAAAGTTTGTCATCTCGACGAAGGAGAGATCACACTAGTATTTCCGTTCAGATATTCGCCAATCTTTGTCGAGTTTCTGTTTTGATCTCTCCTTCGTCGAGATGACACGATTGCGGATTCTGATAGCGTTATTGACACAAAAATAATTAGTCTGCATTCAAAAAACGCTTAACTTAATGGCATTGAACTTATAATTTTAAAACCTTTGAGCCTTTGTTACTTTGAACCTTAGTACCTAAAAAAAAAACTAATATTGTTCACCGGAATTAGGAAAATCACTAGATTTAACATCAGCAGCATATTGACCAATTGCTTTTGTCATTTCTTCGTATAAATTTAAGTAGCGACGTAAGAAACGCGGACTGAATTCATTGTTCATTCCTAACATATCGTGAATAACCAAAACTTGTCCGTCAACGCCACCTCCGGCACCAATACCAATAACTGGAATCGAAATACTTTTGGCAACTTGCTCTGCCAGATGGGCAGGGATTTTTTCTAAAACGATAGCAAAACAACCTACTTTTTCAAGTAATTTTGCGTCAGCGATCAATTTTTCTACTTCTTCATCTTCTTTGGCGCGAACACTGTAAGTTCCAAATTTGTAGATTGATTGAGGTGTTAAACCCAAGTGACCCATAACCGGGATTCCTGCGTTTAATATTTTTTTGATAGATTCTTTTATTTCTTTTCCTCCTTCAAGTTTCACAGCGTGACCGCCACTTTCTTTCATGATTCTGATAGCAGAACGCAAAGCTTCTTTTGGATCAGATTGGTAACTTCCAAAAGGTAAATCAACCACAACTAGTGCTCTTTCTACAGCTCGAACTACAGATGAAGCGTGATAAATCATTTGATCTAAAGTAATTGGCAACGTCGTTTCATGACCCGCCATAACATTTGATGCTGAATCGCCCACTAAAATCACATCGACTCCTGCGGTATCAACAATTTTTGCCATTGTAAAATCGTAAGCTGTTAGCATAGAGATTTTTTCTCCGTTGCTTTTCATTTCGATTAATGACTTTGTTGTGATTCTTTTATAATCTTTTTTTGCTACTGACATTTTGTTTTTTTTTGAAGATGTAAAAGTATTGAATAATTATAGATTGAAATCAGCAATAGAAGAATATTTCGATCGAAAATAACTTTCCATCTTTAAATTCTATCTTAAATTCGCTGTCTTCTATTTGTATGGAGTAAGAATGTGGTACTTTTATAGAAGCACCAATATAAGTACCGTATTTTTCGACAAATGCTTTTTCAGTTACTGAATTGTCTAATATTGCGTTTGGATTTAAAACTAACTTGTTGTTTTCGTTAATAAAAACTTTAGTTAATTCGGCCTGATTTTTTTGTTCATCTACAGAAGCTTCTAAATCTGGATAGTAATAAAAAGTTTCACTTAAATAAACACCACATTCATCGCTTACAATTGCTTTTTTAGGAGGTTTTCCGAAAGTGTTTACCAAATCTTTTTGGGTTATATACCATGATTTGGTTTTTACTCCTTTCAAAATAAATTCGGATTTTTTAACGAAAGCAAGAATTTCTTCTGGCTTTTTATGTTTTGTTACTCCTTTGGCAACAGCCATATTTAATTCTGTATCAGCAAGAAGTTTCGGATCATTTAATTGTTTAACGACTTCATAATATCTTTGATATGCAGGAGCTAAAGTAGTGTTATCACTATTCCAGGCTAATTCTACAAGTCTTTCGCCAATGGTTTTGCGCTCTGTGATATTCGCAACATCCAGTTTGTCAAAGTCATTTATTAAAGTATTGAAATCAGGTCTTTTGCCAACAAATTTTCTTAGCGTAAACCTTGCGTATTCATCATTAAAATTACCACTTATATTAACCCAGTCTTCCTGATTTTTAGGAAGGTAATTAATAGCGACAGGATCTCCTGTATTTAATATTTCTTTTATTTTTGAATTTTTATCTGGTTGTGCTCGCGCTTTTAAACCAGCAACTAAAACAAAAAGATGGTTTCCGCCGTAATAATTATCTCCGCCTTCTAAAATAGGATTTTCATTGTCTCTAACTTTAACATCTTTGGCGTTTAATCTTGTAGCGACATATTTTTCAGGAATATAACCTTCAGATAAATTATCAGCTTTTACTTTATACCAGCCGTTTTTGCTTTCTGATAATAATTGTACTTCGGCACCATATTTAAAATAGCCCAAAAAATCAGCAGAAGCATTCGAAGAAGTATACAAACGCGTATCTGAATTAAGGAAATAACGTTCCTGAGCATGCATTAAAACGGAACAAAATAGTATTGTAATAAGAAAGTAATATTTTTTCATGAAGTAAAATTTGGAAGAGTTTTTTGCCAGAGATTAAAGGATTTAAAATGATTTTTTTAATATGCTTAATTCATACTTACTTAATCTGTGTAAATCCTTTAATCTGTGGCAACCTTTATTATTTTAACAATCCGCCATATTTACAGCAATTGCCAATCCGCCTTCAGAGGTTTCTTTGTATTTAGAGTTCATGTCTTTTGCCGTTTGCCACATTGTATTGATGACTTTATCCAAAGGTACCTTTGCATTTTTAGAATCTGTTTCTAAAGCAAGTTCTGCAGCATTAATTGCTTTTATTGCTCCCATTGTATTTCTTTCGATGCACGGTATTTGAACTAAACCGCCAATTGGGTCACAGGTTAAACCTAAATGATGTTCCATAGCGATTTCGGCAGCCATTAAAACCTGAGCAGGAGATCCGCCCATTAATTCGCAAAGTGCCGCCGCAGCCATAGATGATGAAACACCAATTTCGGCCTGACAACCGCCCATTGCTGCTGAAATGGTAGACCCTTTCTTAAAGATACTTCCAATTTCTCCGGCAACCATCAAAAATTGTTTGATTTCTTTTTCGCCTGCATCGTGATTTTCAATTACCAGATAATACATTAAAACGGCAGGGATTACACCAGCACTTCCGTTTGTAGGTGCAGTAACAACGCGGCCTAAAGAGGCGTTTACCTCATTTACAGCAAGTGCAAAACAACTTACCCATTTTAAGATTTGGCGAAATTTCACTTCGGTTTTTCTGATTTCTTCCAACCAAGTTTGCGGGTTCGAATAATTCGATAAACCTATTAAATTTTGGTGCATATCAAAAGCTCTTCTGCGAACGTTCAACCCGCCTGGGAGAATTCCTCCGGTATGGCAGCCAATATACATACATTCTAACATCGTGTTCCAGATGCGCATTAATTCAGAGTGAATTTCGGCTTCCGGACGCATTGATTTTTCGTTTTCGTAAACAATTTCCGAAATGGATTTGTTTTCTGAAACCGTATAATTTAAAAGTTCAACAGCATTTTGAATCGGGAAGGGGAAAGCACATTTTATGACCTCCTTGATTTTTGCATTTGTACGTTCTTCTTTCACTACAAAACCACCTCCAATAGAATAGAAAGTAGATTCATATTCAGAATCGTCGGCTTTGTAAGCCGTAAATTTTAGTCCATTTGCATGAAAAGGAAGAAACTCTTTATTGAACACAATATCCTGAAGAAAATAAAACGGAATTTTATGTTCGTTTGCAAGAATAATCTCGTTTGTATCTTCGATCGTTTTAATGATTCCTGCAATATTGTCAACCGGGATATATTCAGGATCTTGCCCGCTTAAACCTAACATTACAGATAAATCAGTAGCGTGACCTTTTCCTGTTAATGAAAGGGATCCGTATAAGTCGACTTTAACCCGTTTAACCTGGTCTAAAATTGATTCGTCTTTCAGCTCTTCTAAAAAACGTTCTGCGGCTCTCCAAGGCCCTAAAGTATGAGAACTTGAGGGGCCAACGCCAATTTTAAGCATATCAAAAACAGAGATACATTCTTCCATTGTGCAATATTTATTAAGACAAAGATAATTGAATAATGCAATGAACTTTTACTTTCGTTTGTTAATGTTGCAGTTTTGTTAAAAAAAATATTAAATATTAATAATTTGGCAACGAAACAAATTTTATTACTTAATATGCGGTTTTCGTGAAAAGTTCGCATTTTTTTTAGGTATTTTTGTAATGAAGTAATCACTAAAGAATCCGATTTTTTTAGTTTTAAATAAATCGGTAAATAATAACTTCTGAGGTTTTGTTTTAATTTGCACAGATCTTTTGCGAAAAATTGAAATACCACAAAGAAGATAAAATTACATTATGATAGAATTTTTCAAGCATTTTTTACAAGAATTCGAATTACCGCTTAGCAATCCAGTATTGATTTTCTCGTTAATACTTTTCATTATTCTCTTGTCGCCTATTTTATTAAAAAAAATCAATATTCCCGGGATTATAGGGCTTATTATTTCTGGAGTAATCATTGGACCACACGGACTTAATATTCTGGCAAAAAACTCGGCAGTAGATTTGTTTTCTACAATTGGGCTTCTTTATATTATGTTTATCGCGGGACTTGAGTTGGATATGAATGAGTTTAAAGCCAACCGAAATAAGAGTTTATTATTCGGTTTTTTCACCTTTATTTTTCCGTTAACGATAGGATTTCCAGTTTGTTATTATTTGTTACAATACGATTTTAATGCTAGTTTTTTAACCGCCAGTATGTTTGCAACACACACTTTGGTGGCGTACCCAATTGTAAGTAAACTTGGTATTGCAAAAAATCAGGCTGTTGCAATTACTGTTGGAGGAACAATATTAACTGATACAGCTGTTTTGATTATTCTGGCTGTTATTATGGGAAGCAGTCAGGGAAACCTGAATCAGGCTTTCTGGATAAAACTAACAGTTTCATTGGCTATTTTCTCAGCCATTATGTTTTTGGTTATTCCGAGAATCGCAAAATGGTTCTTTAAAAAATTAGAAAGCGAAAAACACGCTCATTATATCTTTGTACTTTCTGTTGTTTTCTTTGCGGCCTTTTTAGCCGAAGTAGCAGGAGTAGAGCCCATTATTGGAGCGTTCGTTGCTGGTCTGGCATTAAATCCTTTAATTCCGCATTCGTCGGCATTGATGAATAGAATAGAGTTTATCGGGAATTCATTGTTTATTCCTTTTTTCCTGATTTCGGTAGGAATGTTGGTCGATATCAGCGTGATTCTTAGCGGACCCACAGCATTAATTGTGGCGGGAACTTTGAGTGTTGTAGCTATTTTTGGAAAATGGATTGCGGCATTTTTTACTCAGATTGTTTTTAAATATACGAAGACTGAAAGACAACTTATTTTTGGATTAAGCAGTGCACATGCTGCCGCAACGTTAGCCGTTATTTTGGTTGGATTTAAAGCAAAGATTCTGGACGAGAATATCTTAAACGGAACTATTATCTTAATATTAATTACTTGTATTGTTGCTTCGTTTGCAACTGAAAAAGCAGCTAAAAAAATAGCAATTTGCGAAGAAGAGGTTTCGCATGAAGATGCACATAGCGATCAAATTTTAGATGAACATATTTTAATTCCGTTAGCCAAAACTTCTGCGACGGCTACTTTACTAGATTTTGCTCTTTTAATTAAAGATAAAAAATCAGCTAATCCGGTCACTTTGTTAACGATTGTGCCAAATAATGATCAGGCCGAAAAGAATATTCTAAAGTATAGAAAAGCAGTTGATAAATTTGTTATTCAGGGATCTGCTTCAGAAGTAAAAATAAATACAATTGCCAGAATCGACCATAATCCCGCGAGTGGAATTGCGAGAACTTCTAAAGAAATCATGTCAGATATTGTGATTGTAGGCTGGCCAAGAAAAACGGGTTTTCTGGATAAGATTTTTGGAGAAAACGTAGATTCAATTATCAATAATGTAGATAAAAGTTTATTTATCTGCAGGTTTCAAAAGACTTTTATAGAAGAAAAAAGATTGGTATTTATTTGTCCGCCTTTTTCTGAAAGAGGAATTGGATTTCATCTTTTATTGCAGAAAATCTGCCGATTATCTCAAGAATTAAGTATTCCGATTGTGATTTACGCCGAATATAAAACACATCAGGCAATCCAGCAAATTGCTGTTAATTTGAAATTAAATGCTAAGTTAGGTTTTAAAAGTATTATGGATTGGGATGATTTTGAATCGATCTCAGAAGAAATAAAACTGACAGATTTAATAGTCTTTAATTTATCGAGAAAAGGATCTGTTTCTTATCAGTCGATCTTTGACAAATTACCACAGAAATTTGAGCGATTATTTAATGAAAATAATCTGATTTTGGTTTATGCCCATGATGACCGCAAAGGGACTTCTATGGATGCGTATGAAGATTTTACTGCAACTCCATTAACGAAAGGTATTGAAGCCATTGAGCAAATAGGTCGAGGATTAGGGAATATTTTGAAGAAGGGGTAATTTTGATTATGAATTGTCTAAAAGTAGTATCTATTGTTGCATTTTTGATTTTGATAAGCTGTCAGCATAAAAAGCAGGAATCTTTATCAGAATCAAAAAAAACTACAATTGTAAAAGGGGAGAATTTTGATGTATTTAATTCTCAATTTCATTCAGATTCTGTTTTTCAGATTTCAAGAGTAGACTTTCCTATTGATGGAATCTCGGTTTCGGGTTTTGACAGACACAACTGGACTAAAGAAAATTGGAAGTTTATAAATGTTCCGGTTTCTGAGAAAAATGAAATACAAAATTACGAACATAGTTTGGTAAAAAGCGATACTTTGATAATCGAAAGATTTTGGATTCCTGATAGTGGTTTTGAAGTCGAAAGACAGTTCAAACTCATTAAAAACAAATGGTTTCTGGTTTATTATAATGATATCAATTTATAAAACAGCATTTCGATTATGGATGATCTACTAGAAATTATGTCAAAATGCGATTTTCCAAAAAGGGATATAAAAGCTTCTGTTGAAGTAGCTGATGTTGAATCATATTCAGGTTTAAAACTCCCGAAAGATTATATTTTTTATCTTGAAAATTACTTTGGTATTGACCAGTTTATTGGCGTTGAGTTTATAAATCTCTGGAGTTTAGAAGAAATAATCGAAGCCAATAAAAACTATAATATAGTTGAAGAATTGACCAGAACTATTGGGATTGGTTCAAACGGAAGCGGCGAATTTATAGGGATTGAAATAGATCTATCTGATAATGTAAAAATAATACTTTCTCCTTTTATTGATTTGGATAGTAAACATAATATTGAAATCGGAAAGTCATTTACTGATTTTCTTATTCGTCTTGATCATAAAATTGAATGGTTTTCTTAAATTTATATAATTTATAAAACACAATAAGATGAATCACAAAGCAATTTCAATCAGACCTTTTATTGGAGCCAAAGATTTCGAAATTTCCAGAAATTTCTATCGGGATTTAGGTTTCGAAGAAGGAGTTTTAGATTCAAAGTTTTCTGTTTTTAAGACTGGAGATTTAGCCTTTTATCTTCAGGATTATTATGACAAAAGCTGGAACGAAAATACTATGATTTTTCTTGAAGTTGAAGATGTTGATTATTACTATAATCATTTATTGGCTTTGAACTTAACTAAAAAATATGGAGTTAAGTTAACACCTACAGTGCATTTAGATTGGGGAAGCGAATGTTTTTTACACGATCCGTCCGGTGTTTTATGGCACTTTGGTAAGTTTAATAAATAGTTTTTGCCACCAATGTACAAAGGCGCAAAGTTTTTTAATTTGCTATATAAAAATCGGCTAAATGAATTGTGTTGCTTTCTCTCTGGTACCAATCATTATAAACTAATTCCATATTTTTTACCTTGAATTCCCCAAAACCATAATTGCGAAATTTTTCTGCAATTTGTATTAATTTTTCCGGGTTTTCAAGCTTTTCCTGAAATCGCATAACTGTGGTATGTGCAGTTGCTATTGTGTATCGACTATCTATACTTTGTTCCAGAGCTGAATTTTTAAAGTCTTCACGAAGTTTATTCCTGAAATTATTCAACGATTCATCAGTAGGGAAACCTTGAATCATTATCGCAGAAGGTGAAGCTGTAATACCTCGAAATTCAATTTTAATTTTATCGAGATGCACTAAACTTTGTTGAATTACGTCGACATATTTGCGAATGTTTATTTTATCTAAAGTAAAACCTTCGTAGCATGAAATAATTGACATAACCGTGATATGAATATCTGAATCAGGATAATAATATTGATTGGGTTCAATTGCCTTTAGTTCATCTAAAAACAGCTGAATATTGGCTTTTATTATTTCGCTTGGACGGATTAATAACGTGATGCCAAATCTGGAATCGGATATATTATTTATTTGCGTATCTAATTTATAATTTCCGTTTAAAATTTCTCCGGAAGATTTGGTGTAAAGCTGATTGTAATGTTCAGTTAAATTCATTTAAAATTATTTCTTTTTTGCTTTTTCAAGATTTTCTTTCACTCTAAACTTTACAATTTTGGTTATTAAATCTAATGGTATTGGTTCATTAAGGGGAAATTGTACGGAACCTTTTCCTGATTTATATTTTGAGAGATCCTCTTTAAAAGCTTCGTGACCACTGGGCAAAGCATACAGACCAATATGATTTTTGAAAGCTGCAAAGTATATAACGATTCCGTTTTGGTCAAAAGCCGGCATCGAATAACTAATTTTTTCTTTGGCATCCGGAGCAGCTTTCTGAATTGTTGTTCTGATTTCCTCCAAAATCTCCTGAACATCATTTGGGAATGCGCCAATATATTCGTCGATATCTACTGGTTTCTTTATGTCCATGTTTTTTTTTTGGTTTGAAGTTTCAAGTTTTCGTAACTAACCTGAAACAAAAAAAAATAAAACTTTTTTATGCAAGTCCTTTAGGAAAGCGGTCCAAAACTAAATTCAGTTCTATTTTGTGTTCTAGATATGCTTTCGCTCCGGCTAAGACTAAAGTAAAACCTTCGGTTGAGTTTCTGACCTGATCGATTATTTTATCAGCATCTCCTTTTAATCCTGAATTGATAATGCTTACAAAAGTTTCATGCTCGTTTAGTGGGCTAAATATCCATTCGACTAATGTGGTTTCATCAGGATTTCCCCATTCGATCACAATCTTATGATTTTCCTGCAAAACTAGTGTTGTAACCGTTAGTGAAAAACCATACATTTCCCAAATCCATTCGGTGGTAGTATCTTGTTCTAATTTTCCGGAACCTTTTGTAAACCAAAATTTACGTGTTATTTCCGGGTCTGTAAAAGCTTGAAAAACTTCTGAAACAGGTTTTCTAATTAGCATTTCGGCTTTTGCGAAGTGGTTGTTTTCTGCTTTCATTTTTTAATAAGAAGTTATAGGTTAGACGTTAAGTGCTAAAATATAGAGGTTTAGAAGTAAATGTAAATATAATTCTAATTTTTTATTTTTTGGCTCTAATTGTTTAACTTCTCGGGATGAGCGTTTTACTTATACTTTTTCCTTGTCAATCCATTTTCCAACAGTTGGCGCTACATAATTTTTCATTTGATCTAATAAATCATCAATGTTGTCACTTACTAATAACATTTGCTGATTAACATCTTTCAATAAACCTTTCTCAACCATAACTTTTGTTAGTTCAATCAATGCATCATAAAAACCATTGATGTTTAAAATTGCAATAGGTTTTTTATGAAGTCCTAATTGTGCCCATGTCAGCATTTCAAAAAGTTCTTCAAGAGTTCCAAAACCGCCCGGAAGTGCAATTACGCCATCACATAAGTCGTTCATTTTGGTTTTTCTTTCATGCATGCTTTCTACTAAAATCAATTCGGTTAAACCTAAATGTGCAATTTCTTTCGATCGTAAAAAATTAGGTAAAACTCCAATTGCTTTTCCTCCTGCATTCAAAACTCCATCTGCTATTGCGCCCATCAAACCAACATTTGCGCCACCATAAACCAATTCGATATTTTGTTTAGCCAAAGTCTGTCCAAGTAAAGTTGCTTGTTCTTTGTAAATTTCATCGGTACCAAAACTGGAACCGCAGAAAACGGTAATTCTTTTCATTGTTTATTTTTTTGTTTAAGTAAATGTTATAATTTATAATCTTCAACCTTTAACTCATATTCAAAATGAGGCATATTAAGAGGAATATTACTGATAGCACTTATTTCACCAATTTTTACACCGCCTAATTTTGATACTGCTTTTTGCGAACGAATATTATCTGCGCCAATATGAAATAGTATCGAATCTACATGTTGAAAAGCATAATCTATTAATAGCTTTTTATTTGATTTATTATATAATCCACCCCAGAATTTTCGACCAATAAAGGTAAAACCTATTGCAATACTGGATTTCTCTGGATTGTAATCATAATAACGGGTATTGCCTATAATTTCATTTGTTTTTTTATCTACAATCAAAAAGGCACTTTTTGAGTTGATTGCAGCATCAAAAAAAGGTCTGAAAACTTCTATTTTATATCGGTCTTTAATTGGATGCTGTTCCCAAATTAAAGGATCTGAAGCTACTTTATAAAGTGCGTCAAAATCACTTTCCTGCAATGGAATTAATTTTGTTATTTCGTCTTCTAAAATTTCGGGTTGTAAATTGAATTCTGAATTATTCATTTCTTAAAGTTTTAAAGTTTTCGTTTACTACTAAAGTTTACGAATGAGCATGAATTTAAAATAAAAAATTGACTTTAGTTTTTGGGGAATTGTTTTTTTTGCCACAAATTATAGGATTAAAATGATTTTATATATAAAGTTTATTTCGATGCTAAGGAGGTTCTGGCGATAGCGAACAGGCGAAGCAAATCACGCATGAAACTCCGCAAAGAAATGCCGACAATCTTGGTCGATCAACTACTGATTTCTTTCTTCGATCGAAATGACAAAAAAGGAGAATAAAATAAAAAAAACTACGCAAACCGGTTTAATCTGGTTAATCCGTGAGCGATTATATATTCTTAATCTGAACGCAGGAAACATTTTCCATTTTAACTTCTTTTCCCACTTTCTTAAGTAATCCGGTTTTTGAATTTCTTTTAAATACTACTACATTTCCTGAATTGACATTTGTAGCGACTAAAAACTTTCCACTTTCATCGATGGCAAAGATTCGTGGATGTTTTCCTAAAGTCGACTGGTAACCAATGTTTTTCAAAAGTCCCTTTTCATCAATAGAGAAAATGGCAATATTATTTTCTTTGCCGCGATTTGTGGCGTATAGAAATTTTCCGTCTGGTGAAATATGAATATCAGAACTTTCAAAACCCGATGTTATTACTTCAGGATGTGTGTTGATACGCTGAATTTGTTTTAAAGTTCCGTTTTCGTATTGGTAGACGCTTATCGATCCGGACATTTCTTCGATACAATAACCCAATTTTTCATTAGGGTGAAAAGTCAAATGTCTGGGTCCGGCTTCTAAATCAGTTTTAGTAAACGGTACTTTTGTTTCGAGCAAAGGCTGTTTTTGATTTTCATCAAAACGATAACAACGGATTTTATCAGCGCCTAAATCGGGTAGAAATAGATAATCATTTTGAGGCGAAAACACAGTCGAATGAACATGAGATTTTGTTTGTCTTTCTTTATTGATACTTCCGTCAGAATATTGGTAATTTTGTGCAATCGAATCGATTTTTCCGTTTTCTAATAGTGGATGTACTGAAACACTTCCTTCTGTATAATTACCGTTTACCAGCCATTTACCATTTTTATGAACAGAGAGATAAACAGGATTTTCGCCACCGCTTGATTGTTTGTTTAAAAAAGTCAATGTTTTGTTTTCCGGATTAAATTCAAAACTGCTTACGCTTCCTGCATTTGGCGTTTTTGTATCTGTGCATGCATATAGATATTTTCCGTTTGGTGATAAAGTCAAATACGAAGGATTGATAGTGTTTTTTGCAGATGTTACTTTGCTTAATTTCCCTTTTACAGTATCTAACTGATACACCTGAATAGATTCTGCAGCCAAATCACGATTGTAACTTCCTAAAAAGACATAAGTATTTTGCGAGAAACTATTTAAAGTGATCAGAAAAGCAATTGCGAAAAAGGTTATTTTTTGTTTCATGTTTTTTGCAAGGTTTATTTTTGTTTCAGGTTTCATGTTTCAGGTTTCAATTTGCAGTTACAGTCGCATTTTAAATCTATACTCTATATTCTATACTCTATATTCTAAAATCTATACTCTCTATTCTAAAATCTACAATTACTTAATCCCTTTCCACCATTGTTGAAATTCTTGTTTTTCATTTTTCAATTTTACTAATTCCCCAATTTTTGGAGTTATCAACGGAATCGGGTTTTCTGAAGCGGCATTCAATTGAGTCACTTTTATCAAAGGTTCATCCCAGGGATGCAGCGCTAATGGAAATTTTGAAGAATGTACCGGAAACACGCGTTTTGCTTTTAGGTCTTTCATGGCTTTTATTACATCCTCAGGCAAATTATGAATGTATTTCCATGCCGGATTATATTGTCCGTTGTCGATAAGTGCAATATCAAAAGGCCCGAATTTATTACCAATTTCAGCATAATGCGTGTCGTAACCGCTGTCGCCGCCCAAATACATTTTAAAATCTTTGGTTGCTAAAACAAAAGACGTCCAAAGCGTATTGCAACGATTAATACTTCTGCCCGAAAAGTGTCTTGATGGAGTCGTATAAAGCGTCAAATTTTGATCGAGCTCGATTTTTTCATGCCAGTCTTTTTCGATAATAATTTCTTTTGGAAAATTCCAAAATTCAAAATGTGATCCTACGCCAAGTGCACAAATTATTTTTTTGATTTTTGGTTTTAGCTCCATGATTGTCTTATAATCCAGATGGTCATAATGATCGTGTGTAATCAGTAAATAATCAATTTCAGGAAAGTCATCGGCGGTATAAATATCAGTTCCTTTAAATGCTTTTGTAGTTCTGTAAATAGGAGAGGCGTTGCCGCTAAAAACAGGATCAATCAGGAATCGTTTTCCTTCAAGCTGAATGTAATAGGAGGAGTGTCCAAACCAAACCAAAACATCCTGATTGATAGGGAGATCCTCTAGATTGGTTTTTATGGATGGAATTGTATCAGTGGGAATTTTACGGTCTACTTTTTTAAACAAAAAATTATAGAAAACTTTAGAGAAGCTGTAACCTTCGGCAAGTTCTGGTGTAAAAGAGATGTTTTCGAATTTTCCGTTTTTATATTGAGGCGACTTTTGCATTAAAGCCAATCTTGCTCCTGACGGTTTTTTGCCATATCTGGGATGTTGTAAAACAAAAATAAGAACGGCGCACAAAAGAATTAGTATGGTAAGTATCATGGTTATAATTTAATTTGAAGGATATAAAATTTTTAAGTATTCTAAAGAAAATGAAATCATATTTTTAAGAACTTCAATATCAATGTCGGCTAGTTTTTTAATATAAATACAGCCTTTAGTGGCTTTATGTTTTCCTAATTTAGAAAGTAGTTCGTCTTTATTTTCTGGCGAGACATATATGTAAAGCGATATCGCTGCTTTTCTTGGAGAAAATCCCACAAGTGGCGCATCGCCTTCATGACCGCTGGCATATTTATAATGATAATTTCCGAAACCAATAATGCTTGGTCCCCACATTTTGGGTTCTAAACCAGTGATTTCCTGTATTATTTGAATAAGTTTAAACGAATCATTTCTTTTGGCTTCATCTTCAACAAAAGCATTTATAAAATCAACAATACTTTCATTGGTTTCAATAGTTTTATTCTTTGCCATTTTATTTTATTCTAATTAAGTAAATCACTTTTCATCAGGATATTTTTGATTTTGAATTCATTGATATAAAACAAATCACGATTTTGATTCATCTGGTTTTCTAAAATAATTAAACTGACATCGCTTTCAGGAAAATATAAATTTACAGATGAAAAACCGTCGCCTAAACCTGTGTGACCAACATATTTAACAGGTTCTTTATCTATGATTCTAAAGCCATATCCGTAGCCTATCTTTTCTTTTGCAAAGAAATTATTTTGAGCGGTTATGTTATATTTAAACAGTAATTGATAACTCTCTGGTTGTAGCAGTTTTCCCTTATGAAGATTTTTATTCCAAATTGCTAAATCACCCGCAGTCGAAACAATTCCGTTAGAAGCCGTACTTTTTAAAGTGATCATCGTTTTTGATACTATCTTGAAACTATTATTCGTGTTGATATATCCGGAAACTAAATTCTTAATTGGAGCTGCAGAAAAGCATAGTGTATTTTTCATCTTTAGTTCTTTAAAAAATGCATTTGCTATTTCCTGATAACTTTTTTTAGTAACAGATTTTATTATTTCCCCCAGTAAACTATATCCTAAATCTCCATATTTAAAATCAGTTCCCGGTTTAAATGCCAGCGGTTTTTGTAAATCGATTATTCCGTGTGTGTGATTTAAAAGTTGATGAACCGTAACTGAATCTGCCCAAGCTTGGGTAAGTTCAGGTAAATATTTTTTTATAGGTGCCTGTAAATCAATTCTGCCTTGTTCTACTTCTTTTAAGATTAAAACAGCCGTGATTTGTCTCGTATTCGACATTATTTCAAATTGGCTGTCTGTTTTTAAACGTTTTCGGGTTTCAAAATTGGTAAAACCATATGTTTTATTATAAACTGTTTTTCCGTTTTTGGCAATCAGGACAACGCCGTTAAATATTGGATCGCTAACGCTAATTAAACTATCAATTTGAGCAGCATAATTATTTTTTTTCTGAGCAAATAAAAAGCTGTTAGAAAATAAAAGTATGAAAGAAAATAGGAAAGAGATTCTGAAGTGGGAATTCATTTTTTAAGATTGTTTTTTTGTTTCAGGTTTAAGGATTCGAGTTTTGATCTCCGTTTTTAGTGTCGGTCTTCAGCGACTGAGATTAAAAATTATTCTATCAGAACATTCCATTTTTGTTAATAGGTTCTCTCGGAATAGGTTGTCCTAAATCCCAGAGTTCAACAATTTTATCTGCTTTGAATTTAAGTATATGAACGACCGCAAAACCTAAGTCGACAGGGGTTTGTTTTAAATGAGAATGTACAGCAACCAGATTTCCATCTTCAAGAATATGGTGAATTTTAAAAACTTTATTTGGGTTTGTTCTCGTTGATTCTTCCATTGCCAGCATCAACGTATCGGCATCACCTTTAAAATAGGCATTATGATGTTTGAATTTTTCACCAACATATAAACGAAATGCTTCATGAGAATGCCCGTTTGCAGCGAGTTTTAAAAAGTCCTGGGCAATTTCTTTCTTAGTCATGGTTCTGGAATTTAAAAGCTAACTAAGTTATAAAATAAGTATCTATGAAAATCAAAAAGTACTTAATAATTTTAGTCCAGACGTTTAAATTCATAAATACCATTATAACTTGGTCCGGCCCAAAAAAGGAACAAGAATGCGCCTGTATTATCTACGGCTTCATTTATAATTAAATTATTGTTTTTAGAAATGGCGATGCGTCTTTTATTGTTATTGCATCCGCCAAAAAGGTAGGGTATTCCGGTACATTTAAGATATTTATTGTCGAGATAAAACATTCCTTCTTTTTTTAGCTCACCCATGATTTGCTGTTTTTTTATGCTGTAATTATTCCTGAATAATTCGACGTTTAATTGGGTATTATTGCTGATTTTTAATTCGATATGATAGTTGACAAGGCCATTTATAATAGAATCTATATCTTCAAATTTTAAACTTTCGTTTGTTATGTAATTGTATGAATTAATATACTTTTTTGAATTTTCTATATTTGAATGCTGATTTTTTTTGTCGAATTTTTTTATTGGTGAGAAGGTAAATTTTCCATTAAAAGAATCTAAATTTT
The DNA here is from genome assembly GCF_027980145.1 of Flavobacterium azizsancarii. Classification (GTDB taxonomy): domain Bacteria; phylum Bacteroidota; class Bacteroidia; order Flavobacteriales; family Flavobacteriaceae; genus Flavobacterium; species Flavobacterium azizsancarii. The sequence goes on along the minus strand of NZ_JAMZNK010000058.1, from coordinate 5,274 downwards.
TGTTATCAATTGTAGTGTAATCGTTTTTGAAATCCTTTGTCGAAAAAGAAGCACAATTTAGTAATGAAACTGAAATTAATAATAGTATAAATATTTGTATGATCTTTTTCATATGTAATCCGATTACAAAATAATTAATTCATTAGATTTTAGATATCGATTTTCATTGATTACTTTTTTTGCTTCCGGGCTAATCCAAAAGTTTGGGCGATATAGTTTTGCTGGACTTTGTACTTTCGCTTTATGAGATATTGATTTGATGTTTTTTACTAATTTATTAAATAAATTATAATTATTAAAAGTATGTGCATCAATTATGGAATTATCTCCATCAGTTAAAAAGCTTACAAATTTGGGATACGTCAATTCTAGTCCAATAGTTCCTTCTGTATTCATGAAGGCCACACTTAAACTTTCTTTATCTTTAATAAAGTAAAGGTAAAAAGGAGTTATATTAATTACCGGTTCAGTAGGTCTAACACGTTTAAATTCTTTAGATACTATTTCGTTTTTATCATCAATATTTTCAAAATCTATTTTGTCAATATCATCTGTAATCGATATTCGAATTTTATCTTCATAAAACCAGTGTTCTTTTCTATCGTATTCTTTCTCTCCGATTATAATTTCGTTAAAAAAATCTTTGTAACCTGTAAATACATATGGTTTATCAGTTGCTTTATAATCGATAGGAACTCTTGTATTTGTGATAACAAAGTAAAATTGAAGTTCTGTAAAAAGAGATTCAAATTCATTGGGTGTAAGTATGAAGTTAAATTTATTCCATCCTTTTCCAGAACCGAGTCCGCCAAAATAGCCCATAAGTTACAATTTAAGTTTAAGAGAGTATAAAGTTTACAATAGCTTCCGAATGTATTTTTGTCGTATCAAAAACAGGAACATCAAAATGGGATTGGTCTATTAATAACGGGATTTCGGTGCATCCTAAGATAATACCTTCTGCACCGCGTGCAATAAGTTCGTTGGCAATTTTGATATAGTTTTGTTTCGATTCCGGATTAATGATTCCTCTTCCGAGTTCTTCTTTTAAAACATGCTGAATATAATCTCTTGTTTCTTGATTCTCAGGAATTAACACATTTAATCCAAAACTTTTGAGACGTTCTTTATAGAAATCCATTTCCATAGAAAAAGAAGTTCCTAAAAGTCCAACGGTAGTGATTTTTTGTTCTGTGATGGCTTTTGCCGTTTCAGTTGCAATGTGAATTAATGGTAAGCCAACTTCTTTTTCGATCTTGTCTGCATACATATGAGCTGTATTGGCGCACAATACAATCGCATCGACACCACTTTTCTTTAGGCTTAAGCAGGCATTTAATAAAAGTTCGTACGAATGAGCCCAGGTTTTTTCCTGAATATCACCAAAGTTCAAAGAGTAAATCAGGCATTCTGCAAATTGCAATCCCCCTAATTTTTTATTTACGCCTTCATTAATTAGTTTATAATAATCAATTGTAGAAACCCAGCTGATACCGCCTACGAGTCCAATTTTTTTCATTGCGTTTTATTTATAAATCTTCCGATTTTATTTGTGAAATATCGACGCCTAGCTTTTCAAATTCTTTTTGGCCCAGATCTGTAATATAAAAGTGTTTGTCTGTTGGTTTGTTTTTACTAATCCAGCCTTTATCAGTAAAAGTTTCTAGAAGTAATTGACCTAATTTTCCACCAATATGTTCATAACATGTTTTTGCAGGTTTTACGGTAATTGATTTCTCGCTCATTTTGATAATAGTTTAAATTATTAAATTTAAGACTTTTCGTTTGTTGCTATTTTTTTAGCCAGATAAGCCATAGGCAGATAAGCAAACACAATATCTATAACAGCATACCAAACAGGAGATGGCAATGTAAATACATTTACAATACCACCCAATAAAAAGAAACCTCCTATTGCTAAAGCGAATTTTGTTTTGTGATTGGCTGCAATTACAGCTGTTGTTCCGGCACCGGCAAGAGTGCCAATAGCATGTGCTAAAAACGGAAAAATAAAATGTCTTGGTTCAAATAGGTGTATGGTGGCTTTTAATCCTTCTATTGTGGTAATGTCTGCTCCTTTTGGAGGCGGAATAATCGAACTGCTCGTTAAGATAATAGCCATGTTAACAATACTTCCCACAAAAAGGCCAATGATTACAGCTAAAGTATTTTTTAAAATTGGATTCATAAACTTGTTTTTACACAACGAATTTATGAAAATTATGGAAGCTTTTGGTTGAAAGTTTTGGTAAATTAATTAAAAGATTGCCTGAATTCAAGCGGTGAGACATTTGTTTTGGTCTTAAACAATTTACTGAAAGACTGCTGATGTTCAAAACCCAGTTCAAAAGCAATTTCGCTTATAGATAAGTTAAATACAAAGTTGGGCAACATCAGGAGGATCACTGTCGCCAAATCTACGATTGTCGTAGTCTAAAGATGGGAGGGAAGTCCGGGAATTATTTCTCAGACAGTTTTTTTTCGTTTTCTGTTTGTGGTTTTCCCGTCGCATTTGGTTCACCTTTTCCGGTTGTGATCAGTTTTTTTAAACTATTCTGAATATAATTTGTCCAGGAGTCACGGCATATTTCGAAACATTCATATTCAGGATTCAAACCAAAATGAGTAAAGCGAAGTTCTGTTTTTCCATCTTTTTCCGTGATTTCAAAAGTCGGTTTAGTTCCCGTCCATTCAGTTCTGTCTTTGGTGAATTTAAAATAGTTTTGTTCCACCAGCCAGACAATTTTCTGATTTGGGATCACTTCGATCAGTTTAATTTTAGCTTTATGAATATCTTCGTAGTGATAATCGAAAACATCGTTAAGTTGGGCTGTATTGCCTTCAATTTCTTCAGACCACCAGCCTCGAACATTTGTAACAGCGTTAAAAACTTCTTGAGGAGATTGGTCTACTTTTATTGTTGTGGTAAAATCTGTTGCACTCATTTTATGTTTTTTAAAGTTGAATGTCAAATTTATTCTTTAAAAATCAATAAGTTAGGGTTGTAGAGGACAATTTTAAGGTGTATTTCGGACAAGTTTTAATTCTTAAATTCTGTATTTAAGATTTTAGAGTTAAAAACTTCGTGAGCCTTATAGTTAATTATGATGTCTAAATTAGGATAGTTTAATACACATCCAGCCTGCCTTGAGAATTGCTTTATCATGAACATACGCAATGCCTTGCTGTTTAATTATTTTTTGGCTTAAACGAACATTTTCAATGATAAATTTTACTTCGTCATCAAACTCTACACCTCCATAAAACTCTGCATTTTCAATACTCACTAATCCAAATATCCCATCTGTTACTCCCAGTAGTTTTACGCCGGCACCTCCGCATTGTGCCATCGCTTCTATTAAAATGGACCCGGGAATATACTCAATTTCAGGAAAACTGCTTCTTAGCCAGTTGTCTTTTTCATCAAATGTTTTCATGCCTACAATCGTTTCATTTGTAAATGATACTATCTCATCAACAAAAAGAAATGGCGAGCGGTGAGGAATAAGATTTTCAATGTTTTGAGTCATGTTTATAATTTTTGTGTTATCTGCAATATAAGCAATTTCATAAAATTATAAAAATGATTTAGTGATTGCTTTTATTTTCTCATTATATCCATTCGACTTATTTTTTGATTGGTTACTTCAAATATCACGACTTGTTCTGTCCTTTCGTTACTTCCATTTCGACCATAAATATATTCCTGAACAATTACTTTATTATCAAATTGGATTGTTTTTATTATTTCGGCACGAAGATTTGGTGAATTTTCGAATAAGGTAACGAACATTTTTTCGCATTCTTTTTTACCATCAATCGCTAATGTATCTGGGAAATTATAAATTTTGATGTCATCAGGATATAAAGGCATCATGCTTTTGATGTCTCTATTATTAAAAGCCAACATTTGGGCGTCGATAATTTGTTCGATTGTCATTTAATATGATTTTTAAGAAATTTCTTTTGAGGCTTTAATTAACTTTATTCTTTTCTCTTAAGAAGTATTGATTTTAATCGAACGAAAATACAAATTAAAAACTGAATCTTTTGAATCTGATAATCTGATACTACTTTTTGCAGCAAATTTCAAAAATTCAATAATTTTGAATCCTGATGCTTGGATATGCGGGAGTATAAGTGTTATTATCTGAATTTTTTGCAGATACAAAAAGGCTATAATTGAAGTAGTTTTTTTTATATCGTTTTGTTTTTATTGAAAAATTTATTTCATACGGGTGTAACCAGATCCAAAGCAATCAAAACATTCGTCGCTTAAGAATAGTTCATCATTTTCGATTGTAAAAGACATTGGTATAAAATATTGTAAAGTATCAGTGCTGACAATCATTGGTCTTTGACCACCTAAAATTGATTTTCGAGTTTTTATTTCAAATTTTTTCTCAAAAAGTAACTTTCCATTAATATAGTTTCTATAAGTCGAACCTGAAAATTCGATATAAATAATTCTGCCTGTGGATTCAGGCGTAGAAGATGTTCCGGTAAATCCGCCACTCGATCCATTCCAATTCCATTTGCCTTCTAATGTTTTTTTTAATTTTGTATCAGAATCTTCGTTACTACATGAACTTATTGTAATTAAAACGAGAAGTAAAAAGTATTTTTTCATGGTTTAAAAGGTTATTGGTTTAGTTAATAGATGAATATTTCGTTAAATGGTTGCGTCTTATTTTTTCTTAATGTTAAATTTATGTGTTTTAATGATATGTCTCTTGTCGGATATCAAAATTATTCTTTATGAGAAAAGAAAGTTGCCCTTTTATGATCTGGTCGTTTTAAACCCGTCAGGTTTGCTAAAGGAAGTTTGTTTAAGTATTCTTTCTGAAAATAGCAATCAATAAATTCGTAATAAAAATTGGCAAGGCAATAAAAACAATAAGCATGAACTCAGATATCAAAATAATATTGATTAATTGATACTCATCAAATAATAGAAAATCAGGATTGAATAAAAAAAGTTTGGAATAAAGAATGATAAGCCAGTAAAAAATAAAACTCCCAAGTACAATAAAAGAATGAATTAGGGTTAGGTATTTTTCCAGTGATTTCTTTAATACTCTATGAACAAACCAATATCCAAATCCATTTAAAAAGAAAAAGAGAAACAAAACAATGGCAACATGAAGCTGCGCAATTATAAAATGACACTGTCCCAAAAAGTGTGTAAGTTGAAAAGTTAAGGCTCGATTTTATAATCTGAGCCTTTTTTCAAATATAAGGGTAAATTGATTTAAAACAATTCCCCAATTTCGA
>NZ_JAMZNK010000057.1 GCF_027980145.1 Flavobacterium azizsancarii | reverse complement strand
GTTTCAAGGAAATGACTCCAGAGAATTCTGGGTGAGAGCCGAAGACCGTAACAAAAACACAGCAATTCTATACGATGATTTAGGATTGGCAGAATACGAAGCAATCGAAGCCTTTAAACGTTTTGATTACTAAAACAGTCACTATGTATTAAATATACCTTTCAGGTTTTGTACAAAATCAAAATATTTTTAATCAAATTTAAAAGTGTATATTCTAATACATTTTTACCTTCGTTTTAGCAACATAAAAAAGGAAACAAATAATTATACAGTTACAAAACCCTACTTTTTGAAGAAAATAAAATCGCAATTTTCTGTCAATATTCTTGTTTTTAATAATGATATTGATAGTTTTGCGTTTTATAATTAAAACCCCAAATTTAACCTACCAAACCCTATGAGAAAAACCATTTCTTATTTTTTGCCATTGGCATTATTTGCAGCCGTACTTGTTGGCTGCAGCGATGATGATTCAAAAGGCGACAATTACAAAGCCAATTATTTACCCAGCATTGATGCCACTACTTTGCCTCAGGGAAACCGTCCGATGACGATGTTTGAAGACGATGAAAGCTCTTCAAAAATGTATGATAATAAAGACCGTTGGTTTCGCGTAAATCAACCGATGCAAATCATTCAAAAAGGAAAAGATTCCGTACAAGTTTCACTCTATTCTCCGGTTGGACTCAGCAATGTAAAAGTCTATGCAAAATTGGCCAATTATGACAAGCGTTTTTTGATTTATGAATTTTCTAAAGTTCCGGCTTTTCATCGTTCATTTCACCAACTTCCTTTGGTTGAAGGCAAACATGATTACGAGTTAGAGAACGGAAAAACGGTTACGATTGATAAAATTGGCGGATTTTCTTCCGGAGCGATCGAATTTTCTGTAGAATCAGATGATCCATTATTTGCTAAATTCAAGAAAATTAAATCAAATCGACTAGTACAATTCAGCACGCAGTACCATCTTAATAATCCTGCTGATGATCCTAATAAATATTTACCGATGAATCCTGTTTTGGCTAAAGAAGCGATCACAATGATCATCAATTTCTCATATGCCATTAGTCATCCTTTGTATTATGATACATTCATGAATTTTGACCGATACAAAAAAGAACAGGCTATAACGGCCGGAACAGAAATAAATGGAGCCTTAAACTGGCACGGAAATGCTGATGATGTCGATGGCGTTTATGATTATCTGACAAAAGCTCAAATCGAACAAACGTATAATACTTATATTGATAGCCGTACACTGAATATGGCAATGGTTGGCGGAGGTTCTGCCTGGGGCGGAGGTGCTTTGGCATCGCAATGGGAATCCGGATATGTAACGGGACACTGGAATGGCGAAATGTCTGTCTGGTCTCATGAATATTCTCATCATAGTGGTTACAGTCACAGCAGTAATTTAGCCAATAGCGGCCAAGGTGGAGGTCAGCAGGAGATGTTAACCGATTTGTATAAATACCTGATTTCTTTAAATGATCTTCCGTTTACAGATCCTGATATATTAAAAGGATATATGAAGACCAAATACTTAACAGGAACTTATAGAAAACCTGTCTTTAAAATTAATCCTAAAAATACGTTTTTGGTAAAATACAAAGGAGAAGGAAAATGGAACTAACCTACAAAACTATCATGAATAAAACACCTTTTTTAATACTTTTACTTTGCCTGTTTACCAATTGCAGCAAAGATTCTGCAGACGGAAACCCATCCAGTTACGATTACTTCTACCCTACTGATGAAGCAACGATAACTGCAGCTCAAATTGGAACGGGAACAGGAACTTTAGACCCGAAAGGGATCACGATTGCTAACGAAAAATTGTATGTAGCAAATGGTGATGTACTTGAAATTTTCAACGCTGTAACTTTGGCACATATCAAGACCATTGCAGAATATAAAAAAGGAACTACAACTATTCCGTTTACAAAGATTTCTTCTGTTGCGGTTGACAATGGCCGAATTTATATTGGAAGTGTTGATTCAAGACTTTTTGTAATGGATGAAAATACAAATGCCGGAATCAGTACTGTTGGAAACGGTCAATGGTGGAATACTTTTGTACACGTTTTTGGTGTTGTGGTAAAAGACGGATTAGTTTTCGTAAAAGAAAAAGAAACGTCTATTAAAGTTTTAGAAACTTCTCAAATCACTGAAACCAGTACCTGGGATTTAAAACCAATTGCTAAATTAAATACTTTAAACGGTTTTGATCAGGTATATTCGTTGGATGTTGAAGCAGGGAACTTAGTGGTAGCAGGAAGAGATGCAAAAAGCTATTTGTACTATAATATTGCAGGTATAAAAGCCAATGCGACCGCTTCAATCACAGAACCATTAAAACCGGTTACCGAAACTTTTAATGCTAAGCCTATTGCGATTAGTTTTAGTAAAGACTGGGCAATTACTTCAGAAAACTCCGGAAGCCTGAATTATTTACGTCTTTATCCTAAAGCAGACTTTATGGCCCGCAACTATACTGCAAGTGTAAATGTTTCTGATGTTTTAGGAACGAACCCATTTGGTACTATTGTAAGTGTTGCACAACTTAACGATCGTTTGTTTTTGTCTGATAACACGAATAAAACAATTAGGGTTCTTAAGCTTAATAAATCAGCAATTGCTGAGCAGAATTAAGCTTGTTTAATTCTATTAATAACGTAAAAGGGAATAGTTCAACACTATTCCCTTTCTTTATTTTAGAACTTTTTGATCTAAAAAGAGCAACGACTATTAAAACTTTTGCAATTGCGTGTAGGCAATGCCATTAAGTTAAGGAATGAGTAAATAGGCAAAGAAAATAGTTTGTCATCTGGACAAGATGCCGAGTTTACAGGACTAAAAAAATCAGTTAATAAATAGTCTAATACATTCGTAAAATTGCTACTTTTAAGGGTAAAAAGGATACCACACTTTATGTTAAAAAAATATAGCTCACTAATTATTTTTGCTGTAATAGAAATTATTATAACATTAATAAGTTTCAGTTATTTGATCAAAAATAATTCAACTTTACTTTCTGCATCAACTGCATTATTTCTGGTCGTAACGCCTTTATTATATTATGTATTGACCAGAAAAAAACAAACTGAATTTACTTTTTGGTTTGTTTTGTATTCTGTTTTTAAAATTACTCCTTATGTCTTCAAAATGGAGGGCAATTTTTTTGAAGGGCTTTTTCAGTTGAAGATATATTTCAACATTGCATTTCTAATCTACTTAATATGGAAAGCTTTTCAGTTTATAAAAAACTTCAGAAAGACTTTAAAACAAAAAAACAACATCGAACAGGATGATTATTCTATCATTTCGAATTCTTTGCAGGAAGCCATAAAATTTAAAAAACTAGCAAAGATGATCTCTTTTGAAGTTTGTTCTTTTTATTATTGTTTTATAAAGTGGAGCAGAAATAATAATGATAATAATACTGGAAATAGTTTTTCAGGTTATAAAGAAAGCGGTATGAGTGCCGTTTATATCGGTTTAATGCTTGTTTCGGTTTTTGAAGCAGTTGGTTTGCATTTCCTGCTCATCTCCTGGAATAAAACGGTTTCTCTACTTTTACTTGTTCTTCATGTTTATATTTTAATCAATCTGATTGGTCACTTGAAAGCCGTTTTTTTTAGAAGTCATCTTGTTTTATCTCAAAAAATTATAATCCGATACGGACTTTTCGATACTTTAGAAATACCTTTTGACCTACTCCATTCCATACAAAAATTTGAAGGAGATTATGAAAAAAGCAGCGAACTTGTAAAATTTGCATTACTGGGAAAGTTAGAACCTCATAATATTGCTATCGAATTAAGAGATAAAATATTTGTTAGTTTACCTTTTGGAATTACAAAACAACCATCAAGAATATTACTTTACATCGATAATGCCAAAGATTTTCTTAAAGTAATCAAAGACAAAATCGAAGAGGATAACAGACAAACAGTATCGCTACAATTAGAAAAAAGCATGTAAAATTGAATCAATCTCACATGCTTTTTATTAAAAAATTAAACTAAGGATCTTAAATTTTTACTTTGTCCTTATTTTTTATCAGCTGATTTACTCTCCAAATTAATACTATTGAAACGGCTGTAATCACAGCAATTACATATCCCAGGATATCATAATTTTCCAACGGGGAAGTTTTCGTTTTTTGCTGTACAATATATCCGGCACAAACGGCCGCGATTCCACCCGCGATTTGCTGTAAAGAAGACGAGATTGACATATAGGCTCCACGATCCTCTAAGCCGGGAATAGCGGTATTTAGTGTTGTTGCAGGAATCATACGGCTCATGATTCCCATAAACAAAATCATATTGATGACTACGATTTCCCATAGCGGAATAGGATTCAGGTTCGTATAAATTAAAATCATAATGATAGAAATTACTGAACCTGCTGTAAACAATTTGAATTTGCTGACTTTATCACTTAATTTTCCAACTAAAGGCATGATAAATAATACTGAAAGTCCTGTAAAGAAGAATACCATTGGCAGTTCGAGCTGGCTAATGTGAATGTTGTTGACCAAAAAGGCGCTCCCAAAAGGCTGTAACATAAAACCTCCAACAGATAGAAATGCAATTGAAGCAAAACCTACCTGATATTGTTTATTGCTTATTGTATGCCAAAGATGCAGAAAAGGATTTTTATCTGATTGTACCTCTAAGTGTTTCGTGATAGGCTGCATCTGGGTTATAATAGCAAGAAGAATAAAAACACCTAAAACGGCGATCATAATAAATGCGGAATGCCATCCCCAGTGATTTGCAAAATACAAACCAACCGGAATTCCTAAAATCTGACTTGTTGCAAACGCCATTTGTATGAATCCCATAACGCGGCCTCTTTGATGAATAACAAATAAATCTGTTACAATCGCCAAGGAAACAGATCCAATAACACCACCAAAAAGTCCGGTAACAATTCTTGCCATAAGCAGCATGTGGTAACTTGTAGAAAAGGCACAGAAAACCGTACCGATGATGAATCCTGTATAAAAGAAAATCAAAAGTTTTTTTCGGTCAAACCGGTCTGCAAAACCTGCTGCCAATAGTCCTGAAATTCCTGCACTGAAAGCATAAGCAGAAACGGCAAAACCAAAGTTTGACGTTGTCATATCAAGGTGTTTCATTAAGATATCTCCTAACGGAGAAATGACCATAAAATCAAGTATTACAGTAAACTGCAAAAGTGCCAGAATAGCGATGATAATTTTTTGGTTAAAAGTAAAAGCGGGGCTGTCCCCTATTGTTTTTTCCATATAAACTGGTTTTTTTTTTATTAATTTAATTCCTGGCATTCGTGCCCAAAATCGTTGATCATTCCTATGATGGCGTCAGGTTTTAATACATCTGAAACTACTCGAAGTACGCAATCGACATCTTCGCAATCAATGCTCCATTGCTGTATATTCGAATCACTATCCAACGTTTTGCGCATCTCGCAGGCTGGGTCTATATTTTTAATATCTGTTTTAAAAATATGTATGGCATTTAAATTTGTTTCCATAATTTTTCATGGTATTAATCCTTTTATGGTTCGGCTAAAAGCTTCTTTCATAATTTCTTTGGTAAGCTTAAATGGCTTTCCTCCCATACTCTTACCCTCAGTATGCAAGTTCAACAGCGTGTATAATGGTCCGTAAGCGACAGACCAAAATGCTTCAAATGTCATGGGAACCAGTTCTTTGTTACGAAGACCGTTTTCCATAAACTCAGTCATAGTTTTTCTAAAATCTGCAAACTCTTTAATCGAATCGAGAATGATTTCTGAGTGAGGGGAATGTTTGATGATTTCAAAAAAAGCAACTTCCTTTGGGTATTTCATGGTAAATGCCGCGCGGTTTTCCCATTGCTTCCATAATCCTTCCTCAAACGACATTTCGGGTGAAAAGTTTTTTACCGTACTGGTAAAATATTTGAGTGCAGTTATGGCACCTATTTTTTGTATTAAATCATCTTTGTCTTTGTAGTAAATGTATAAAGTGCCTACAGAAATCGAACAAGCTTTCGCCAGCTTATTCATGCTGAAACCCTGAAATCCGTCACGTACAATCTGATCAATTGCCATTTCGATTACCAACTTTTCCTTGTCTGCATCTCTAATTCTCATACTCTTTTTTTGCAAATATAAAACAATAAATGAATGAACATTCTTTTATTAATTGTTTTTTTTAATTTATTTTTATTGACAAACCCGACAGGTTTTTGAAACCTGTCGGGTTAAGAATGCGGTTCAAATAATCTTAATTATAAAAACATAGCGAACGGTTTCAACCGTTTGGTCACAATATCAAACAAGAAACGCCGCAAAGAAAATCAGCAATCTTTGCCGAGTTTCTTTTGTGATCTCTCCCTCTGGTCGAGATGACAAAAGAAACGAATATTATCATGCAAATGAGTACCTTAGCCCGATATAAATGGAAATTCTTTTTAATTCCATTTAATCAGTGGCTATAAAAACTCATCACATTTAATCCCATAAAAAAACTCCTGTTCAGGTGAACAGGAGTTTCAAAAACAAAATCTAATTTCTAATTCTAATATTTAAAATTTTTAAACTAAACCACGTGTTAACCAACCTCTTTTATTGGCTGTAACAATGGCATATGGTGTAATCCAGAATAAGCTGAAGGTGTAAAAAACACTGTATGAATACGCCCAAAGCGAATCAGACAAATTGTATCTTTTAGCATAAAACAAAACTGGAAAACTTGATACTATTAATATTCCTAAAAGCGTTGAACTCAAAAACAATAACGGATGTATAGCAATAAAAAAGAACATAAAAAGCATAAACGGATATGCCATAACGATTCTTAATGCCTGATTTAACCATAAAAGTCTTGAACCAAATTTAGATCCTTCTCTAAAATCTGTAAATACATATTTCGCCATTGCAATGTTTTCACGCACATTACTTCTGCTCCATCTGATAAACATTTTGTATAATCCTGTATATTCCTCAGGAACGTTTGTCAGTACATAAGCATTTCTCTGAAACACTACATGCTGTCCTTGTTTCAGGATCATATTGGTCATCGCACGATCTTCACCAATGTCAGACGGCTGTCCCATAAAAGTTTGGTTAATCCATTCGTCAAGACAAGCAAATACAGCCGTTTTACGATATGCTGCCGCTGCACCCGGAGTACAAAGCACAGATCCTAATTTACTTTCTGCAGAACGCATGAATTCAAAACTCATTACAAAACTTACGTTAAGCATTTTTGGCAATATGGCTTTTTTACTATTCAGTACATGCACGTTTCCAGCAACTGCCCCACATTTTTCATCAACTACAAACGGGCTAACCAAATTTCTAAGTGTATCTTTTTTAACGATCGAATCACTATCTACCGTTACAAAAATTTCTCCCGTTCCTAATTCAAATCCACGGTATAAGGCGTGACGTTTTCCTGCGTTTACAGGTTGTTGAAAAATAGTCAAACGGTCCCCTAATTTTATTTTCGCCTGTTGCATCCAGTACCATGTATCATCTTTACTTCCGTCATCAACAGCTAATATTTCTAATTTATGCGCAGGAAAATCACTATCTGCCAAACTCAATAAAGTATCCCAAACCAGTTTCCCTTCATTATACGCCGGAACAATTACCGTAACGGTTGGCAACATTTCGTCTGAAACTGATTCGATTGGTTTGTATTTAAAATACAAGTATAAATTATACAGGAAAACTCCCGTCTGAAAGAAAAACAATACTCCCGCAATAATCAAAAACGGAAGTCCCCAACTTGAATTCAATCGGTCAATCTGAAACTGATCAAAGTCATCTTGTAAATGGTAAACCGAGTAAGCTCCAACAAACATAAGGATAAATGTACTTATCAATACAAATAAACCAAACTTACTTTTGGTGCGCTCGCTCACTTTTTTTGATGAAGAAGTCGAGTTGTTAATACGAAAAATGGAACTTTTTAAGGCTTGTTCGTTATTACTATTTGGGCTCGAAGTATAAAATTGTTCTGATGTTAAGGTTTCACTTTTCATATGACACTACTTTTTGATTGCTTGCTATGGGCTTTTACTTATGATTTGTTTTCTTTCCGATTCATTATTTTCATTTATCGAAAAAGAATTTACATATTCCCAATTTGCAAGCGTTGTGCCATTGTCATTTTTTACTGTTTTTCAGCGAATTAACTATTTTACCTATTTTATAAGTGTGTAATTTTTATACATTTTCAAGATACAGTATACAGTTTTATTGGATTTTCGCAGGCTTTTGAGGTTGAGGTTTGGTGTGTTTGAATACCTCGAAATTTACTAAAAACGATTTTTGGAGTTTATCATCATCATCCTGATGTATAATTTTTATTCTAAAAAAGTAAAATAAATGACATTTACCGCAAAGTGCGCAATCCCGATAGCTCAATGTCATTAAGTTAAGCTTTCAAAAATAAAATTATTACAAATCAAATCCGTTTTTATCTGCGTTTTTACGAAGTAAATCTGTTTTATCCGCGTCAAAATTAGACGCCGATTTTACTGATTCGCTAAAGCGAAAACGCTGATAAAAACGGATTTTTCTAATTACTTTCTTGATTAAACTGTTAAGTAATTTTATATATTCCCCCCACTCATTTAACTTGGTATTTGGTAGTAAGATGATAAATACAAATATAATTAAAACACTTTAGATTTTTTAGACCTTAAAATTATTTAAAAATTATAAGATAACGATAAACAATAATTACCCTACTCCTCATACATCTCCATCCATAACCTCGTCTCCTCCAAATCCAGTTCCTTCTCAATCTTCCTGAAAATCTCTTCATTGACAGAACCAGATTTGTGCATCGATTCTAGTTTACTGCGTTCGACATTTAGGAGATCAATTTGTATTTTGGTAAAATCATTAAAAATCTCCCCTCCCATTACATTTCCTTTTCCGAAGAAGTTGGCAGGGAGTTCCGTTTTTTGGAGGCGGTTGAATTTTACTTCATATTTGCTTTTGATGTTGTGGAGTAAATCGTTGTTGAGTAACGAGAAATTATCTTCGATATGGGTAATGGTTTGCGACACGATAATGTTTCGTATTTCGTATTCTTCGGCGATGATCGAGTATTTTTCTATTTTTAGTTTTTTAATCAGCCATGGCAAAGTCAATCCCTGAATAACCAAAGTCGAAAGGATTACACAAAATACCAGATAAATGATGAGGTTTCTCAGTGGGAATTCCTGGGTTTCATTCATCATTAAAGGCAATGCCAAAGCCGCCGCCATCGAGACTACGCCACGCATTCCGGACCAGCCAAAAACAATCATATTCCTAAAATCAAATTCTTCCTGCAAACGGATTTTTTTACTGATATATCTGGGAAGCAAAGTAGCCGGAATCACCCATAAAAAACGCACCAAAATCACGACCAAACTTACCGAAGCGCCCCAAATAAACAAAGACAAACCCGAGTAATCACCTATTCCTGCAATAATCTGTCGTAACTGTAATCCTATCAGAATAAAGATTAATCCGTTTAGGATATTCGTTAGAACACTCCAGATTGTTCCCGTCATCATTCGGCTTTCGTGGGTGAAGATCGTTCCGGATCTTGCCGAAAGAAAAAGACCTGTTGCCACTACGGCCAAAACACCGGAACATTCAAAATGTTCTGCAATCAAGTAAGATGCAAAAGGCGTCAGTAAAGTTAAAGTCGCCTCAATCACCTCATCGCAAACAAACTTTTTATGAATAAAACTCATGACATAGCCAACCCCTAAACCTATGGAGATTCCTAATACCGACATGACCAGAAAATTCAGTCCCGCTTGCCAGAGTACAAAATTTCCGGCCGTAATTGCCGTCAATGCATATTTGTACGCTACCAGACCACTAGCATCATTTACCAGACTTTCGCCTTCGAGAATCGCAATCAGTCTTGGATGTAAACCCAAACCTTTGGTAATCGAAGTAGCCGAAACTGCATCCGGTGGTGAAACAATTGCTCCTAACAAAAAAGCCAACGGCCAAGAGATATCATCTATCAACATATGAGCTGCAACAGCCACGGCAACAGTAGTAAAAAGCACCAAACCAACAGCCGCCAAAGTAATTGGTCGGATTGTTTGCTTAAAATCTGACCAACTCGTGTACCATGCGGCATGATATAAAAGCGGTGGCAAAAAGACAATAAAAACAATTTCAGGACTCAAAGCAATCACAGGAAGTCCCGGAATAACGCTAATAATGACACCACAAAGTACCAGCACAATCGGAATGGGAAAATTATATTTTTTACTGATAAGGCTCAAAAAAGCAACCCCAAAAAGTAACATGATGATTACAGTAATATTTTCCATTTTTTGTTGTTTTGGTAATTCTGGTATGAGAGTACGAATATAATATTTTTAAATCTTTGTGTTATTTTTTTTAAACACATAGAAACATAGGTTTTAATATTTTTTAAACCACGCCGACAGCTATCAGGACAATAGAATTTTATTTCAGGCAGATTGAAAAAAATTTAAGCAGATTGAAATAGATTTTTATTAAAATTAATTTGCGTAAATCCGTTTAATTTTTTTTAATCTGCGTGAAATTCATATTAAAAAAATCATGATTTTCTCCAATAGCAATATCCTTATATCAAAACAAATGGTTTCTTGATATCTTACTATGTGAATTCATATCGAAGTGAAACGACTTTTTTTACGCTTGCTAAAGCTACGTTTCTATGTGTTTAAAAAAAATAAACTGAATGTCATAAAACTCCAATCTACAAATCTCTTAACCAAATTTTATTATCTCTTTAAGTCATAAATATCTTAAAAAAAATTACATTTGATACTTAAATTCATTGCCTTACATTATGATTCAGAAAAGAAATTATATTTATTTACTCGCCCTGTTAGCCGTCTTTTTTTACGCGCCGCTTACCTATTCACAAACCGCACCGGTCAAAACGGAAACTGCACCTCCTAAAACGGAAACCAAATCGAAACTTTTTGAAGAAAGTGCCACAGACAGTGACTATCTGATGGCTATCGAAAAAGCCGGAGAAGTTTTAGAATCTGCTCATAATGATACTGAATTTGATGCCAACAGCTATCATTTGTTTGGAGAAATTAAAAGAACACAAAGTAAACTTGATCTTATTTTAGTAAGTATAAAAGGAGCAAATCCTAATGTGCGCAATCAGCAAATGTATCGTATTGTACTTAAAGAAATCGAACAGGAACTGGACGAACAAAATACCGCAATCAATTCCCGCAACCTTGCTCTCGAAAAAATAAAAGCCAGAGTAATTGACTTGCGCAAAGACAAAACCTTAATGGGGCTTTTGACAGATACCATTAAACGCCAACAATTTAAAAAAGAGTTTGCCAATCTTAAAGACAGATACCTCAGCACGGATAGCCTGATGACCAAAAATCAAAATATCCTAAATGATAATAAAAGACTGACTGTTGAAAGAAAAATAGCAGTTTCGAATGCTTTAATCACTGTTGACAGTAAACTGGAACAATCAGGAATCAGTATTCTTAAAAGAGAATATCCTGTTTTATGGAGTACAAATGATTCTGTGGCAAAAAAAATAGAAGGTCAAAACATCAAAGCTAAAATTGCTATCGAACAAAGCGTTGCTTCCTATTATTTAAGTTACAAAGCTGGTGCCATAATCTCATTGCTCCTCTTAATGGGAATATTAGGCTGGTATATTGCACGCAACCTAAAATACCTGAAAAATAACGGACATTCAAAAAACCTTGCTCAATTTAATTTTAAATATCTAAATAGAGGCGTTATTATTCCGGTCGCTGTTATTGCCTTGAATATTGCTGTTGTGAGCAACTTATATGCTCCGGCGATGTTTATTGAACTGGTTCAGCTTTGCCTTCTTGGTCTTCTTACTTTCCTTTTTAGAAACGACTGGTCCTCTACCGCAATACGCAACTGGATGTTTCTTTTAGTATTATTTTTTATTCTTTGTTTCCTAGACCTGTTTATTGCCGTTGGTTTTATACAACGCTGTGCCTTTATTATAATCAATATTTTAGGAATACGTTACGGTTTTGTTCAGATAAAGACTTTAAAAAATCAGCTTTATATAAAAGGTTTTTTCAAATGGGCGACTATTATTTTTATAGGCCTGAATGTTTTAGCCTTACTAAATAATGTATTCGGCCGTGTTTCTCTTGCTAATATGTTAAGCCTTACTGCTTTTATTTCGCTAACGCAAATTGTGGCATTAAGTGTGTTTTTAAAAATAATTTTAGAAGTTATCCTTTTACAAATCTACACGACAAGAGTAAAACGTGGTATCGAAAAGATTTTTGATTTCGAAAGCTTGTCTGACACACTCAAAAAACCTTTCATTATCCTGATCAGTTATATGTGGATTGTGGTCATCGCTGCTAATCTGAATATCTGGGAATCTTTACGTGACGGTTTAACTTCAATTTTAAGTCATCCCAACACAATTGGAAGCATCACCTTTACTTTAGGAAATATCGTCTTGTTTTTTATCATCATTTGGCTCGCGCATTTATTACAGAATTATGTCGCTTACTTTTTTGGAGAAGTCGATGATGAGAACGAAGAAAACATCAACAAAAGACAGCATTCTAAATTATTGATTACAAGACTTGTGGTATTGATTAGTGGTTATCTTTTGGCCGTTGCCGCATCAGGAATGCCATTAGACAAACTAAGTATTTTGCTGGGAGCTTTGGGTGTTGGTGTTGGACTTGGTCTACAGAGTGTGGTTAATAATTTCGTTTCGGGTATTATCCTGATTTTCGATAAACCCATACAAATTGGCGACGTGATCAATATTAGTTCTGAATCCGGCCGTGTAAAATCGATGGGATTGCGTACTACCAAAATTAACTCAGCAAATGGTGCCGAAATCATTATTCCAAATGGTAATTTATTGTCTCAAAACATTACCAACTGGACTTATACGGACAATTTTAAACTGGTAGAAATCGCTGCAGAAGTGAGTGGAGAAATTATGCCGGAAGAAATTAATACGCTAATACTGGAATCTCTCGAAAGCATGGAATTGGTAAATAATGCTAAACCTCCTCATATTTATTACACCGCCATTGCTGATGGAAAATTCAAATTGCAAATTAAATTCTGGTGCAGCATTTACCGTACAGAAGAAACAATTAGCAGTGCACGTCAGGTACTATACAGTAATTTTAAAGCAAAAGGCTTAGCCTTGTCGACATAAAATGATTGGTGACTTTTGATTAACGATTTTTGATTACAGATGTGTAAAACCTGGAAAAACAGATACTACAGCAAAATTCAAAAATCGTTAATCTTCAATCTAAAATATAAGACATTGAACTTTGGGATTATGTATTTAAAAACAATTATACCTCACGACTTCATCCTCTTAGATTATATCTTAAATCCGTCAAATTCATTTTTTGGCGGATTTTTTTTGAAGTTGATTTCCGAAGTAAACTTTACAAACCTCAACTTCTTAATTTACAAGATGTTAATTTTAAAACAAAACGATTACATAATTAGCCCTAAAAGCGTTAAATTTATTAAAATATTCATGATTATTTGTAATACAATTAATCTTATCTTAGCGAAATAATCGCATTTTTGAATTTAAATTCATCATAGATACTACGCAGAAAGGTTTCAATTGAAACGCTGTATTAAACAAAAAACAACTGATTTACAAACAGATAAAAGACCAACAAAACCATTTTTTTCCAGAAACACAGAGATTAACCGGGATTGGACCAACATATTAAATCTTACAATACTTAAAATGAGCAAGCAGAATTATAATTTATTACTGGCAGATGATGACGAAGATGATTGCGCTTTTTTTAAAGAAGCACTTGATGAATTATCACTTCCTGTATCGCTTACGACAGTAAATGACGGAGTACAACTCATGGATTTTTTAGCCACTATTTCTTCAGGCGATTTACCGGATATTCTTTTTCTGGACCTGAATATGCCCCGAAAAAATGGTCACGAATGTTTGACGGAAATAAGAGAAAAGGAAGAACTTAAAAATCTCCCTGTAATTATTTTTTCGACTTCTCTGGATAATGAAATAGTCGACAAAATGTATGAAAAAGGAGCAACATATTATATTCGCAAACCAGGCGAGTTTGCTAAATTAAAAAAAGTGATCGAAAATGCTCTGACTATAGCATCACAAAATGACTTTAAGCAACCTATAAGAGAGCAATTTATACTCCAACCCTAATTCGTTTTTGGAATGAGCCTTACAAATAAGAATCTTTATTTTCTGACCGATGGTGGAGAAATGGGTGAATTGATGCGTACTAAAGATTGGAGCAAAACACCTTTAGGCAATCCAGAAACCTGGCCACAAAGTCTTAAAACCATGGTCGCTGTGGTGCTCAACAATCCGTTTGGAATGTACATTGTCTGGGGAAAAGAATATACGCAAATTTATAACGACTCATTTCGTCCTATCCTTGGCTCTAACAAACATCCTGAGGCTTTAGGAATTAGTTCTCAAATCACATTTTCTGAAATCTGGGACACTATAGGTCCAATGTTTCATGATGTCATGCAAAGTAAAGCAGTTAGTTTTCCTGATCTTAAATTAACATTAAACAGGAACGGATTTGATGAGGAATGTTATTTTAATTTCTCTTACAGCCCTATTAAAAAAGAAGATGGCGAAGTTGGCGGCATATTAGTTACAGTTATTGAAACTACAGAAAAAGTCAGGGCCACAGCAGCTCTTAATATAAGCAATATTCGATATCAGAATAATATCATGCAGGCTCCTGTCGCTATGTGTGTTTTTAGGGGCAAGAACCACATTGTCGAAATTGCAAATGAGCAAATGATTCGATTATGGAGAACAACGGCAGAAAAAGTACTTAATAAACCTATTTTTGAAGCATTGCCTGATACAAAAAGTCAATATCTCGAAAACCTTTTAGACAATGTTTATAATACCGGACAAAAATTTATTGCCAATGAGGAACTCGTTAAATTTCTTCGAAATGGAAAGATAGAAGATACTTACATCAATTTTGTTTATGAAGCGCTTACAGAATCTGACGGAACAATTTCGGGCGTTGTAGGAATAGCCATAGAAGTTACCACACAAGTAGTTTCTCGCTCAAAAGTAGAAGAAAGCGAACAAAAAGTTAGAGAACTGGTAGAGAATGCACCTTTTCCTATTGCTTTGTATGTTGGCCCGGAAATGATTGTTGAATTGGCCAATGACTCTATTATTAAAGTATGGGGAAAAGGCAATGATGTAATAGGAAAATCATTTAAAGATGTAGTTCCTGAACTCGACAATCAATTAGTCTTTGAGCAGATTAATGAAGTTCTAAACACCGGGAAATCTTTTCATACACAAAATACTCCCTTAGACCTTACCGTTGATGGTAATTTAGGTACTTATTATTTTAATTATAGCCTAACGCCAATATATGACGTAAATGGCAATATTTATGGTGTAATGAATACTGGCGTCGATTTAACAGACTTAAATTTAGCCAAGAAAAAAATTGAAGAAAGCGAACAGAATTTACGAAGTATGGTATTGCAATCGCCAATTGGTATTTGCGTACTGGATGCAGAAACTCTAATTAGCGAAATTGTAAATGACAGTTTCATTGAAGTTGCAGGAAAATCCCGTGAAGAAATTGCAGGGAAACACTATTGGAAAAGCTTTGCCGAAGTAAAATCCTGTTATGAAATTCCTCTTCAAAAGGTAGTTACTGACGGTACTCCTTTTTATGCCAATGAAGTAGAAATGTTACTTATCAGGCATGGAAAAAAAGAAAAAGTATACGTTACTTTTGTTTATGCACCACTAAAAAACATAGAAGGCAAAGTAACAAAAATAGCGATTTGGGTACTAGACAATACTCCACAAGTTATTGCAAGACAAAAAATTGAAGAAGCTGACAAACGTTTTCGTAATACAGTAAAACAAGCTCCGGTAGGAATTACCATTTTGCGAGGTCCGGATCATATGGTCGAAATGGCCAATGAAGCTTACTTAAAGTTGGTTGCCAGAGAAGAAAAAACCTTTGTAGGCAAACCTTTATTTGAATCATTACCGGAAGTAAAAGAAACAGTAAGTTCACTTTTGAAAGATGTTTTTAATACCGGGATTCCTTATCACGGAAACGAAGTTGCTGTACCTATAAACCGATATGGAAATCATGAGATTTTCTATTTTGATTTTCTTTATCATCCATTAAAAGAAGAAAACGGAGAAATTTCAGGAATAATTGCAATTGCAACTGAAGTATCTGAAAAAGTCGAAGCCAGAAAAAAAATAGAACTTAACGAAGAAAGACTTAATATTATCGTCGAAGCCAGTGAATTAGGTACTTGGGAACTGGCGATAAAAACCAAAGATCTTCAATATTCTAAAAGATATCTTGAAATCGTTACCGGCTATAAAGAAGAAGAATCTCTAACTCATGCCCAACTCCTAAGCCATATTCATCCGGATGATTTACACATACGTGAAAAAGCTTTTAAAGAATCCATTGCTTTAGGAACCATACAATATGAAGCCAGAGTAATATGGGACGATCAATCGGTTCATTGGGTCGAGGCGAAAGGGAAACTTTTTTATGATGACGAAAACAATCCCGAAAAATTATTGGGCACGGTAAGGGATATTACTGACGAAAAAAATCATCAGCAGGAACTTGAAGCAAGCGAGAAAAGGTTCCGTAAACTAGTCATGGAATCTCCCGTTCCAAAAGCTATTTTAAGAGGAAAAGATATGACCATCGAAATGGCGAATGCTGCACTTTTGAAAAATATATGGCGAAAAAATGAAAGCGATGTTCAGGGTGAAAATATATTAAACGTTTTTCCGGAACTTAAAAAACAAAAATACGCTAGACTTTTAAATGAAGTCTATACGACAGGAAATGTACATTCAGAATCTGAATCATTGTTTTACTTAAATAATGGAAATACGGAATACAAAATGTACATCGATTTTGAATATGCGCCAATGCGTGAAATAGACAATAATATTTCTGGAATAAAAATGACGGTGATTGATGTTACTGAAAAAGTCGAAACCAGAAAAAAAATCGAAGAAAGCGAAAAAAGATTCCGCTCTCTTACAGAAAGTATCCCGCAGCTTATTTGGGAAACAGACGAAAAAGGAAATGCTTTGTTTACCTCAGGCAAATGGTTCGAATATACCGGCGTAATTCCTACCGGTGAAGCCGCGTGGAAATCTATGATTCATCCTGATGATTTTGATGAAAACAGCAAAATATGGAACAACAGTTTAGCAACCGGAGAATTATACAGAACAGATGTACGGGTTTTAAGAAAAGACGGAACCTATAGATGGCATGCTGTAATTGGTGAACCAGTTTTGAATAAAGACAATAAAATCATAAAATGGGTTGGAGCCTTTACAGATATCCAAACTGAAAAAGCATTTACCCAGGAATTAGAAAAACAAGTTACGGCACGAACAAAAGAACTTGAACAAAAAAATATCGAGCTCGAGCAAATGAACAAAGAACTACAATCGTTTGCCTATATTTCCAGCCACGATTTGCAGGAACCATTGCGAAAAATTCAGACTTTTGCAACGCAGATTACAGAGAAAGAATCTAAAAATTTATCAGATTACGGAAAAGATAAATTTCAACGAATGCAAAATGCCGCTCAACGAATGCAAACATTAATCAATGATTTACTTTCGTATTCAAGAACCAACATTCAGGAAAGAAAATTTGAAAAAGTCAATCTTTCTCAAATCATTGATGAAGTAAAAGAAGATCTTAAAGAAGAACTTGAACAAAAAAATGCCAAAATAGAAAGCAACGAAACTTCTGAAGTAAGTATTATTCCGTTTCAGTTCAGACAATTATTGTACAATTTAGCCAGCAATTCATTAAAATTTTCGAAACCTGATGTTAATCCGATAATAAAAATAAAAAGCAAGTTTGCCAAAGGAGCAGCTTTAAATAATGATGCCTTATCAAAAGAAACAGAGTATTGTCATATCAGTATTTCGGATAATGGTATTGGGTTTGAACCACAGTACAGTAAAAAGATATTCGAAGTTTTTCAGCGTTTACACGGCAAACTCGAATACACAGGAACAGGAATTGGACTTGCGATCGTAAAAAAAATAGTAGAAAACCATAACGGTTTTATCACCGCAGAAGGCGAACAAAATAAAGGTGCAACTTTTGATATTTATATCCCGGTGATTCAAAATACAAACTAATAAAAAAACGGAAATAACTTTTAAAAAGTCATTTCCGTTTTTGTTTTTAATCCTCTTAAAGAACTAAAAAGTACTTCTGATAAATTATCTTGTATATACAGTAATGATACCAGTAGTTTTGTCTTTCAATTTTAACTCCTTATTAGTAAGGTTCATAATGTCGCTGGTAGAACTTACATTACCAACACTAATAGTTAAGTCATTATGAGATCTTGCATAAGTTCCTGTAGTTTCTGTCAAGGCACAATCAGAACCGTTATAATCACCAATAACTGCAGCATTACTTAATCTTAGATCTAAATAATCTCTACTGCACCCTGTTTGATTTTGTGGCGCATCGATTAAAACTTCTTTTCCGTCAATAATTGTTCCTGTCTGACTTAGGTTGTATTTACCTTGTATAGGGACGATTGTTTCCCCGTCATTGTCATCGTTACTACAAGATGCTGCAAATAAACCGATGCTCAATAATAATGCGAATAATATTCTTTTCGTTTTCATGTTTGATTTCTTTAAAATTATTTTATGCTAAATTAGTTTTAAAGTTTATCAGAAATGTTCTATAATTTTCGATAATATTTACATAATTCTATTTAAATCCTAAATAATACCTTACGAAACAAAATTATAACTAGTAAAAGACAATATTATATCCAGTTAATAAGTCGGTATTTCTTTTCATCTACCTATCTAAAATAAAGTAAGTTAATGCTCATAACGAATTATTATTTTAGGAAACACATCAAAACAAGTTCAGCATGTTATAATAATTACGTCTGAAAAATTGTACTTTTACTTTATAATTCTATCGTTTTCTTTAACCGTATAGTACAGTGCTTAATATGTTTTTTACATATTGCCTGATTACACTTAATTATTATCTTTGAATTATGAGCACACTTACAAAACAAAACCATATAGGGCGAAAAATTAGCCGTATTCGTGAACTTCGTGATATGAAGCAGGAAGCTTTGGCGCAAGCAATGGGAACAAACCAACAGGCTATATCTGCAATAGAAAATAGCGAAATTGTAGATGATGAAAAACTTGTCGAAGTAGAAAAAGCCCTTGGCGTAAGTGTCGAAGCCATTAACAATTTTTCAGACGAAGCTGCAATTAATTATTTTAATATATTGTATGATCACAGCAACAATGGCAGCCAAGGTGCATTTGCAAATAATTGTACTTTCAATCTGTTAGATAAATTGATGGAAGTTGTTGATGAAAATAAAAAACTTTACGAACGTTAATTGCAGGCTGAAAAAGATAAACTCAAATATGTAGAAAAATTAAGAAATAATCCTTTATGATATATTAATAAAAAAAGAGGCTTCGCATGAAACCTCTTTTTTTGTTTTATTTAGTTGAAATATAAAAATGTAGAAATATCATTATTTACAAGGTTTATTCCTTACGTATTTACCAATCATATATCTCGTCATTGGTCTCAAATATTGACTCGGTCTTTCAGGATGGTATCCAATTTGATTAAAACATTCAAGAGAATCTCCAGATCTGGCATAAAAAACGACCGATTTACCACTTTTAAAAAAAGTAGTTGTGTCACAAACCTTAATCCTTTTAAGATTAATAAGATTTCGATCTAAAAGTTCAATATTGTTATCTGGTGCTTTCAGATCACAATCTACAACCTCATAATTATTACCAGTCCATTGCATACATCCTTTATCTGGAAATGCGAAAAAGATTACCGGGAACCCTATACATAAAACTAAAGCAAGACCTATTATAGTATTCTTAATTCTTCGATTTAATTTATTTGGAGGATTTTTTTTAAAAGCTACGAATGCATTGATTGCATTTAATTTTGGTTTTACTTCTTCAAAAGTACTTTCTCTTAATTCCTCAATTTCTTCTTTACTTTCATTTTCATTTACATTCTCACATTCCTCTTCCTGTTCACCTACTATCCCTTTTTCTATTCCTTTTTCGCTTTCTTTCTTATCAAGAAAAACTCCTAGATCTCCTGAAGTATCATTTTGTCCTGTTTGTTGGTTTGATATTATGGAGTTGTTGGTATGATCATTTTGAGTTTCATCCCGATATAAATTGTGAATTCTAAATTTATTAAAAGGTCGTGGTTCAAAATCTATCAAAATTGCAGCTAATTCTATTGTACTGTTTTTTGCAGGCTTTTTTCCTTCTTTGTAAAAAGCCCCAACTTTTCTAAATTTATCCGTGTAGGTAGTGGAAGTATTTTCCTCTTTCGGATCAAATTCAAACTTAAAAAAATCCGAGTATACCTTTAAATCATCATATTTAGGATTAGATCTAAAAATCTTCCAGCATAAATCCCTTAAACTTGCTTGGCCTGGAACATCTAAAAAATCATAATACTCCCCTCCTTCTTTTTCTTTTCTATATTTTGCCCTAATAGCTTCTTTATATTCATTTTCAACATTTTCTCGGGTAGTTTTTTCCATAAGCTTTCAGGATTTTCAGGATTTTTTCTATGACTTTTCAGGTTTTTCAGGAGATCTCAGGAAAGTTAGTACATCCCGGAATTCCTTATCAATTCAGGCTTAAAGCCGTTGTTACTTTGCGGTATCAAAAATTAGTTCTTGTTCGATATAGCGATTAGAACAAATGTACAAACTAGTTTAAATAAAAAGTGCGGAAAACCGTAAAACGGAGTTTATCCGGGAAGTATAAATAAAATTTTACTGTCTACGCACTTCACTTCCCAACACAAAATGATGTTGCATTAACAATTTCGGAAAAGATCCGAACAGCAATACTCATGCTTAATCCTTAAATATTAAAAAAATGAAAAAGCTACTATTATTGGGAGCGTGCGCTCTATTGACAACTATGATTTCTTGTACTTCTGACGATTTCGAAGATACTAAAGCGAATATTAAACCTGAAGTACCTGCATACGCTGGACCTGGGGATTCACCAATAACAGTTCCGCCACCACCACCGGTAAAATAATATTCAATAATAGTATTTAATTTACAATTAATTACTATTTTCGGGGAAAGTACCTTTTATGCTACGATCCCCGTTTTTTTATTTCCTTATTTTTTTATTTCTTCTTTCCTGCAAAAAACAAATTATAAAACCTTTCAATAAGACTGCTATCATAAAAGAAGCTGTTAATCTACAAGAAAAAGGAATAACGAACTTTCAGAATAAGAAATTTAATAGTGCCTTCTATAACTTTAATAAATCAAAAATCACTTTTGAAACCCTAAAAGATAGTGGTAATATTGTGTACAATCTTATCCAGATGGCTAATATTCAGCAAATAAACGGCGACTATTATGGCAGTAAAGAAACACTGACAGAAGCATTACCTTATCTTAAACAAAAAGATGTTTATAGTGCTGCTATCAATAACTTATTCGGAATTGCTGATAAAGAACTTTCTCTTTATAATGATGCTATTTTTTATTATCAGGAAGCTCTTAAAGATTGTACAGATGAAGCATCAAAACAATCTCCCTTAAATAATATTGCGGTCGTATACATTCATCAAAAAAAATATGATAAAGCAATACTAATTTTAGAATCTATTATAAACGAAAAATCTCTCAACACAGACCTTACTAGAAAAGCACGGGTTCTTGACAATTTAGGCTTTGCCTATTTTAAAAAAGGAATACATGATAAAGGACTCTTATTAATGCAAAATAGCTTTAACTTAAGAAATAAAATTGACGATGCTTATGGAAATATTGAGGGCAATTTACACTTAGCCGAATTTTACTCAAAACCAAACCCACAAAAACCAAACCCACAACAATCAAATCAATATGCGCAATCAGCCTATGAAATCGCTACAAGATTTAATAGTGTTGATGAACGTTTGAAAGCTTTGTCTTTTTTAATTTCTAATGATTCCGGAAATAAAAATGCACAATATGCCCAAAAGTACATTACTATAAATGATAGTATCATAAAGATTCGAAACAACTTTAAAAACAAGTTTGCCAAAATCAAATACGATTCTAAAAAAGAAAAAGACGAAAATCAAAAACTACGCTTACAAAAAGTAGAAAATGAATTATCACTACAAGAAGCAAAATATCAAAAAATAGTTGCCGGAATTGGTATAATCTTTCTAATTATAGTAATTGTTATCCTGATTCGATACTACAGAAACAAAAACAGGATCGAAAAAATAAAAACCGCTTATGATACTGAAACCCGAATTGCAAAAGACATTCATGACGAACTGGCAAATGATGTTTTTCATGCCATGACTTTTACACAAACACAACCTTTAGAAAGTGATAGTATAAAGGAGACTTTAGTTCAAAAACTTGATAATATTTATTCGCGCGTTCGCAGGATTTCAAAAGAAAATAATACAATCGATATCACAGCAAATTATTCTGCGGGGCTAAAAGAAATGCTTTCGACATATAATAGCAACAACACAAATGTAATTATCAATAATGTCGAAAAAGTAAATTGGGAGTTAGTAGATGCTATTAAAAAAGTTACTATTCATAGAATTTTACAGGAATTAATGGTCAATATGACCAAACACAGCAATGCGTCATTGGTTGTTGTAAAGTTTGACAGTAACGGAAAAATAGTTTTTATTGATTACACGGATAACGGAAAAGGCTGCAAAAAAGAAGAAATTATAAAAAATGGTTTACAAAATATGGAAAACCGTATTCTAGCCATAAAAGGAACTATTACTTTTGACAGTGAACCTGATAAAGGTTTTAAAGTAAAAATAACGCTGCCTAAATAAAAGCCATATGTTTAAAAAAGTAATAATAGCCGAAGACCTTGAAGATATAAATTTAGGAATCGAGCAGACCTTAAAAAGTTTAGATATTGTAAATTTTCAACACGCCAAATATTGTGATGATGCTTTTTTAAAAATACGAAAAGCCATTCAGGATAATGAGCCTTATGATTTATTGATTACCGATCTTTCTTTCAAAAAAGATCATCGCGAAGTAAATATTACTTGTGGCGATGAACTTGTTGAGAAGGTACGCGAACTTCAGCCTAATATTAAAATTATAGCCTATTCTGTCGAAGATAAAAACATACGCATTAAATCACTTTTTGACAAAGCAGATATTAATGGCTTTGTACTAAAAGGAAGAAACAGTATTGAAGATCTCAAAAAAGCAATAAACCTCATCGGTACTTCAGATCAAAAATATATTTCACCGGAAATTGCATCAGCATTACAAGAAAAAAGCAATTACGAAATCGACGATTTAGACATACAGATTCTGAAACAATTATCATACGGAACTCCTCAAGATGAAATCATACAGATTTTTAAAGAAATGGGAGTAAAACCAAACAGCAAAAGTACAGTCGAAAAAAAAATCTCCAAGCTAAAAGATTTTTTTAAGGCAAATAACACGACGCATCTGGTTTCGATTACAAAAGATATGGGAATTATCTAAAACTCATTACAATACTATTATTAATTCATTAAGCTCCTTCGGGGGCTTTTTTTATTGCTTAAAATTAAAAAAATACGAATTACGGATTTCCATAAAATACAAATTTCAAATAGGTTTAAGTTTGAATTCTTAAATCAATTTAAAATTATGAAAAAATTAGTCGTTTTGTTTAGTCTCATCTTCTTGGTTCTGGGAGGTACTATTGAAGCCCAAAGTGGTCATTATAAAAATGGAAAAGGTAGTTCCCATAAAGGAGGAAAATACAAAAATGCAAGTACCAAAAATCACTATAAAAAAAGAAAGTAAAGTTTGTGAATAATTCGAAAAACTTTAATGACCAAAACCTAAAATCATGGGATTTCGATTTCAAAAAAGAATAAAAATTGGAGGAGGATTTGGCTTAAACATAAGTAAATCCGGTATTTCTCCAAGTTTAAGAACAAAGATAGGATCATTTAGTAAAAACGGATATTCTGTAAAAACAGGTATATCAGGACTACGTTACCAAAATAGCGGTTGCATCGTACTATTTGCATTTACAGGCATCATAACACTTTTAATTTTTACAATAAAACATATATAACAATGGGATACAGAAAAGGATATTTCAAGAAAGATGGAACGTATGTTCAGCCTCATTTTACCAAAACAAGAACAAAATCATACTCAAACAAGAATAGCGGATGCATTTTAATAATGCTTATAACGATGACATTTGGACTGGCAATTTCTTGTTCAGATTCGTCAGATACATCAGGCTCAAACTGCCCCACTAAAACTTGCGGAGATTTTAAAACTCAGGCGCAAGCACAAGCAACTTACGATAGCAACAGAAGCTGTTATAAAAATCTCGACGCTGACAAAGACGGAATCGCCTGTGAAAATTTACCTAAAAAATAACTATTCTTCTTTGTGCTCAATATGAAAAATATTTTAACAGATTTTATATTGAAGAAGCAATAATAAAAAACCAAATAGACATTGAGAAAAAATTACTTTTATTACTTAGTGACCACTAAGATGTTTTATAATTATAAACTACCATTCCTACTTTTAGCATTAGGAATAATTTCCTGTAAAAAAGCTGCTGCTGCGCCTCCGCCGGAAATCAATTCATTGTACCAACAAGTAATTACTACTGACGATCGAAAAACAATCACAGTAGAAGAAGCGAAAACGTATCATGTAAATACAACTTATCAATACGAATACAGAACCGGAAATCCTGGAGAATACGAATACAATTATGATGTAAAAGGAATCAATATAAAAGGAGATTCAGTTCGTGGAAACATCAACGTTCAAGGAAAGTACGGTGCAGGAATTTTAATTGGTGATACTATTGCCGATATTGAAATTAAAACCGAATGGATTTCATACGGAAAGTTGAAAGCCGCTGACAAAAAAGGAAATGAATATCAACTGATTGTCAAATAAAAAAAGTCTGATGAAATCACTTTTAGTGCTGTTTTTATTTTTTTCGACTTCTTTTCATCCTTCTGAAACCGCAGTTTATATCTGCGGTCCAAAAGGTGCAAAAAAATATCATTACACAGAAAACTGTCGCGGTTTTGCGGGTTGTCGACATGAGATAATAAAAACATCACTTAAACAAGCACAAAGTTTAGGTCTTACACTCTGTGGCTGGGAAGATTGATTTTATTCCCTTTAAAAAATATTTAATCATTTGATAATAATCACTTTACGATAAATTCATATTAGTTTTATTAATTTGAATAAAACTAAACGTTATGAAATTCTTTAATCTAAATTTTCTGGTTTCTTTCAAAGAATGGCTTTTTTTAAGAGCTATGCAATCATCTTTCCTTCATTAATAAATTACAATTAAAAAAGGAAAAACTCATTTGAATGAATAAAACTGAGAACTCATTTTTGAACAAAGACCAATTTGGAGATGATTTCTTGTGGGGTGTTTCAACCGCCGCTTTCCAAATTGAAGGGGCTCATGATGCTGATGGAAAAGGTTCTTCTATCTGGGACGTTTTTACGTCGCAAAAAGGAAAAATCAAGAACGGACATCACGCTCTTACCGCCTGCGATTTCTACAATTCGTACCAAAACGATATTGATCTAATTCAGGAACTAAACATTCCTAATTTTAGGTTTTCGATCAGCTGGCCCAGAATTATGCCAACGGGAGTTCATCCTATCAATCAGTCTGGTATCGATTATTACAATAAAATCATCGATTCTTTACTCGCAGCAGGAATACAACCCTGGATTACACTTTATCACTGGGATTTGCCACATGATCTTGAAACAAAAGGCGGCTGGACCAATCGGGAATCTGTTTTGTGGTTCTCTCAATATGTCGAAGTTTGCGCTCAATATTTTGGCGATCGTGTCAAAAACTGGATGGTGATCAACGAACCTTCGGTTTTTACGGGTGCAGGATATTTTCTGGGAATTCATGCTCCGGGAAAAAAAGGCATTTCTAATTATCTTAAAGCCATGCATCATGTAACTCTGGCTACAACAGCTGGTGCAAAAATACTACGAAACCTAATTCCAGACGCAAATATAGGAACTACTTTTTCCTGTACGCATATCGAGCCGGCAACTCAAAGCTCTAAAGATATCGAAGCTGCAAAACGGGTAGATACTTTATTGAACAGAACTTTTATTGAACCTATTTTGGGATTGGGATATCCTCAGGCCGATTTACCTGTTCTTAAAAAACTCAATAATTATATTTTAGAAGATGATCTGAACAATTTATCTTTTGATTTTGATTTTATAGGCCTGCAATGTTACACGCGGGAAGTCGTAAAATCCTCGATGCTGATTCCGTATATTGGCGCCGAATTAATAAGTGCCGAAAAAAGAAACGTGATATCAACAGATATGGGATGGGAAGTCTACCCTCCTGCCCTTTATGAGGTGCTTAAAAAATTCAATGCATACAAAGGCATTAAAAAAATTATAATTACAGAAAATGGCGCTGCGTTTCCGGATATTCTGACGAACGGAAAAGTATACGACATCAAACGTACTCATTATATTCAGGACCATTTAGAACAAATCCTAAAAGCAAAAAAAGACGGTCTAAACGTCGAAGGTTACTTTGTCTGGAGCCTTACCGATAACTTCGAATGGGCAGAAGGCTACAACGCCAGATTTGGATTAATTCATGTTGATTTCGAAACACAGCAAAGAACCATTAAAAATTCAGGATTATGGTTTAAAGATTTCTTATCTTAAAACTGATGCTTAAGAAAACACAAAAGCCTTTCACTACTAAATCGTGAAAGGCTTTTTTTTTGAAGTAAAATCATTTATCTCTGAACTCGAAACAAATATTTCTGTTTTAAGATTCCAATATTAATCTTGCCATTGTTTTTTAAGTGCGCCGTTACAAGAATATATCTATCTTCGGGATAATTTACGTTATAACTAAAGGTTGTGTCTTTTACCTTAACCTGAAGCACATGTTTTCCTTCATCTGATACTGGCAGTTCTGCTGTTTCATAACCCGGCAATGTATTTGTTGCTTTTAAGTTTATGTCCTGAACTTTCTTTTTATCCAGAAACACTTCCAATTTTAAGTTATCAAGTTTCATATCCGTTGGCTGTTCAAACGAGACAACATATTTTTTGCAACCCAAAGTGCATAAAACAATTAATAGTATTAGAAGCTTTTTCATAAAAGATGTTTTTAAAATGATAGTGAATAGAAATCGAAACCTATTCTAATATTCTATAAATATAGATAATATTATCACAATTCGACCACCGGAAAAAGCAATAATTGGGTGAGGAAAATTCATGAAATTTATTTACTAAAAAAAGCAAAAAAAGTGATCAATTCTCTTGTAATCACTAGGTTTAACGGTTATTTTTTCTTATCTTTATAGTGTAAATAACAGATAATATATGCCAAAAAACAAACTATTTAAATGCTCAAATTACTTCTTAAAAAACCATTCTTTTTATTTCTACCTGCATTTTATTTTTCAAAATGCTACCCAATTTCATTTCGAAATTTTCTCAATTAATCTTTTTTTCTGCACAAAGTATAAACACGCAGAATACACTAGAGCAACCGCTGGAATTTCTACCATAATTATTTTTCCCGAATATATTTCTGAACTATTTTTTTAGAAAATATATTCCTGTATTAAAGAAAAGATTTCCTTTTTCGGGATCCTCTTTCGACTCTTCATGTTCATTTATCACTAAACTCTTTATTCTATGATTATGACTTCATTTCTTATTTCAACAAATGCCATCACTTTATTGGCAATTTCAATTTGTTTCTTTTATTCAATATTACATTTTTCCTCTTTTTTTTAAATCGTTCAATCCAACCTTTTTATGACTTTTTGCCTCTATATAATAAAGGTCAGATTGGTTTTAAATTTAACTAACACGTTCTAACAAACCTAAATTTACTATTCATTGTATTTTGTTTTAAGGAATTATTAGGAATCTCGGGAAAACGCGGGAATTCTGGGAATCCCTTATCTACAAAGGCTTCAAAGCGCCTTTACTTTGCCAAAGAAATTAGTTCACGTTTTAACTGCAGATTAAAACAAAACAGAACTAATTCAATTCAAAGTGTAGAAAACTGTAAGACCGAGTTTATTCGGGAAGTATAAATAACGTCTTACAGTTCTAC
Source organism: Flavobacterium azizsancarii (assembly GCF_027980145.1). Taxonomy (GTDB): domain Bacteria; phylum Bacteroidota; class Bacteroidia; order Flavobacteriales; family Flavobacteriaceae; genus Flavobacterium; species Flavobacterium azizsancarii. The sequence continues at coordinate 2,203 of NZ_JAMZNK010000057.1, read as the reverse complement.
ACGCTTTACTTCCCCAAAAAGCAATTTGGTATTGCCTCAAATAAGCTCCGGAAAAATTCCGGACAGCAATACTCATGTCTAATTTTTAAATTAAATCAAAATGAAAAAACTCATACTTTTTATCGCTTTCGCGTTATTGTTCACTATATTTTCTTGTACTCCTGATGAACTTGAAACTCAACCAAAAAAGGAAACAGAAAAAGCTGTTAATCCTATAAAAGCGACTTATGCTGGCCCTGGTGATACTGGTACAAAGCCACCACCACCGCCACCAAATGTTTAATAAATATATAATTTTAGTATCTAATTAATTACTATTTTCGGGGAAAGTAAATTTATATGTTACGGTCCCCGTTTTTTTATTTTATTCTACTTCTTTTTCTTTTTTCCTGCAAAGAAAAAAAGACTATTGATATTAACAAAGAATCTATCCGAAAAGAGGCACTTAATTTACGAAATAAAGCAATTGAAAATTACGATAAGCAAAACTTCAATACTGCTTTTTATGAGTTTAATAAGTCAAAACAACTATATGAAACTTTAAAAGATAGTGCAAATATAGGTTATGCACTTATTTTAATGGCATCAATTCAGCAAGTTAATGGGGATTACTACGGGAGTAAGGAGACCGTAACAGAAGCACTATTATATGTAAAAAAAAAGACTGCTTACACAGCTGAAATAAATAATAGGTTAGGTATTGCTGACAAAGAGCTTTCCCTTTATAATGATGCTATTATTTACTATAAAGAAGCTGCAAATGATTATAAAGATCCTATTGAGAAGCGAGGACCTCTAAGCAACATTGGAGCTGTTTATATCCAACAAAAAAAATACGATAATGCAATCGCTCTTTTAGAATCTCTCTTAAGTGAAAAATTTTCAAAAAAGAAAGTTCAAGCAATTGAAAATGCAGCAATTATAGACAATCTGGGTTATGCTTATTTTAAAAAAGGAATAAATCAAAAAGGTTTTTCTTTAATGAATCAATCCCTCCACATAAGAAATGAATTTAAAGATACGTACGGAAGCATTGAAAGCTATCTTCACCTTGCCGATTATTATGCTAAAAAAGACATTAAAAAATCGAATAAAAATGCTCTTGAGGCTTACAACACCGCCACAAAACTAAATAGCGTTGACGAAAGATTAGAAGCACTACAAATTCTAATTTCTAACGATCATAGTGCTCAGAACGGCAAATATGTACAAAGGTATTTTACTTTAAACGACAGCATTATTAAAGTCCGAAATAACTTCAAAAATAAGTTTGCTAAAATTAAATACGATTCTAAAAAAGAAAAAGACGAAAATGCAAAACTTCGCTTAGAAAAAGCAGAAAACCAGTTATCGCTTCAAAAAGCCAAATATCTCCGAATTGTTTTTGTAATTATTTTTATTTTTTTAGTGATCTTAATAGCAATTCTAATACGCTATTATAGAAATAAAAACAAGGCTATAGAAGTTAAGACATCCTATAACACTGAAACCCGAATTGCTAAAAAAATCCACGATGAATTAGCAAACGATGTATATCATGTGATTGCTTTTGCTGAATCTCAGTCATTATTGAAGGAAAGTGCCAAAGAAAACCTACTTCAAAAACTAGATGATATTTACGGACGTGTAAGAGGGATTTCGCGAGAGAATAATAGAATTGACACCGGTATTAATTTTACCAAGAGTATAAAAGAAATGCTTTCGACTTATAATACCAGCGAAAGAAATATCATGGTTACCAACTTAGAAACTATCAACTGGGAACTTATTGATGATATAAAAAAAATTACCATTAATCGGATTTTACAGGAATTAATGGTGAACATGAAGAAACATAGTAACGCAAATCTGGTAGTGATAAAATTTGAAAGTGATCAAAAATCTATACTAATAAACTATACCGATAATGGTAAAGGCAGTGAAATAACTACAATGGTAAAAAATGGACTTCAAAACATGGAAAACCGTATTCAGGCTGTTAAAGGAACTATTAATTTTGACACGGAAACTGATAAAGGTTTCAGAGTAAAAATATCCATCCCTAAATAACATGAATTAGAGTATATATATAAAACTTAGCTCATACTTAATAAAAATCGGATAGGAGCCTAGGGATTAATTCCCTAGGCGACCTTCCACACCACCCGGCATACGGATCCGTACCAAGGCGGTTCTTAATTTACGATACATTTTAAGATAGATA
>NZ_JAMZNK010000056.1 GCF_027980145.1 Flavobacterium azizsancarii | reverse complement strand
TGTTTGAATCTCATATATAATCAGTTACTTAACACTGATTAAATTTACAAAATTGTTAATGAAAATACAAACTAAAAAAAAGTAGCTGACTCAGTTTTGAGACAGCTACTTTTTACGTTTTGATTTTCGGCTTTAGCCAAATAAAAACACTTACAATTTTTGGCAGAATCCAAATTAAATGAACTTATATCACTTATATGGTGAAAAACCATTTTTTTATGTTGTCGAAACGCCACTAAATCAACGACTTTTGAAAATAAACATCAAAACACTTGACAACGCCTATCTCACAGTCGTATATTTGCAGACGATTAAAAATCAGGTATCCAAATAATCCTGATCTAAATCTATAACTCATAACTTTCTCAAATGAAATTATCACATTTTCAATTTAATTTACCGAAAGAACTTTTAGCGGAATTCCCAGCAGAAAACAGAGACGAATCTCGTTTAATGGTAATCGATCGTCAAAAACAAACTATAGAGCACAAAATGTTCAAAGATGTTATCAACTATTTTGATGACGGAGATGTTTTGATTCTTAACAATACAAAAGTTTTCCCTGCACGTTTGTACGGAAACAAAGAAAAAACAGGAGCAAGAATTGAAGTTTTCTTATTAAGAGAATTAAATTCAGAGCAACGTCTTTGGGACGTTTTAGTTGATCCGGCTCGTAAAATCCGTATCGGAAATAAACTTTATTTTGGTGATGACGATTCATTAGTTGCTGAGGTAATCGACAACACGACTTCTCGTGGTAGAACATTACGTTTTTTATATGATGGTTCTTACGAAGAATTCAGAAACAAATTAACAGAACTTGGAGAAACTCCAATTCCTAAATACATCAGTAGAGAAGTAACGGCTGAAGATGCTGAAAGATACCAAACTATTTATGCAAAAGAAGAAGGAGCTGTAGCTGCACCAACTGCAGGTTTACACTTCTCAAAACACCTTTTGAAAAAATTAGAAATCAAAGGAATCAATTTTGCTGAAGTAACACTTCACGTTGGTTTAGGAACTTTTAACCCGGTTGAGGTTGAAGATTTGTCTAAACACAAAATGGATTCTGAAGAATTGATCATCAAACAAGAAGCTTGTGATATTGTAAATGCAGCTAAAATTGCTAAAAAACGTATCTGTGCTGTTGGAACAACTTCGATGCGTGCTATTGAAAGTTCAGTTTCATCTCAAAATACTTTAAATCCTTTTGAAGGATGGACAAATAAATTTATTTTCCCTCCTCACGATTTTAGTATTGCAAACTGTATGATTACAAATTTCCACACACCAAAATCAACATTATTAATGATGATTTCTGCATTCTGTGGACATGATTTAATGAAAAGAGCATACGAAGAAGCAATCAAAGAAGAATATAAATTCTATTCTTACGGAGATGCGATGTTAATCATCTAATTCGTTAAGCGAAATAAAATAAGAAAACCTGTCAGTGATGACAGGTTTTTTGTTTTTAAAATGTTTCAGGTTTCAGGTTTCAAGTTATCTTGAACGTTAAACTTGAAACCTGAAACTTGAAACAAAAGAAACATTTCCTATTTTTACGATTCAAAACAAAAAAAATGACTTTTCAAAATACACGCGAATTCGCACGAGAGCTTGATTCGCAAGACACATTAAATCAGTATCAGGATCAATTTATATTTCCTAAAGTAAATGACAAACGCGTAATTTATTTTACAGGAAACTCTTTAGGATTACAGCCCAAACGTACCAAAGCTTATATTGATGAGGTTATGAACGATTGGGCAGATCTTGCTGTTGAAGGACATTTTTATGCTCAAAAACCCTGGTGGGACTATCAGGAAAGATTTGCAGAACCTTTAAGTAAAATTGTGGGCGCTTTACCATCAGAAGTTACGGTTATGAATACTTTGACCGTGAATCTTCATTTATTGATGGTTTCTTTTTATCAGCCAAAAGGCAAACGTTATAAAATTATTTGCGAGGAAAAAGCATTTCCTTCAGATCAATATATGTTTCAGAGTCAGGTACATTTTCATGGATACAAAACAGAAGATGCAATTGTAGAAATTAAACGTCGTGAAGGCGAACACAATATTCGTCTGGAAGATGTTCTGGCAAAAATTGAAGAAGTTGGCGATGAACTGGCTTTAGTATTGATTGGCGGAGTTAATTATTATACCGGACAAGTTTTCGATATTAAAACCATTACAGAAGCCGGACAAAAAGCCGGAGCAAAAGTAGGATGGGATTTGGCACACGCCGCCGGAAACATCAAATTGGAGCTTCATAACTGGAATGTAGATTTCGCTGCCTGGTGCAGTTATAAATACATGAATTCAGGGCCAGGGAATGCTTCCGGTTGTTTCGTACACGAAAAACATCACAATAATCCTGATCTACCAAGATTTGCAGGTTGGTGGGGACATAATAAAGAACGCCGTTTTAAGATGGAACCAAATTTTGATCCGGTTCATGGAGCTGATGGCTGGCAGATTAGTAATTTGCCGGTGCTTTCTTTAGCGCCTTATCTGGCATCTGTAGAAATGTTTGCTGAGGTTGGAATGGATACTTTAATCAAAAAAAGAGATCACATTACATCTTATCTTGAATTCATTTTACATGAAATTGATAAAGAAGTAAAAGGAAATTTCGAAATCATCACACCGTCAAATCCTTCTGAACGAGCTTCGCAATTATCTGTTTTTTTACACGGAGAAGGCAGAAGTTTATTTGATTATTTAATGAAAAACGGAGTAATCACAGATTGGCGTGAACCCAATGTTATTCGTCTGGCACCAGTTCCGTTATATTGTTCTTATGAAGATATGTACGACTTTGGGCAAATCCTGAAAAAAGGAATTTTAGGAAAGTAAGATTTAATTAATCTCGCAAAGATGGGAAGTAGCCAGGTTTCTAATTAAAGACAGTACGTTCTGTTTGTCATTTCGAGGAACGAGAAATCACACACGAAACTCCGTATCTAGAATCGTCAATCTTTGTCGATCAGCGAGTGTGATTTCTCCTTTTGTTCGAAATGACACAAAATGAGAGAAAAAATGCATTTTTGCGAATCATTTTTTAGATAACAGCCTTAAAAATTATCTGCTTAAATCTGTAAAATCTACGTGAAAAAATTACTCAGCAATTAAAGAAATCCGTTCTCAATCCGCATCTTGCTTTAGCAATCCGTTTCATCCGCGTCTAATTTTAGAAAGAATCTTCAAATTCTGTAACCATTAGTCTAAATCATGTAACGCCATCAATATATATCTTCTTTAATTTGTAGAGTATAAATTTTTAAAACTACAATCATGAAAAGCTTATGTATTTTATTAGTTGCTTTATCTGTCATTTCTTGTCAAAATCAAGGAAAAGAGGATATTAATAAAGCAAAACAAGCTAGCATTGATTCGATGAAAGTTGAAATTAATAGACAAAAAGTTATTGATTCAATGAAGACAGAAATGGCTAAGATTCAGGAAGAAAAAAGGGTTGAGTCTCAAAAAGTTGTTGTTGTACATCAACAAGCAGCCGCGACAGGAACTACAACTACAACCACTACTAAAAAGAAAGGATGGAGTGCTACTGCTAAAGGTGCCGTAATTGGTGCTGGAGTTGGTGCTGCAACCGGAGCAATTGTAAGTAAGAAAAAAGGGGAAGGAGCTATTATTGGTGGTTTGGCAGGTGCTGCTTTAGGAACTGGAACGGGTGCTGTTATTGATGGCAAAAAGAAAAAAGAATAGATCAATTTCTTATATAAATAAAAACCCCGATTTAATTTAAATCGGGGTTTTGTGTTTTAAGCTAATTCAAGAGTTGGAATTTTAATTTTCGATAATTCCAATCTATAAAAATCAAAATCGTTTTTAATCTTATTTAAATCATTTTTAAAATATAAAGCGGGAGATAATAAGTTTTGATAATATTCAATTCCTTCAAGAATATTGGCTTTAAAAGTATTCCATTTTTTAAGCTGAGAATTAGTGATTTCTCCTGAAATATTTTCGATTTCATTCCTGAAATAATCGACATACATCTTTAATTCTTTTACAAATAAATTAGGTCTGTCATTAGTTCTTATTACGGACTTGTTTCCGTAAATATGACTAACCATATCAGACAACGAAACTTCTTGGTCAAAATAAGCCATATTTGGCCCAGGACAGATTATTACGCCTTGTGCCTGACCTTTTATTTTAATATCATTCTCTAAATATGATGCATTGGCAAGACCAACACATAAACAAGATTTCTCGGTAATAGAGAATTTTGCTTTTTCGAAAGCCTTAGACGACATTGTTTCCTTTATATTTTCTAATTCTTCGAGTTTATGATCCTGAAATTTTTTCGAAGCAGTACAAATTCCGTGTGGATCGTATTCCTTACTAAGAGCTAAAAATTTCTTTGGGCAAGAACTTCCTGCCTTATTTTGATCTATCCTTTTTTGTCGTAAAATTTCATTTGTAGTTCCTCTCAAAGTATTAAACGGAACTCCTAATGGCGAAATATGACTTAAATACAAATCTTCTTCTTTGGCATCCATTAATAATTCACGGGTGGCTTTATCTACAGAAGTTGCTTCCGGAACCAATAAAAATGGAGATCCCCAACCTACAGAATCGACTTTGTACTCATCTAATAAAAATTCATGTTCTTCAGCAGTTCCTACGCCGCCCTGAACTGTAATTTTGAGAGGTAAAGGATTTTCTGGTGCGTAGATTTGTTTTTGCTGTAATACTTTTGTCATCAGCTCATGTGCAGATTGAATAAGCTGATCCTTTTTTTGTTTAAATTCTTCTAATATAGGACCTAGTAAAAGACCATCCGTAGCAAAAGCGTGTCCGCCGCAATTTAATCCCGATTCAATACGATATTCAGAAACCCATAATCCTTTTTTAGCTAAAAAATTTCCCTGAATCATGGCTGATCTAAAGTCACTAACTTTTAGAATAATTTTCTTTTTAAGCTCATTGTTTAGATTTGGAAAAAAATCTGAAAAATTCTCGAAATAACTGAATAATCTTGGATTCATCCCGGCAGAAAGTACAACAGATGATTCAAGATTGCTATTTGCAAAACCTCTTAAGGCAGCATGAGCATCATTGAATTCAATTGGTAGTTGTTCGTTTTTTTCGAAATTGTCTTTGTCCAGTTTTGTCATGATATTTACATCAATTAAACCAGGAGAAAGATGTGATTCGATGTAATTTTGAATATTTTCTTTAAAAGAAATTCCATCGTCTAATAAACTTTGAACCCCTTTTTTAATATCCGAAGTATTAGGTAACATCGCAATATAATTTTCAACCGCAGTTTTGCTTCCTATTAATTCAGCTTTAAAACTGTCAAATTTTTCTTTTACAATTTTATCGACCAAGTTAAGATAAGATGTAATTCTTTGTGCTCTGTAATCGTGAAATTTCTGACTTATTTCTTCGTAAGGAAGATTGAATTTAGTGCTATAAAAATTACGCATTTTTTCAATCAAATCATCATCGGCTATAGAAACGACAGATGAGATTCCATATTGCGCTACTCGAATTGGGCTGTCGATCGTATACGCGAGACCCATTACAGGAATATGGAAAGTATGTAAAGGTGGCTTTGTCATTTGTTTTTAAATTAAAATAAAAGCAAATGTTGGGAAAAATATCCTCAAAAAAGATGATAATTGTCAGGTTTTAAAATAGTTGAAAATGATATGAAAGGAAAAAGGGTTGCCACGAATTTCACAAATCTTATTCGAATGGAGTAAAAAATAATTTTTGCTAATTCGTGAAATTTGTGGCTAAAAAAACCGAAACCAAAAAGACTAAATCAAAATCTTCTTGAAAGACTCCGCTATACTTCTCCATAAAAAGTTGTAAAATGATTTTTCCTGAATTCGTTCTAATTCAACATCGGCCTTTTTGGTTTTGTCATCAGAATCATTTTTTAGCAATAAATTAACCACGGCAGATTTTAATTTTGCTTCTTTTTCAGGATGTTTCTTTTTGTATAATTTTACTTTTAGATCTTCATAATCCAAAGTAGCATTTCCTTTTGCGGTATTATCATTTCCATAAAAATTAAAATGATATTTATTGAATTTTCCTGTAAACGTAGTATTGATATACGGTTTCGTAAAACGTTCCATTGCAGCCACATTAAAATTAGCAATGGTTCCCTGAATATGAAAACTATCTTTTAGATCCAGAACATTAAAACTCCAATCAACATCAAGAGGAGATGTTTTCATGAAAAGGCAATTCACTTTTATTTTTACATCAGCCATTTTTTTTAAGCCAAAACCACTTTTTATGTTGGTGATATGCATATTAAAACGATCAAAATTTAAAACACCCGGACCTTTCGAGAAATCAATTTCTTCTTCATAAACCAGTTTTGATTTTAGGATTTGTATCGTATCTATTTCAAGCGGAAATTTAATTTTTCTTAGTAAATGATTGTACAAATATTTTTTGCTTAAATCATCTTTCGGCATTTTGTTGCGGTAAATGTTCGCATCAGCGTGATTCACAATAAGTGAATTTGCTTTAAAGAAAAAGCGATCATCTTTAAAACCCCAATCCATTTTTTCGATGTGGGCTGAATCTAATTTTATAGTATAAATGTCTTTTTCTTTATCTAATCGCTTCACAAATTCTTTACGGCTGAATTCAGGTAAATAGGAGAAATTCTTAACCTTCAGAAAATTGTTCTCCGTACTTATTTGTCCAATATTCATATGATAAAATGCGCTTGGTTTGTAGTATAAACTATCACATACCAAAACATATTTTTCGAAACGCATCGGGATTTTTTCTTTCAAAGTTGCATCTGTAAGTAAAATGCCTTCCAGTTTCAGAATAATTTTTTTTACACTAAGAATAGGTTTTTTATTATCTAGAGAAACCACATCGACTGTTCCGTCATTCAAATAAATATTGGAGACGGCAACAATTTTTCGGAATGGTTCAATGATTTCGTTTTTTATGCTTTTGCTGTTATTCAAAAGTTTTTCACCTTTTTTATATAAAATTACTCGAGGTTTATTGATGATAATACTTTCGGCTTGAATAAGATCGTGAAAAGCCAAATCCCAAATATTAAAATGTTTTATTGTGATGGATTCAATTTTAGAAAACAAACCGTTTTTACTGTCTTTAGGTTCATTTTTAGGACTTACTAATAATGTCGTGGCATTTATATTTCGTGATAGAAGCGAAACCTCGATTTTTTCGTAATGAATGTTATAAGCCGTGTTATTCTTCTCGTTTATAATGATGGGTAATTGTTTTTTTATCCAATAATTGAGGCCAATATTGACTAAAATCACAAAAAGAAAGACTGAAATTACACTGATTGCTATTTTTTTATAGATTGACATTTATCATATTGGTTTTAAATACATAAATTTAGATTTTTAAAAACGATATTCTTTACACGATTATATCTTTAAGTTACATCATTACCCAATCATTTATCATTATACTTTTTTGAATATGAGAAAAATTAAAAAAATTCTGCTGGTTTTATTAGTCTTGATTGTTGTTCTTGGAATTGGTTTGTGCGCTTATATTTTTCATTTGAAACCCAAATACGAAGGAGAAGTGCAATTGAAAAATCTTGAAAAGGAAACCACAGTTTATTTTGATGATTTTGGAGTTCCACATATCTACGCCAATTCTGAAAAAGATGCAATGACAGCCTTGGGTTATGTGCATGCGCAGGAAAGATTATGGCAAATGGAATTGCTTCGCAGAATTGCTCCGGGAAGATTATCGGAAATCTTTGGTTCTGTTGCGCTTAAAAATGATAAATTTTTCTCCGGAATTGGTATTGAAGAAGCTTCGGCGAAAGCCATTGCCAAATTAGACAAAAATAGTCAGAGTTATAAAATGACAATGGCGTATTTAGACGGAATTAATCAATATCTGGAAGAAGGAACTACGCCAATTGAGTTTACGCTTGTTGGAGTTAAGAAAGAAAAATTTACCATAAAAGACGTTTATAATATTTTTGGATATATGTCTTTTAGTTTCGCGATGGCTCAAAAAACAGATCCTTTATTAACCGATATCCGCAATAGATATGGCGCGGAATATTTGAAAGATTTAGGAATTGAAGGCGAATTTAATACCACACAAATTAAAAGTTCAAAAGAGAATATTGAAGAATATACTACGATTGCAAAATCTGTAGCTGCTTTGTTGGATAATTCACCAATTCCGCCTTTTGTGGGAAGTAATAGTTGGGTTGCCGGACCAAAGAAAACCAAAAACGGAAAAGTGATTTTTGCCAATGATCCGCATATTGGTTTTTCGCAACCTGCGACTTGGTACGAAGCACATTTAATTACCCCTGATTTTGAATTATATGGCTGTTATCTGGCAGGAACTCCGTATCCATTATTGGCGCACAATCGTGATTATGCTTACGGATTAACGATGTTCGAAAATGATGATATCGATTTTTATCAGGAAAAAAATAAAGTTGGAGATGTAAGCCAATATCAAACACCAACAGGTTTTGCAACGTATGAAACCAGAAAGAAAACAATAAAGGTAAAAGATACTTCGGATGTGGTTCTGACGATTAAATCAAGCCGACACGGACCAATTATGAATGATTTATTAGATCGTTTAGATCAAAAAAATCCAATTGCAATGTCGTGGATTTATACGCAACAACCCATTCAGATTTTAGATGCAGTTTACGGACTTTCGCATGCAAAAAGCAAAGACGATTTCAGGAAAGCAGTTCAATTGGTTGCTGCTCCTGGATTGAATGTAATGTATGGCGATGCCAAAGGAAATGTGGCTTGGTGGGCGACAGGAACTCTTTATAAACATGATAAAGGCGTGAATTCATTTTTTATTCTGGATGGTGCCAGTGGAAAAGATGATATTAAAGAATATCTGGATTTTTCTAAAAATCCATCAGCCGAAAACCCAAAATCGGGTTATGTATATTCAGCCAATAATCAGCCGGAAGCAATTGACGGTTATTTGTATCCGGGATATTATTTGCCGGAAGATCGCGCCAAAAGAATTTCAGGTTTAATGGATGCAAAATCTGATTGGGATAAAGAAGCAATCAGTAAAATGATTTTTGATAATACATCGCCAATTGCTCCGGGAGTAGTTCAGAGTTTAATTTCGAATGTAAATACTGCTTCGCTTTCAGCAAAAGAAAAAGAAGTGATTACGGTTTTGAAATCCTGGAAAGGAACTAATAATCTCGAAGATGTTGCGCCTACGATTTATAATAAATGGGTTTATTTGTATCTAAAAAATACTTTCGAAGATGAAATGGGTGAGGATAATTTTAATTTATTTCTGGGATTATCTTTAGGAAAACAAATTATTGCCAGACAAATTGAAAATGAAAATTCGGTTTGGTGGGATAATATTAAAACCAAAAATGTAAAAGAAACCAGAAGCGAAATTGTTTCAAAATCATTTCATGAATCCGTAAAAGCACTTCAGGAACAATTAGGCGAGAAAGTTGCGGATTGGAACTGGGGAAAAGTTCACACCGTAGAACACGAACATCCGTTAGGGAAAATTGCTGCTTTGCGCAAACTTTTTGATGTTGGTCCATTCGCAGCTCCCGGATCAAATGAAGTGATAAACAATCAATTCTTCGGACTTACGAAAGAAGGCAAATATTATGTAAAAGGCGGACCGTCAACCAGACGAATTGTCGATTTCTCTGATATCGAAAACAGCTGGAGTATTTTGCCAACCGGACAATCGGGAAACCCTTTTAGTAAACATTACGACGATCAGGCGGAAATGTATAACGCAGGTAAATTCAGAAAAATGAAATTGAATAAAGAAGAGATTATAAAAACATCAACGAAACTAGTTTTGAAACCGATGAAGGAATAGTTTTTCTTAGTTTGAAATTTAGTTTCAGGTTTCAGGTTTCAGGTTTTTGGCTTGTGTAGTTTTACCGCAAAGAGCAAAAAGAGTTTGACTTGTGTTGATCTTTGTCAAAGTTTTTAAACTTTGACTGTAAGGAACTTTAATTTTAAAGGTATAGCAAATAATCACAAAAACATTTCACACAAAATAACCATAATAATTGTCATTTCGACCTAAGGGGGAAATCACACGCGGGGAGAACGCACTGTTGCCGAGCCACTTTATGTAATTTCTCCCTTAGGTCGAAATGACAAAAAAGGCGTATGTCAACTTTGAGTTTTGGCTATCGACAAAGTTCCTTATACCATTGGTTTTAAACTTTGACAAAGATTTCGGCATTAAAGAAACCTTTGCAACTTTGAACCTTTGCCTCTTTGCGCTTTAAAAAAACTCAGAACCTTCTTATTTATACTTCCCACGAACAACATCGTTGGCAAATATTTCCAGATTATAACCCAGAGCATCATTAGTAATCATAACATTTGCAGCTCTATAAGCAGTATCTTGTTTGTATGTTTTAAGTAACGTTTCTAGTTCTATTTCATTATAAAATGCAAACATATTATAAACGGCATCTCTGAAATTTTTGTAATTAATGCTTTCAGATATTTCGACAGTTTTTTGGTCGTTCCATTTTTCTTTAAGGGCGGCTTCGTTTATTGTTTCCAGGCAAAAATCAATAACGTAATTTTTGTAATTTGCTGCTTCAACAATTTTGTCAATTATAATTTTGTTTTGCTGAGTAGGCATTGGTACCGGAACTGGCGTGGCAGCAGTTTGAGAAATACAAATACTTGGGATAAACAGGCATAGTAATAAAACTAAAAGAGTTTGCTTCTTTAAATTTTTCATAGGTTAAATAAATAATGTTTACAGCCTGAAAGGTTGTAAATCAGGTTGATTTGGGGTTTTAATATTCTTGTTTTGGGCAGGGCTAAAATAGTTTTTTTATACTAATTATGAAATTGGAAAAAACATTTTTCAAATAAAAAACTCTGATCATTTTGGTTTTAAACCAGAACGATCAGAGTTGGTAAGAAAAAGATTACCGCTATTGAATGCTTGCTTATTTAGCTGTTATTTTTTTAAAAGTTCCTCTAATGCTTTTTTGCCGGCATCATTTTTAGGATTAAGTTCTACTGATTTTTTATAATTGGCAATGGCTAATTTTTTATTTCCATCAGTCAAATAAGCTTCGCCTAAGCTATCGTAAGCATTTCCTGATTTTGGATATGTTGCTGCATTTATTTTAAAAACTTCAATAGCTTCTTTTGTTTTTCCGGATTGTAATAATTGATAACCCGCGTTGTTCATATCACCTTCTAGAATAGCATAAGTAGGATCGTTTTTAAGTTTGTTATAAGTATTTAAACCGCTTGTAATTCCTTGCTCTGAAAACGCATCAAGTAATTCCAGTGCCAAAGATATTTTTGGCGCTGTAAAAGGCTGATTGTATAAAATAGCACGAATAGATTCCGTTATTTGATTTAAAACAGTTCCTCCGGTATTATTGAGTAAAACAATTAGGTTTTTGTCTTCCGGAATACGATAAATAATAGTATTAAAACCATTAATTCCACCACCGTGTTGTGTAACTTTTACTTTGCCTGCAGAACCGTTGTCCGCTTCTTCAATAAACCATCCATAACCATAAGAACTTTTTCCGGCTTTGATATAAGAATTAAATAAAGATTCCATTGATTTTGACGAAAGCAATTTATTAGTATAAAGCGCCTGATCCCATAAATATAAATCTTCTACGGTTGAATATAGAGAACCCGCAGCATACGGAATACTCATGTCGAGATAAGGGGAATTGATGATTTTTTTACCTCTTTTCTCATAACCTGAAGCTCTGTTTTTTAATATTACATCACTGTGATCATAACCGGAATTAACCATTTTTAACGGAGTAAGAATTGTTGCCTGTAAATATTGCTCGTATGATTTTCCGGAAATTTTCTCGATAATATATCCCAATAAAAAATATCCTGAATTGCTGTAATTAAATTTCTCGCCAGGCGTAAATTCCAGAGGTAAACTTGAGAATGTTTTTACAAATTCTTCGGGAGTATAAGGGTTTCGGCTTTTGTCTTTAAAGAAATTAGGAAGCGAAGTATAATTTGGAATTCCAGAGGTATGTGTAAGTAAATGATGAATGGTTATTTTGTCACCAGTCGCTTTTGGATAATCCGGTAAATAAGTGGTAATAGGAACGTCTAATTTTATTTTTCCCTCTTCGGCTAATTTTACAATCAGGAAAGCAGTAAATTGTTTACTGATGGATCCTAATCTAAATTTAGTATCAGATTGATTTGGGATATTCCACTCCATATTGGCAGAACCGAAACCCTTTTTTAGAATCACTTTTCCGTTTTCGGCAACCAATGCAGATCCATTAAATTGACCGTATTGATTGTATTTGTTTAAAAGGTCTTCAATTTGCTTGGTTTTGTCCTGTGCAAACAGAGTAAAGCTGAACAATATTGCCAAAAGGCATATTGCAAGTAGTTTGATTGGTTTTTTCATAATGATCGATGATAATTGATTATAGTTAATGAATTGATTTTTGATTTGATGATTGAAACTCTTTAAATGCATGAAAGTTAAATCTCTAAGGAACTAGAGATTTAACTTTCTATTTTATCGTGTCCTATTTTAATAGACGACTAAACTTCAATTAAGTTTCAATATCAGGCAATTTTTTTTCATTTTACTATAAAAAAGGTATTTTAGGATAAAAGCATATTCGCTATTTTTTGATAGGTCTATGCTCGTAACTCACAATTCGTTTCAATTTCCAATCATGATCTTTTCGTTCCCAGATATGAATAAATCTGCCTGTTCCTTCCGGTTTTCCGTTAATATAAAAAGTATGTTCTCCTATTTGTACAGCACCAAAATCTCCTAGTTTATCAATCGTGCAAGACGTTAATTTTCGGGTTAATTTTTCTGGTCTGTCACATTTTGCAAGAAGAGATTTTATTTCATTTGGTTTAGAAGTGCTTAATCCAGAACGGTCGTCGTAAAATTCGACATCATCGGCTATTATTTTCTTAAAGAGCGAAACATCACATTGATTAAAAGCAACATCAAAAAGTAAACTGTCCATTTTGATGATTTCAGTTTTTAAAAGATCCATTTTTAAAACTTCATTATTACTTTGTGCTGCTACCTGTCTGCTTAAAAACAGCATAAATAGAACTATTATATTGATCATGGGTGGCATAGTATTCTTGTTAGTATTCATGTCTATTTCGTTTCAATTTCAATTATTTTTTTTCCATTTTCTCCCAAATAGTGATTTACTATTTTTTCATACACTTTATAACCATCGTCAACATTGGTAAAAATAATCAGACCTTGTTTTGTTTTTGGCAGCAATAAAACGATAGTCTGAACACCTTTGTCTGCTCCGCCATGTGATAAAGCGTAATCGTTGTTTCCTAAATCATAGATCTCGAAACCCAATCCAAAATATTTATTCTTTTTGGTTTCTACCTGATGCGATGTCATATCATCAAAAACTTTCTTGCTTAATCCGTCGCTATTCATGACGCTGCATAAAAAAGTGCCATAATCTCCAATTGTAGTTAATAAATCGTCAGCAGCATTTGCTGTTTTATTCCTGGTTGGTTCGTATGCAATGCCTTTATTGTCATAATTAGTAGCATATCTTGAAACATCAGTTATGTCATTCCATATAAACTTAGTATCAGACATTTTTAAAGGTTTCAAAATCAATTCATCTGCTAACTGATCTAGTTTTTTATGGAATTTTTTTTCCAGCGCTTTTCTCAAATATTCGAATCCTTCACCTGAATATTGATATTTTGTTCCCGGTTTAAATTTAAAGTCCAATTTACCCGATTCGTTCATGTAGCGCCAATTTAGGAAACCTGTTTGATGGCTTAAAATAATTCTCGTTGTTAATAGCTTTGTATTAGGATCATTTGCAATATCCGGATCTGTCCAGTATTTATAAAGTGGTTCGTCTAAATCCCACTTTCCTAAACTTGCCAGTTTCAAAGCAACCATTGCCGTTACAGGTTTTGTCAATGAAGCCACATTCCATATTGTGTTATATGGTGCTGTAAAGCCTTTTTTGAGTTCGCCAAATACTTTTATTTGCTGAAGTTTTCCATTATTGATTATACCAATTCCCAGAGTGGGAACATTATTTTGCTTTAACCATTTTTCAATTTCAGGATCATTATCAAAGATACTTGATTTAGTTCCCACAGTATTGACATCCTGGTGATCGTAACTTAAGGATCTTCTTAATTTCCAAACTCCATTTTCCAGTATCCAGAGGTGAGTGAATCTTGCGGTACTTCCAAATTTGTCTTTTTGACCAGGTGAAGGTTCAAAAAACTGATGAATTCCTATTTGCAATGCGCCATACAGAACGCCATTTTTGGCTAACGGATAAATTTCTGTACTGCCTTCAACTAAATCTCTTCTGGCTTGATACGTTTTGGTCGAACTGCATAAACCTTTTCTAATATTTTTTAGAAATAAAGCTTTGTCCTGAATGCTGTCTTTGTCATGATAGAATTCAAAATTGTTGCTAAGTAAGTTTTCGAATTGTGAGACGTCGCAAGTATTAAAGCCAACTTTAAAAAGAAGACTGTCTCTTGACATGATTGTTTTGTAAAGCTTCGAGTTTTTTTCTTCCTGAGAAAATCCAATATGGAATTGGAAGAGCAGTATTCCAACTAAAATTGTTTTTAGCTGAAAAAATGATTTGTTGATTTTCATTTTGATTGATTTGATTGATTGATGATTTTGCAATATTAATGCAATCAAATGTAATAAAATTGTACAAATGCGAAATGTTATCTTTTTTTAGAAAGAAAATAAGAATCAGAATTGAACATTTTGGGAGTTGTTTTGGTTACATCTTTGAACTTTTTGATGAAATGCGATTGATCAAAATACTTATTATAAAGTGCAACATCAGTCAGTTTTAATTTTTCTAAATCAGAATTTACCATTTGATCGACCGCCTTTCTGAATTTCAGGATTTGAATGTAATTTTTAATCGTAAGTCCGGTCGCAGTTTTGAATTTAATTTGAAGCGATCTTTGCGAAGCATTTAGATTTTTTCCTATTTCCGAAACCGTAATTTCTTCATTTTGAAATTTTATGATTTCACAGATTTTTTCAACTGCATTTTTGTTGGGATTTGCAGCACTTAATTCTTCAAAATAGGAATTAGTTGTATTTAATAATATTGAAATATCACTACTTAAACCAGTTTCGATTTTAGTTTGAAAAGGTAATTCGGCAACATCAATTTTGACAATAGCGTCTGAAAAATTATTCAAATCATATTGTGGAAACATCGAAAGTGTCCACGCGTGCAATTGTATGATTGTAACTTTAGTTTTTGGCTGAATATTGACCAAAACTTTATTGGTCATTTGCGAACAAAAGTAAAATCCTTCGTTCATTTCATATTTGCTTTTACTGGTGTGAACCTCAATAGCGTTTCCGCTTACAATCGCCAGATTAAAACAACCGTTTGGTAAAACAAGTTTATTTTCAATCAGGCTCTCGCCAATGCTGTTATCGAGACACCAAATTTTATTGACAAACCTTTCCGTTTTTTGACTTACGTAATGTTCTGAGTATAGGTTCATTTTGTGGTATTGTATTGGTTTGTTTTTGAAATTATGCCGTCGTGTCGCAGTATTTTGAATAATTTTGAATTCTTTCTGAAAGTCGTTTTTCTAAATATTCATTTGCACCTTTTAATGTCTCTAATATTTGTAAAGCTTCTTTTTGATACGCTTTTATTTTTTCCAAGTTCCAATGTTCAGGCGGAACCTGCAAATTAGTTATTCTATCAGCTAATTTTACAGACCAAACTTCTTTTGATAATTTTTTAATTCGGGTCAAACTATCAGCCATTCTTTCTTCCTTGGGTATTGTAGCGTTTTTTGTTAAGGCTAAAACTGCTTGAGCAATTTCTTCATCAAATTCTTCGGTGAGTTCTTCAAATGTAGTTTTTGTATCTTCAATAATATCATGAAGCAAGGCAACCTGAATTGCAAAGGCTTGGTTAAACTCCTTTGTTTCTTGCGAAGCAAATATAATTTCCATTGTTACATTACCCAAATGAACAACATATGGCAAATTAGTTCCGGGAATTACTTGATTTTGATCTGCATGTTTTTTAGCAGCAAATTTTATAGTTTTTTGGTAAATAGCTTGTAATTCCATCATTGATATAATAGTTTTTTAGAATAAGCTAAAATACCACTTTTTTCTATGGCAAAGTTTTTCTGAGTTTTTAAATAAAATCAGAAAAATATTCCTCTTTAGTATTTTTCCATTCCTCTAAAATGACACTATAATAAACATCATCTTTGCTTTTTCCTGCAGTATCAACATAATTATTTCTAAAGATTCCTTCTTTTATAGCGCCAAGTTTTTCAATCGCTCTTTGTGACTTTTTGTTTTCAAAATCAGCACTGAATTGTATTCTTTTAAATTGAATATTTTCGAAACCAAAATTCAGTAATTCGTATTTGCAGGCTTTGTTTAAACCTGTTCCCTGAAAATCTTTTCCGTACCAGGTCCAGCCAATTTCGCATTTTTGACTTGCGTGATTCAGGTATCCGTAACGTGTACTTCCGGCAACTTTGTTTGTTGCTTTGTCTATTATTAAAAACGGATAACAAATCCCGTCTGCTTTTTGTTTCAAGGTATTTTGAATATAATTTTCGAAATCAGAATCATTTCTTACATACATTCCCATGTATTTCCAGATCTCATCATCAAAAATAATTTCTTTGAGTTCGATGTTTCTTTCGTTTTCAAAAGGGAGTAATAGTACTTTTTCGTTTTCTAAAATGATATCAGATTGTAATAGTTTGCTTTTCATAATGTTTATTTGGTAAAGTCGTGAAGTAGTCTGTTTACCGCCCACGGATTGGGCGAGTTAAACGGATTACACTGATTTTTTTAAGTTTAATGATTTAGATTTTTACAACAAAAACCTGTAAAAATCTGTTTAACACGTTAAATTCGTGGCTAATTAATCTTCTAATTATGTAAAAGTAGTCTTTTTCGTATTTATAATAAATCATTAAAAACATAAATTTGTTATGAAAATGAGTGCTTCATGAGGCATTACTTTACATTATTTTATTGTCAGCGGAGTTCAGTGAATTTCATTTAAGGCGGTATCTCCCGATTTAGAGAAACAGGTTTTTAGCAGGAGTTTTTGTTAATAGGGAATATAGCCGAAAGTCCGATCCGCTTTTTCTACGGGTCATGCCCGCATTAATAACCGTTTTAATCATAAATATTTACTTTATTTTTAAGCTCTTGTATAATTATTACTTATTTTTACGATCTTATATTTAGATTTTTCTTGATGCAAACTCCACTAAAAATTGCAATTGTCGGTTCTGGATTAGTAGGATCACTATTGGCAATTTATCTCAAAAAAGCAGGTCATGTCGTTCATGTTTATGATCGAAGCCCTGATATTCGCAAAATTAATTTTTCGGGTCGTTCTATAAATTTGGCCATGTCTAATCGAGGTTGGAAAGCTCTTGATGGCGTTGGTGTTGGCGAATCTGTTCGTGAAATCGCAATCCCAATGGACAAACGCGCCATTCATTTAGTCGATAAACTGAATTTTCAGAATTACGGACAAGAAGGCGAGTCGATTTATTCGATTTCAAGAGGAACGCTAAACCGAAAAATGATTGATCTTGCCGAACAAGCCGGAACTGAATTTTATTTCGACCAAAAGATCTGGGATGTTACACTAAGCGATGCAACTTTGCATATTGGTGAAACCGAAAGGGGAGAGTGGGAAGAGAAAAAGTATGATATGGTTTTTGGTGCCGATGGTGCTTTCTCGAGAATCAGACACAGAATGCAACGCCAGAGTATGTTTAATTATTCGCAGGAATTTTTGAATATGGGCTATAAGGAATTGAATATTCCTGCAAATACTGATGCAACTCATAAACTGGATAAAAATTCATTTCACATTTGGCCACGTGGTAAATACATGTTAATTGCATTGCCTAATTTAGATGGTAGTTTTACGTGTACTTTGTTTATGCCTTTTGAAGGAGAGAATTCGTTCGAATCATTAACAGATCGTAAAATGGTAGAAGATTTCTTTGAGAAAAATTTCCCCGATTCGATCGAAGTGATTCCAAAACTCGCAGAGGATTTCTTTAAAAATCCAACAAGTACTTTGGTTACCATGAAATGTTTTCCGTGGACATACGAAGATAAAATCGCTTTAATTGGAGATGCCTGTCATGCTATAGTCCCGTTTTACGGACAAGGAATGAATGCCGGTTTTGAAGATATTACGGTCCTGAACGAAATGATTGAAAAATACGGAGACGACTGGAAGAAAATTTTCTCTGAATATGAAATCTCTCGTAAGCCAAATGCGGATGCTATTGCAGAACTTTCATACCGAAATTTCATGGAAATGAGTACTAAAACGGCCGACGAGAAATTCTTGCTGCAAAAGAAAATCGAAAAAGCATTCTCTGATAAACATCCTGATAAATGGATTCCGCTTTATAGTCGTGTTACTTTCAGTGATCGCCCTTATGCCGAAGCGCTGGCTATTGGTGATTTTCAAAACGGAATTATGGAAGAGGTTTTAAGAACTGATGATATTGAAAATATCTGGAACTCTCCAGAAATTGAAAATAAAATCCTGGAGTTGTTGCAAAACGTATAATATCTAAATCACATAGGTTATATAAGTTCATTTAATCAATACGCAAAGATTTTATGAACTTATATAATTTATATGGTGGAAAATTTACTTCTTAAATATTTTAGATAAAACGCCAAACACCCCTCTTATAAAAGTGGCACTTGTAACTACTTTCAAAACTGATTTTGTTACAACACTTGTCGTGCTTGGTTCAGATTTTGATGATCTCGTTGGTGCTTGTTGTTCTTTTTCTTCGCTGGCTTGCGCAGCATAAGCTATTTTTTTATTCAGGATTTCATAAGCACTCTCCCGGTCTACCTCGTCAATATATTTTTTTACGAGTTTCGATTTGCTGTTTATGGCTTCGATTTCATCAGAAGTCAAAACATCCATTCGGCTCATTGGCGCACGCATCATCGTTGCGACAAGCGGTGTAGGGATTCCCTTTTCGTTTAATGCCGTTACCAGCGCTTCGCCAATTCCTAAATTTGTCAATAATTCATCAGTTTTATAATACTGTGAAGTAGGATAATTATCAGCTGTTTTCTTAATCGCCTGACGGTCATTTGCAGTAAAAGCCCTTAAGGCGTGCTGGATTTTTAATCCCAATTGAGCCAGAACGCCGCTCGGCACATCCATAGGATTTTGAGTTACAAAATAAATACCAACGCCTTTAGAACGTATCAATTTTACAATAGTTTCAATCTGAGCTAAAAGAGCTTTGCTCGCTTCGTTGAAAATTAAGTGGGCCTCATCAATAAATATAACCAATTCAGGTTGTGAAACGTCTCCTTTTTCGGGCATTTTCTGATAGATTTCAGCTAATAAACTCAACATAAAAGTAGAGAATAATTTAGGCTTATCCTGAATATCCGTTAATCGAATGATATTTACATATCCTTTTCCGTTTTCATCGATTCGCATTAAATCATCAATTTCAAAAGATAATTCCCCAAAAAATATATCACCGCCCTGCTGTTCCAATTCTATTATTTTTCTCAAAATAGTACCCGTTGTCGCAGTCGAAATTTTACCATAACTGGCAGAGATTTCTTCTTTACCTTCTTCAGTAATATAATTGATAACCTTCTTAATGTCTTTTAAATCTAATAAAGGCATTTGGTTATCATCGCAATATTTAAAAATGACAGAAACAACACCGGCCTGAGTGTCGTTTAAATCTAAAATTCTGGAAAATAAAACAGGACCAAATTCAGAAACTGTCGCCCTTAATCGAACACCATTTTGTTTAGAAAGAGACATTAGTTCAACAGGAAAAGAAGCAACATTATAGGGGATATTTATTTTAGCCTGTCGCTCCGTAATAAACGCTTCCTCTTTTCCTTCTTTGGCAATTCCGCTAAAATCCCCTTTTATGTCCATCATCAAAACAGGGATTCCTGCATTCGATAGTTGTTCAGAAAAAACCTGAATCGTTTTTGTTTTTCCAGTTCCGGTTGCTCCGGCTATAAGTCCGTGCCGATTTAACGTTTTTAATGGGATTTTGACATGGACTTCTGCGATTTGTTCTCCATCAAGAATGGCTCCTCCCAGAATTATATTATCACCTTTAGATAGGTAGCCATTGTTCATATCCTGAATGAAATTATCCTTTTTATTCATGTTTTATTTGTAATTTAGATGATTATAAGAGTATTGCTTGGTTTTTTAACATTTTGAGTTCGTTATTTTTAGTAAGAAAAAGCTATTTTTCATTGAAAATTATATAAAAAATAATTTCGCAACTTTTTAAGAAGATATCAAAGGAATGTTTGAATATTTACTAAAACGTTGTAATTTTCCCATTAATCGCCCTGTTTTTTGTTTTATCTAAAAAATGATGCTAGCAATTTAATGAGATATTTTTTAAATTGACGTTAAATTTGCTTCAATTAAATTAAAAAAAGTTTTTTTATTTAAACTAAACGTATAAATTTGCTCCTCTACAAGTTAAATATAACTAAAAAATAAAAATTATTTAAAACTATTAAAATTAAAAAAAATGGCAAACGTTAAAGTTAAAAAAGAAAGCACTTCAAATGGAGGAGGAATGATTACTGGAATCATTATTGTTGCATGTATTTTAGTTGGGGTGTTTATTTGGAAAGTAATTATGGGAGATGCTTCTAACTTCGAAGGAGGTAATCCAGAAACAGGTCACCCGATCAATACATTAGGTCAAGTATATAAAGGAGGTTTTATTGTACCGGTATTATTAGGTATGTTTTTAATGGTTGTTGTTTTTTCTATTGAAAGATTTATCGTTATTGGTAAAGCTGCTGGTAAAGCTAACTTAGATGCATTTATGAAAAGTGTACAAGGAAGTATTAAAGAAGGAAACATTGAAGCTGCAATTGCTGCATGTGACAAACAACAAGGTTCAGTTGCAAATGCAATTAAATCTGCTTTGGTAAAATACCAAGATGTTAAAAAAGAAGGTTTCAACAGTGAAGAAGCTGCAGAAGTAATCCACAAAGAAATCGAAGAGGCAACTTCATTAGAAATGCCAATGTTAGAAAAAAACATGACTATTATCTCTTCTTTAGTATCATTAGGAACTTTAGGTGGATTATTAGGTACTGTATCAGGTATGATTAAAGCGTTTGGTGCATTAGCTTCTGCTGGAACTCCAGACCAGGCTGCACTTGCAACAGGTATTTCTGAGGCACTTATCAACACTGCAACAGGTATCTCTACTTCAATCTTAGCGATCGTTTCTTATAACTTCTTTACAGCTAAAATTGATGATTTAACTTACTCTATCGATGAGGCTGGTGTTACTATCGTAAACACTTACAGAAGATTCAGAGGAAGTTTGAAACAATAATTAATTTTTGATTAGTATTAATTATAATTAATTATATCAAAATAAAATAAAAGATAATGGCTAAAATAAAAATGAAAAAAAAGTCAACATCGACAGATATGACTGCCATGTGCGATGTTGCGTTCCTTTTGCTTACGTTCTTTATTTTGACCGCTACTGCTAAAGTGCCAGAAGCACTTCCTGTAGATATGCCTTCTTCTGTTGCTCAGACTAAATTACCTGATACGGATTTAGCAATCATTACAATAGGAAAAGGTGCAGATGGGAAAAGCAAAGTGTTTTTTGACATTAAAGGAAGAGAGATTCGTAAAAGAACTCTTGAAGGAATGGGAGCAAAATACGGTGTTACTTTTTCAGAAGATGATAAAACTAAATTTGCATTAATGGATGACTTTGGTGTTCCATTGGCAAATTTGAAACAAATCATCGACATGAAAGCGGCTGATAGAACAAAAGCAAACCAACCTGGAGTGCCAATAGATTCATTAGACAATCAATTAAAAGACTGGCTTTTGATCTCAAGAAGAGCTGCGATTGATATTGATGATAAAGAATTGAAAATTGCAATAAAAGGTGATGCTAAAGAAGAGTATCCACAAATCAAAAAGATCATGGATATTTTGCAAGATCAAAAAATCAATTCCTTTAACTTAGTTACAGGTATGAGAGGAAAAGACTTTTAATTTAAAAAATATACACTAAAATGGCTGAATTAAATACCGGCGACGGTGGAGGCGGAAAAGGTGGTAAAGTAAGAAGTAAAAAGCAGAATTCTAAAGTCGATTTGACGGCAATGGTGGATTTAGCATTCTTATTGATCACATTCTTTATGTTAACCACATCGTTGTCAAAACCTCAATCGATGGATTTGTCTCTGCCTGATAAAGATCCTAATGAGAAAGATAATAAGGATACAAAAGTAGATGAGAATCGTACAATGACAGTAATGCTTGGCGAGGACAATAAAATGGTTTATTATATGGGATTGCTTGCAACTCCAAAAGTTGGACCAAAAGAGATCGCCTATGGTAAAGACGGAATTCGTAGAGAATTATTAACTCAGAAAAAAGCAGTTTTAGCTTATTCTGCATCTTTAGGGAAACCTAAAAATGGGATTATAGTTATTATCAAGCCAACTAAAAAATCAAATTACCGTAATTTGGTTGATATTTTGGATGAGATGGCGATTTCAGGAGTAGAGACTTATGCTATTGTTCCTGAGTTTACTCCGGAAGAGACGAAATTGATAGATAAAAAATAAGAGCAATCTTGTTTTAATCCTTAATAATCAAGAAAAATGAAATTAGATATAATTAAAAATCAATGGCTTGATATCGTATTCGAAGGGCGTAATAAGATATATGGTGCATATGAGTTAAGAAAAGCGAACCGTAGTACGACCGTAAAGGCACTTATCATTGGTTCAGTTATTTTTAGTCTTGCTGTTGCTGCCCCTCTTATTGCAAGCTTGTTACCGGATTCTGAAGAAGAGGTAGTGAATAATGATATTAAAATTGCGACAGTAAAAATTGCTCCTAAAAAGGAGGAAATTAAGCCAAATCAACCACCACCACCACCACCACCACCAAAAGTGGATCAGGTGAAGTTTGTGAAGCCAGTGGTTGCTAAAGCAAATGAAATTACTGAAGACCCACCAAAAATTGTGGATCTTAAAGATAAAAAAGTAGGTAACGAAACTATCAAAGGAGATCCGGATGCAGTTTTAACTGTAGATGAGCCAGTTGGTAAAGGACCAGTTACTGAAATTATTCAGGAAGATAATAATGTTTATAATACTGCTGGTATCGAGGTAAAACCAGATTTCCCGGGTGGTATTGAAAAATTCTACAAATTCGTAGGAAACAATTATAAGACTCCTGAAGAGGAAGGTTTAAAAGGTAAAGTTTACGTTACTTTTGTAGTTGAAAAAGACGGTTCATTGACCGACATTAAAGTTTTAAGGGATATCGGTTACGGTACAGGGGCAGAAGCAATTCGTGTTCTTAAAAAATGTCCAAAATGGACTCCCGGCGAGCAAAATGGTAAAAAAGTTAGGGTACTTTATTCTCTTCCTATTACTATTCAATCTGCAGAATAATGTTAAAAGATATGCTTAATAATATTCAGAAGAAATCGCTCAAAGAGCGATTTCTTCTTGTTTTAGGAATACTGTTTTTTTTAATATATCTTGTACTCGGTTTAATGATTATGTTTTGGAAGAAGCTTCCTTTAGATATGGAACCGAAATACAGGTATGCTTTTGGTGGATTATTGATAGTGTATTCGGCAATTCGCTTTTTGAGATTAATTAATTCAAACGCAGAATAATGATGTTAAAATATAGTAAGGTTGTTGGTTTGGTTGTTTTTGTTTTTTTGTTTGCCATGTGCAACCAAAAAAGCAAAAATGAATCTGATAAAGAAACAATTTTAAAAGGATCAATGGATATTACTGTCGATGAAACAATTAAACCTATCGTTGATGATCAGGTCGCTGTTTTTGAAGGAACATATTATGGTTCAAAAATTACTGTTACACCCAAATCGGAATCTGAATTAATAAATGATTTATTAAATCAGAGAGCAAAAGTGGCTGTTACTGCCCGAAATCTTACAGAAGAGGAATTGGCAAGGTTCAAAAAAAGTAAAATTAATCCAAGAGTTACGCCCTTTGCAACAGATGCGATTGCTTTTATTTCGAACAAAGGCAATAATGATACATTAATTGCGTTGAAAACGGTAATTGATTTTATGCAGGGGAAAACGAATTCTCGATTTCAAGGACTTGTATTTGATAATCCAAATTCAAGTACGGTTCGTTATATGAAGGAATTGGCAAAAGTAAAAGATATTCCTGCCAAGGGTGTTTTTTCTTTTAAAACTAACGATGAAGTTATTAAATTCGTATCTGAAAATGATGGGATGATCGGAGTAGTTGGGGTTAATTGGCTTTCGCAGCCTTCGCCAAAGATGGCTGATGTTATTAAAAAAATCAATGTTTTGTCTGTAAAAGGCCTTAATGATGATAAATATTACAGCCCGACCCAAAATGATCTGGCTGAGATGAAATATCCTTTGGCACGTGATTTGTTTATTATAAATTGTCAGGGTTATACTGGTTTAGGAATGGGGTTCGCGTCATTTATATCTGGGGATATTGGACAGCGTATAATTTTGAAATCAGGATTATTGCCAATAAGGACTCCGGGAAGGAATCTTAAAATTAGAAATCAAATTATTAACGATAAAGAATAAATTAATTACAATTAAAGATGAATAAATTTAAAATTTTTAGTCTTGCCTTAGTTGCTTCAGTTTCTGTAGTAAAAGCGCAAGATATCAAAGAAGCTAAAAAAGCTATCGATGCTGAACAATTTCAAAAAGCAAAGTCTTTGCTTAAATCAATCATCAAAGCAAAACCTTCAGATGGAGAAGCTAATTTTGTTTTAGGTAATGTATATTTAAATCAATCTATTGTTGATTCTGCTAAAATTTATTACGCAAATGGATTGCAGGCGTCTGATAAGAAAAATCTAAATTATATTGGGTTAGGTCAGATAGATCTTGACAATAAAAATGCTGCTGCGGCTCAGGCCAATTTTGGTTTGGCTACAAAAGATATGAAGCGTAAAGATGTAGATGAGTTTATTTACATTGGTAGAGCTTATATCAACTCAACTAATCCTGATTATCCTGCTGCAATTGCTGTTTTAAAACGTGCTTTGGCATTAGATCCTCAAAATGCAACTGCTCTTTTAACAATTGGTGATGCTTATTATGGTTCAAATAATCAAAATGATGCCTATAAAGCATACCGTGATGCATTTACTGCTGATCCAACACTTTTGAGAGCAAAAATGCAATTAGGTGTTTTGTTAAAAGGAGCTAAGTCTTACGAAGAAGCAATTAAAGCTTTTAATGAAGTTATTGCAATAAATCCTAATTATGGCCCGGTTTACAGAGAATTGGCTGAAACATATTACAAATGGGGAAGAAATAAGTCGTCTACTGCTAAAGTTAATTTGCAAAACGCAATTACTAACTATGAGAAGTATTTAAGTCTTACAGATTACTCATTAGATTCTAAAATGCGTCACGCAGATTTCTTAATCCTGGTGAAAGATTATAAGACTCTAGAGACTGTAGCAAATAAAATGATTGCTGAAGATAAAGTTAACCCTAGAATTTACAGATATTTAGGATACGCTGCTTATGAAAATGGAAATGTTGATGTAGCGATTAAATCTATTGAGGATTTTATGAAAGTACCTTCAAATAAAGTAATTGGTAGAGATTATTTATATTTAGGTTTATCAAAAATAAAAAAAGGAACTAATGCAGAAGGTGTAGTAGATCAGGCTGCTTTTGATAGTGGTATTGCTGATGTTAGAAAAGCAATTGAGTTAGAGCCTTTAGTTGTTGAAGAACTTGCTGATTTAGGAAAAGCTTTGTTTGGTAAAAAACAATATGCAAACGCGGCTACTGTTTTTGAACTTGGGGCTAATAATAAAGAATCTAAAAATTATTTAGATGATAATGTTTATTATGGTATTTCACTTTATTATGCGAATGTAAATAAAACCAATGGAGCTGCTGATGCTGCTGCTTTAGCTAAAGCTGAAACTGCTTTTGACAGAGTTTTAGAAGCTTCTCCAACTTATGATGAGGCTTACTTATACAAAGGTAGAATCAACAATTTGTTAGAGAAAGATGATTTGATTATCAAAAACTACGAAGAGTACGTAACAAGAACTAGTGCTAAGGGAGCTGAAGAATTGGCAAAACCTGCTACAGTTAAGAAATTAGTTGAGGCTTACAATAGTATTGGTGCTAGTTATGCTAATACAGATAAAGCTAAAGCCGTTGAGTATTTCAACAAAACTTTAGTTTTAGATCCTGCAAATGCTTATGCTGCACAATCTGTGAAAGCTTTAAAATAATATAAGATCTCTTATTAAATAGAAAACCGATAGTTCTTTTAGGGCTATCGGTTTTTTTTGTTCCGTATTTAATTGACTATCTTTGCACTTTAAAATATAATAATGTTATCAAAAGAAATACAATTAGAAGTAAATAAAGGAGCGATGTTGCCTTTGATGGAAGAATTTTACACTATTCAGGGAGAAGGATTTCATACAGGAACTGCTGCTTACTTTATCCGAATTGGTGGTTGCGATGTAGGGTGTCACTGGTGTGATGTGAAGGAAAGTTGGAATGCAGAATTACATCCGCCAACAAGTGTAGATTTAATTGTGAATAATGCCGCAAGTTCAGCAGATACTGTCGTGATAA
The DNA here is from genome assembly GCF_027980145.1 of Flavobacterium azizsancarii. Classification (GTDB taxonomy): domain Bacteria; phylum Bacteroidota; class Bacteroidia; order Flavobacteriales; family Flavobacteriaceae; genus Flavobacterium; species Flavobacterium azizsancarii. The sequence continues at coordinate 4,400 of NZ_JAMZNK010000056.1, read as the reverse complement.
CAGGAGGTGAGCCTTTGACATGGGATATGAGCTTGTTGACTCAGGAATTAAAAAACAGAAATTTAAAAGTTCATATAGAAACTTCCGGAGCATATCCATTAACAGGTACGTGGGACTGGATTTGTCTTTCTCCGAAAAAGAATAAATTACCAACACAAACGGTGTATGATAATGCGCATGAGTTAAAAGTGATTATTTATAATAAGCATGATTTTATTTTTGCAGAAGAGCAGGCAGAGTTGGTAAATGGCAATGCGATTTTGTTTCTTCAGCCAGAATGGAGCAAAAAAGAGGAGATGACGCCCCTGATTGTAGATTATGTAATGAGTAATCCAAAGTGGAGAGTTTCGCTTCAGACTCATAAATATTTAAATATTCCTTAAGGATATAAAAAAAATATCTTCTATTGAAGAGATTTTTTGTTTCTGGTAAATAATACACACTGTATAAAAAAGAAACAGAATTCTAATTCCAATTTTTATATTTTTTTAAAGTTGTGATATGGGCAAGATGATGATTTCCATGCCACGCATAAGTTCCTATTAATTGTTTTATTTTATATTCAGAATTATTTTCAGGATGTATAAAAGATTTTTCAAGATCTGCAAGAGATAAATTCTTCATGATAAAAGCCAGGCGATAATGTAATCCTTCCAATAAAGTTAATGTAGGCTGAATAGGCATATTTAAATTGTCCGGCAATTCAGACCATAAAGTTTCGTCGTATGCTTTTATGACTGGATTGTTTTCAGTAAGAGCCCATTTTATTCTTATGTAACAATTCATATGGCTTTCGGCGCAATGATGAATTACTTGTCGAACCGTCCATCCGTCTGGTCGATAAGGAGTGTTTAATTGTTTATTTGTCAAATGAAGTGTTTCTTTTTTTAACCTTTCAGGAAAAGATTCAATCTCATTAATTTTTGCTGAAAGATATTCCGGTGTAAATTCAATAGGAAATTCAAATTTTCCTATTGGATATTTTAATTTTTCTAAATCTAGCGCTGTCATAATAAGTAGATTTTATTTTAAATCGATAGTCTGGCAAGATAATCATAATGTTCTCCTTCTAGAATAAGCTCACATTTTAGTCCATTTGCAATAGCTCCATTCTGAAGTGTGTTGTAGTCTAAGTACAACCAGTCAAAAGGTTCTTCTTTTTCTCCTTTGTAAGAGATATTAAAAACAAGTTCTCCGTAATAATCGTTATTAGATGGTATCCATTTTCCGCCATCTTCATCTTCGTCAAACATATAAATGATGTCAGAACTGTCCAGTAGAATTTGTCCGCCTGGATTTAAAAGAGATTTTAGCTTCGATAGAAATTTATTGCAGTTTTCTAATTTGCCAAAAATACCAACGCCATTCATTAATAAGATGATTGTGTCAAATTTTTCACCATCAAAATCTAGTATATTTTGAACTTTTGCATTTTTGACACCGCGCAACTTACAGGTTTCAATTGCTTTTTCAGAAATATCTATTGAAGTAACTTCTAAGTTACGATCGTTTTGTAATGATAAGCTATGACTGCCGGCTCCACAACCAACATCAAGTGTTTTTCCCGAGGCTAACTGAAGTGCTTTTTGCTCAAGTTTTGGCATTTCATTATAAGAACGGAATAAATAATCAACACTCATTTCATCTTCTTCAGAAATTGTAGTTTCGGTAATGATATCTTCCGGCGAATTATTGGTTTGAAAGTCGAACATCGCTTTTCCAAATAGATCTTTCATCGTATTTTATTTCAAAGTTTAAGGTTTCAAGTTTAAAGTTGTTTAATTTTGCAGATCAACTTTAAAAAGTAAACTTGAAACAAATTTTAAATAACTTAAATAAGTTAGCCAAAGATAAGCATATCGAAAACAAAAAGTATTTTGATAAGCTGAAAAAGAAACAACCTAAAAATTTAGATTATGTAATGCAGGATTTGCATGATGCCGAATTTAAAAAGACAGATTGCTTGAAGTGTGCTAATTGTTGTAAAACAACAGGCCCGTTATTTACTTTGGCGGATATTGAAAGAGTCTCAAAATCTTTGAGGCAAAAGCCTCAACAGTTCATAGAGCAATACCTCCGAATCGACGAAGATAAAGATTATGTTTTGCAAAGTGTTCCGTGTACTTTTTTAGATAGCGAGAATTATTGCATGATTTACGATGTTCGTCCAAAAGCCTGCAGAGAGTTTCCGCATACAGATCGTAAAAAGTTCAATCAGATTACGGATATCACTTTAAAAAATGTTGCCATTTGTCCTGCCGCATATAATATAGTAGAGGAAATGAAAAAGAAACTTCCTTTGTAGGATTTGCAAAAAAGTAAATGTTTCTGGAAGTAATTTGTTTTTGCTTTTTTAAATGTATTTTTGATTTGGATGAGGAATTCATTATAATAATAAATAGACAACAAAAATTTGAATTTAGAATATTTCATAGCCAGAAGACTTATCACTGCCAAAGATTATAAAAGCAGTATATCAGCGCCAATTATAAAAATTGCTATTTCAGCAATTGCTATTGGTATTATCATGATGATGGTTTCAGTTGCAACCGGGATGGGTTTACAGCAAAAGATACGCGATAAAGTTTCAGCTTTCAATGGCCAGATAATTATATCTAATTATGATAATAATAATTCTGAAGTAACTCTGATTCCTATTTCAAAAAAACAAGATTTTTATCCAGACTTCGAGTCGGTACCTCAAGTGAGTCATATTCAGGCAATCGCTAGTAAGGCAGGAATTATAAGAACCGAAAATGCATTTGAAGGAATTGTTTTCAAAGGTGTAGGAGCAGATTATGATTGGAACAATATAAAAGAATATGTCGTAGAGGGTAAAGTTCCAGATTTTACTAAAGCTTTAAATGAAGAGGTTTTGATTTCGAGATTTCTTGCGGATCGGCTTAATCTAAAAGTGGGGGATAATTTTAACACCTTTTTTATTAAGGAAGAACAAGGTAAAATGCCAAATAGCCGCCGATTCAAAATTGCAGGTATTTTTAATTCGGGATTTCAGCAATTCGATGCTACATATATAATAGGAGACATTCGTCATATTCAACGAATAAATAAATGGACTCCGGATCAAGTTGGAGCATTTGAAGTTTTTATTAAAGACTTTGATCAGATTAAAACGACCGGCAATCAAATTTACGAGCAAACATCATCGAGTTTAGATACTAAAACGATAATTGAGAAATATAGTTACATTTTTGATTGGCTACAACTCTTTGATTTTAATATAGTCATTATTTTAGGGATTATGATTTTAGTGGCTACAATAAATATGGTTGTTGCACTATTGGTCCTTATATTAGAGCGTACACAAATGATAGGTGTTTTAAAAGCTATGGGGGCGAACAATTGGACAGTTCGTAAAATATTTTTGTATAACGCATTCTATCTTATTATAAGAGGATTGTTTTGGGGGAACTTAATTGGTATTGCGATATTGCTAATCCAACAGCAATTTGGGATTGTTCAGTTAAATCCTGAAAATTATTACGTCAATCAGGCGCCAGTCTATTTAAATTGGGGATATATCGCTTTGTTGAATTTGCTTACCATTACAGTTTGTTTTGTAGTGCTGTTAATTCCTTCTTATATCATAACAAAAATTTCGCCAGTCAAAGCGATTCGTTTCGAGTAGTTTCAAAAGATCATATATATAGATATAAGTAACCCGTCAGTTTTTTTGGCGGGTTGTTTTTTTTATGGATAATAGGGTTTGTGTAATTTAGTCAAATTAAAGCTTTAATCGGGATTTTCTATTGAAATATGAATTAGGAGCTTCATCTCGCTATGCATTTCAATCTTTTACTTTTTAAAGAAAAAAGCAAAAGGATTTCCATTTCTATCGGGGCTAGGGCAGTTGTTCTTAATTAGAAATATAGTGTATATAGGTATGGGAGCAAATCTTAGTGCCTTATTCAAAGGTAAAGCAAAAGAATCTTCGTGTCTTCGAGGTATAATCAGGCAAGCCCCGGCGCAGGGAGCCGAAACTAATATGTGATTACTATTATAAAGTAATAGAAAAACCTCGATAAGTTTGTAAAGTTCATAAAAATGGAGGTTCTTCAAGTGTTGTTATTATGAAAAGGACAATGTGCTTACGAAAATTCCGATAAAGTCAAAAAAAGGACAATGGTTAAGGTTGGTGTTATCAGAGTGTTAAGAAAAAGTTTGTAAAAACATTGAAATTATAGAACAAAAAGGCTTGTAAATGTAAACAAACCACCTACTTTTGCACCCGCAACAACGACAGACGTTCACTGAAATACTGACAAGCATTACTAATCAAAACGAAAATTTATTTTCTAAAAAAGATTTCGAAAAGCTTGTGAGATTTGAAAACAGATGTTACATTTGCACCCCGCAAAACAACGGAAGTTCATTGATAG
>NZ_JAMZNK010000055.1 GCF_027980145.1 Flavobacterium azizsancarii | reverse complement strand
TTATAAAACGAAAAACGCTTATAACGGATATTTTTAAATCCTGTTATAAGCGTTTTTTATTGTCTAAAAAATAAACCTGATCAAAAATAAGGGATGTTTTTCAGTGCCCTCCTATTACAGTAGACGCCTTCTTTTTTTTTATTCTGGTTCAGTTCTAGTTTTTCTTCTTGAACAAGCCATTTATTAAGTCACTTGCTTTTTTGGTAACTTCCTGTGTTTTCTGTTCTTTTTCAGTTTCAGCTGCTTTTGTGGTATCTTTTGCTTTTGTATTCTTATTGATCAGATCATTAAGAGCCGAAGTACCTTTTTGCGTAAGCTTGTCTTTTTGCTGATTTACTAATTGAGTTGTCAAAGCAGTTACGGCAGTTTTCATATCTGTAGAAACTTTCGGATTAGAAAAGTTACCCGTAATCATTGCGTTTATCGGAATGTTTTGCAGTTTTGCAGCATCGGCCGGAGACATTTTTGCAATAAAAGCATTAGCTTCAGTTCCTAAATATTTGGCAGGAACATCTAATTTTAAGTTGTAATTCATTGTTTGATCAAAACCATGAGTTCCGCCCACAGTAATTTTAATGTCCTGATATTTAATATCAAATGGTTTTACATTTACTTTTCCGTTTTCAAAAGTCAACGCAGCTTTAATATCATTCAGATTCACCTTGTTCATATCAATAAACTTAATGTTTGAAGTTAAGGCATTTAAAACAGTTGAATTTTTAGTATTCACAGTTGTAGAAAGCAATTGCCCGATCAAATCCCCTGAGATAGATTTTAAATCCGGAGTCAATTCGTTAGCATCAAGATTTCCGTTTAATTTTATAGTAGAATTTAATTTTCCATTGATGATTCCGGCAATTGGCGCAATTTTTTTCATCATGTCCAATTGCGTAAAAGTTTGCGCAATATCAACTTGATTAAAACCTAAATTCATGTCAAAAGTAGGAACCTTTGTTTTGGTAGAAACCGTTCCTGTTAAACCAATTGTTCCTCCAAAAATAGATGTTTTAAAGTTTTCTAAGGTTGCTTTTTCATCCTTCACAATCAATCTGCCTGAAACATCTTTCAGTTTCAAATTGTCATATAAAACCGTAGTTGCTTTTGCATTTATGGTACAATTTAAAAATGCTGGAATCTTCATTGCTTCAGCAGGTTTTGCTGATGTTGCTTTTGTTTCTCCTTCTTTCTCAGTTGCAGTTCCGGTTTTAGCAGGTTCACCTGCAGTCATAAAATCATCTACCGCCAACTGGTTTGAACTCATATTAAAGTTTCCTCTCAGTTCTTGTTTTTTAAACATAAAACCATAGAAATTCTCTAAAACGCCATTAATGCTCAGGTCACTTTTTCCGGTTGTAGCATCAAACTTTTTCAGGTTAATCGTACTCGGATTAAATTCTACCAAAGCCGTACTAATATTCATTGATTTATTATTCTCATCAGTATATTTAAATCCTGATAAACTCATCGTTCCGGCATTTTTAATGTTTTGATATTGGCTTTTTTCTACAGATGCCATATCGAATTGTGTCGTTACATCAGCTTTCAAAATTCCAGCTAAAGGTTTATCCATTTTAATTGGATATGCTTTTGAAAGATTAGCCAAATTTATAGTTCCTTTTAAAGCCGCATCAACAAAAGGATTTACAGTTATGTTTTTAATGTTTGCTTTAGCATTAAAAACGTCCTGATCAATTCTAAAAGACAGTTTGTCTAAATTAACATAAGTATCATTTAGAATCCCTGTTTCATTGATGATTTTTGTATCGATTACAATATTCTGAACTGATTTTGGTAAGTTAGGATATTGAAAAGAAGCGTTGTTGGATGCAATTGCAATATTAAATTTAGGAACCGTAGTATCTGTCAGTTGTCCTTTTGCAAAACCGGCAACAGTAAAATCGCCAGTTGTTTTTACACCATCTAATCCTGAAGCATATGCCGAAGGAATTAATCCTAAGAAGTTTGTAAACGATGAAGTTGGCGTTTTGAATTTCAAATCATAAATCTGACCTGCATCAACCATCTGAATAAAACCATCAAATTCTAAAGGCAATTGGTTAATTAAAGCCTTGTTTTCTTTAAATGTATATTTACTTTGTTCTAAATCAATTCCTAAAACAGCATCTAAAGTCAGTTTTACATTTTTCATGTAATTGATTTTATCCATGTCCAAAGAAACTTTAGCAGTAGACTTTGTAGTCAAATCTAATTTTGAATTTGTAAAATCCCCAGTTCCTTCGTGGTTTAAACTATCAATAACCATTTTTATTTTAGAACGCTGATCAATATATCTAAAAGTGAAATTCTCGATTTTATAGCTCTGGATTTTTAAAGAAAGAGGTTTACTTGCATCATCTTTTTTTGTCTCTTTCTTGTCTTTTATAGCAATATCAAAATTCCCAACACCGTCTTGATTAAAAATGATATTAATCAAACCGTTAGTAGAACTTATCCCCTGAATGCTCAAAGGTTCATCTTTTCCTTTAAAAAGTTCTTTAATGCTCATTTTCAAATTCAATTCGCCCAGCGAAACCAACGTATCGCCTTCAAAAGGAGCTTTGTTGATGATTACCAGTTTATTGATTCCAACAGTTGCGTTAGGAAAGTTCTTGAACAAACTTAAATCAGCATCTGCAAAACTTACTTTGGCATCAACACTTTCGTTAATCGCATCAGCAATTTTAGCTTTTATTTGATCTTTAAAGAAATACGGAATGGCAAATAATGCGGCAACAATCACCACGAGAACAATGGCAGTAATTTTTAAAATTTTCTTTAACATATAAATAGTTTTGAGTGTTTGAAATTGCTAATTGACCCGTGCAAAAATAGTTTTTTTTGACTGAGTTCGTTAATAAAGTTTTTGTAAAATATAAGAATATACTTTAATCTGTTAAAAATAAAAATCCGTCTGAATATAGATTCAAACGGATTTTTAATGATTTTATGATTTTGATTATTTTTTAATAAAAGAAACAATCTTATTGGTCATGATTTCTGAGATAGGCAAAGTCTCATTATTATAGCTTTCTATATTGGCCTGATTGTCACCTGTGATTGTTTTCATGACATGATTCATATTTTCAACAATCAAAAGTTCAGCATTTTTATTGGCTTGCGATAAAAGCTCTGCATCCTTAACAGTTACTTGCAAATCCTTGTTTCCTTGCAGAATTAAAACAGGAATAGTTAAGCTTTTTATTTCTGCTTGCGGATTGTATTTAAACCACGAGATTAAATACGGTTGAATGCTTGGTCTGAAAAGAGAGTTAAGCATTGGGTTAACTTTTTGTGCATAGTGACCGCTTTTTAAACTGTCAATAATCGGGAAAGTCATTTCCTCTATTTGTTTATTAGATTTAGAAGCAATTTGCGCTTTAATCAATTTATCAGCAGATTCTCCAGGGCCGGCAATAGAAATAAATTTGTTTGCTTTTACTCCGGCAATCATTCCTATTAATGAACCTTCGCTATGTCCAATTACAATTACCTCAGAGAAACGTTTGTCCTGTTTTAATAAATTAATCCAGCTTTTGGCATCTTGAGTATAATTTTCGAATACCAGCGTTTGTTCAGAAGCAGCAGAAGCTTTGCTTTCGCCAATTCCCCTTTTGTCATATCGCAAAGATGCAATTCCGTTTTTTGCCAGAGCTTCAGCCAACATTTTCAACGAATTGTTTTTCATCATCGGACTATTTCCATTTCGATCTGTTGGTCCTGATCCTGAAATTATTAATGCCACCGGATATTTTGTTTTTAAATCCGGGGTAGTTAACGTACCAAAAATCTGATCGATATTAATTTTTAAGATCAAAGGAGATTCTTTAAACGTGATTTCATTTTTATTCTGAGCGTTTACAAAACTCAAAAACAAAAAGGCAACAAGAGCAAATATCTTTTTCATTTCTAGAATAAAATTATTTAATGTTTAATCCAAAAGGAAGTATCGCCTGAACTCCTTTTTGTTTTTGAAGTCTTTTTACCTGCTCAATAAGCATATAATTCTCCTCGCCAATTTCTTCTTTTATAAAAGCTTCTTTCGATTGTGTAAAAGGCAATCCGGAAAGGATATCGTTAAAAGTTTTTTCGTATTCAGGATAATTTTGTGTACTGTATGATTTTACTTTAGCAATCTTAGCTGCTTCCGCAATAGCATCATTTAATCCGCCAATTTTATCTACCAAACCAATCTTCAAAGCTTCAGTTCCTGACCAAACCCTTCCTTGTGCAATAGCATCAACCTGAGCAAAAGTCATTTTTCTACCTTCTGCGACATGCGTTACAAAAGTGTTGTAAATATGTTCAACTCCTTCTAGAGTAAAAGCTTTAAATTTTTCATCAACAGGAACAAACGGACTGTAATTTGCTGAGTTTTCGTGTGTTTTTACCTGCTCAGTATTAATTCCTAATTTATTTGCCAAAGGACTAAAGTTAGGCAAGATTCCAAAAACACCAATAGAACCCGTAATTGTATTGCTTTCTGCAAAAATTTTGTTCGCATTACAAGCAATATAATAACCACCTGATGCAGCATAATTACCCATAGAAACTACAACGGGTTTTACTTTTTTGGTAATTTCGATTTCCCTCCAGATCAGGTCCGAAGTTAAAGCGTTTCCGCCCGGACTGTCGATTCTAAGAACAATCGCTTTTACATCTTCATTTTTACGGGCTTCCTGCAGCGAACGACGCATAGAACCTTCGCCAATTACGGTAACATCACCTTCGCCGCTTTGTATTTCGCCCTGAGCGTAAATAATAGCAATTTGATCTGTTGCTGAATTGGTTAAAGCTGTCGTAATATTATTTTGGGTATAATCTGAAATTGAAATTTTGTTATAATCATCATCTCCAGTTACCTTTAATGCTTTTTTGATGGCATTGTGGTAAACATCTTCATAAGCAATAATATCTACTAAATGTTGTGCTTTTGCCATTTCAGGAGTTCTTGCCAATAAACCGTTTGCAATTTCATTTAATTTATCAAGAGGAATATTTCTGCTTTTAGAAATGTCAGTAGAAACCGTTGTCCAGATAGAATTTAAAAGAGCCGTTACCTGCTCCCTGTTGGCATCACTCATTTTGTTTTCTAAAAATGGTTCAACCGCACTTTTGTATTTCCCGTGACGGATCACTTCCATATGAATACCGGATTTATCCTGAAAATCTTTAAAGAACATTACTTCAGACGAAAGTCCTTTAAAATCCAGATCACCTGCCGGATTGATATAAACTGTATTAGCAACAGAGTTTAAATAATACTCTTTTTGAGAATAAGTATTGGCGTAAGCCCAAACAAATTTCCCTGATTTCTTGAAACTTTCAAGTGCATTTCTTAAATCTTTATATTGAGCCAATCCTAAAGAAGATTCATCGTTTAGAATTGAAATTCCTTTAATATTATCATCCGTTTTTGCAGCTTCGATCGCATTGATCACATCTGTTAAGCCAATACCTTTTTTGTCTGAAAAAACAGTTACCCAGGGATCTTTGTATTTTCCCGCATAATCATTTTGAATTTGTTTTAAATTTAATTCTATAACAGAATCACTTTTGACTGAAACAGTACTGTCTCCTCCAAAAATAGCTCCGATAAGAATTATTCCAAAAAAGAAGAACATAATAAATACAAAAATACCAACAACTGTGGCAATTACATTTCCTAAAAACTTCATAAGTGTATTTTTTTTAATAAGTAGCTAAAAAGGCTGATTTGTTACAAATGTACTCTAAAAACAAATTATTTCTGATATACAATTAAGTGAAATACTTGTGGTTTTTACATTTTTAAACTTCTAATTAAAGATAGGTTATTTTTGTAAGATGTTTCAAGTTTTTTTAAGAAGATAAAGAAAATAAAAAAGCCAAAACAGTTCGAAACTTCTGATTCTTGAATCAAATAATGTGAGTAATTCTAAAATAGTTTTAGTTAATTTGCATTAATTATGAAGTCACAGCATCAAGTCGTTTTATCAATAGGGAGTAATCAGGGAAACAGGTTAGCAAACATCGAAAGTTGTATCGATTTGATACATCAGGAAGTAGGGACCGTAATCAGGGTTTCAAAACTGTACGAAACTCCTGCATGGGGGTTCGAAAGCGATGCTTTTTATAATTGCGCATTAGTTTTGCATACTACTTCATCTGCGCAAAAAATACTGAACCAGGTTTTAAAAGTCGAAAAACATTTAGGACGAATCAGGTCAAATCAGTCAGGATACCAATCCCGAATTATTGACATTGATTTGATTGTTTTTGATGATGAAATTATTGATTCAGAAAAACTAAAAATTCCACATCCTTTAATGCAAAACAGAAATTTTGTTTTGTTGCCAATGCAGGATTTAAAATTAGATTGGAAACATCCTGTTTTTCAGAAATCTATTTCAGAGTTAATTGCCATTTCGCCAGATGACAGTATTTGTACTGTAGTTCAGGATTTAAAGAATCCATTGCGCGAAATTGCATTGGAAAACTTTAATTATATTGCTTTTGAAGGGAATATCGGAGCAGGTAAAACAACTTTAGTACAAAAAATTGCCGAAGATTTTAATGCAAAAACAGTCTTGGAGCGTTTTGCAGATAATCCTTTTTTACCCAAATTTTACAAAGATCAAAACCGATATGCTTTTCCGTTAGAAATGTCTTTCCTTGCAGATCGTTATCAGCAATTATCAGATGATCTGGCGCAGTTTGATCTTTTTAAAGATTTCATTGTAGCGGATTACCATATTTTTAAATCGTTGATTTTTGCTAAGATTACTTTAGCAGAAGATGAATATCGTTTGTATCGAAACTTGTTCGATATTATCTACAAAGAAATGCCAAAACCTGATCTGTACGTTTATCTGTATCAGAATTCAGAGCGTTTACTTCAAAATATTAAAAAACGAGGACGCACATACGAACAGAATATTGAGGCAGAATATTTAGATAAAATCAATACTGGTTATCTCGATTATATTAAATCCCAAACAGATTTGAATGTTCTGATTATAGATGTTTCGGATCGGGATTTTGTCAAAAAACACGAAGATTATCTTTTTATATTAAATGAAATCCAGAAGAAGATTGGTTAATGAGATAATTAGAAAATGTGCGAATTAGATAATTGTTTGTACTCTATTTTTAATTATCAAATTCTCTAATTGGCACATTCTCTAATTTATTTCACCTTTTCAAAGAAAAATGTCCTCTTAAAACAGGTTTGGTGTCATCAATCTTCAAGGCATACCAATAATCAGAAGCCGGCAAAGGTATTCTGTTTAAAGTTCCGTCCCAATTCATTTCAGAAGAGTTAAGCTGTGCGATTAATTTTCCGTAGCGATCGAAAATAGTAACTTGTGCCTGCGGATAATTTTCCATTCCGGTTACCTCCCATAAATCATTATAAGAATCATTGTTTGGAGTGAAAAATGCAGGAAATACAAGAACGACAAAGTTCTGTATGGTTTGTTCGCAACCACTTTTTTCTCTTACATAAGCGGTTTGCAAGCCACCTGGTACATCAAAAAAAGTATTAGAATTCTGAAAATTTGTACCGTCTACAGAATATTCAAAATAGTCAGCTTCTTTTTTAAGATAAATCACAGCCGTAGTCCCGTTTACATCAATTCTGTCTATTTGAGGAACCTGATGTTCATTAACGATGATTGTTTTTCGGCTCGTACAATTTTCAGGAGCAGGACTTGTAACGTCTACAGTATAAGTTCCGCTGGCAGTAACTTCAATAGTTTGAGTTGTTGCACCAGTATTCCATAAGTAAGACATTCCGGTAATTCCCGCATCGAGAGTAACTTTTTGAAATTGGCACAAAGGCAAAGTTTCATTCGTTACAACAGGTGGTGTGTATAATATGATGTTTACAGGCGTGCGATCTGTGTTGATACAAGTGCTGTAGGAAGCTTGAGCATAATAAGTGGTGTTGGCTGAAATAGTTGGTGTAAGAAAACGATTTCCCATAAAAACACTCGTTCCGCCAATAGAAGATGTAAACCAATTAATAACACCAATGTTAGAATTAGCTTCAATAGTTACGGTTCCCGGGCCACAATTATAAACAGTCGAAGAAATGGCTATTGGTGTTGCAGGTGTTGGGTTTACAGTAGCGATAACCGCTTTTCGGTTCGATTCGCAACCAGCATCAACATAATAGGTAGTTGTTGTATTTAAGACAGGAGACGTATAAGAATTTCCTGTTGCCAATAAATTTCCTCCAATTGCTGCGTCGTACCAATTAATTGTTGCTCCCGTTGTTGCAGTAGCATTCAGTGTAAAACTTCCTGAATCGCAAACTGAATTTGGAGTAGTTTTTGTGACAGTTGGAATTGTGATTTTAGTACTTGCTGCAATTTCCAGAGGCAATTCGCCCGGCATTCCGCCATATTCTACAACATAACCTTTAGGTTGGTAATTGCCACTTGAATCCCCAGTATTTGCTAGATCATTCCATGATCCTCTTATTCCAACACCAGGCTGTGTAATGTGTGCGTAGTTTTCATTTCCGCCTTGATTATTAGGTTCTCCGGCATTCCAGAAAGCATAATTGGGTGTTGTGCCATTTGCGCCCCCATTCCAGAATACTGTTCCGGCTTCAGGTCCTGTAACCCATTTCCAGACCCCTTCAGTTTCGGCATCGCTCCCGCCAATCCATCCTGTTCCTGATGCCTGTTCGCCAATTAATTTGGCTTCATCAGCTGATAAAATAGTGGCGAGATAACCTTTTAATCCATAATAAGTGCTTGTTTCTGCGGCAGCTTTTGCAGCATTCCAGGTAATGCCAATACTTGGAATATATAAATAATAATGTTGTGTAGAGGGTAAATAATTAGCCTGACCAATTGTTATCGAAAAAGTTTTAGTTCCTGATGCTGCAGCTGAAGTATTAGAGAACACAACATCTTTAATCGCAGCTTCCAGGTCAGAATATAAAACAGTGCCTCCTATTGAATTTGACAATGTTAATTTTCCTGCAGTACCGTCCCAGCTTGTTATGATCGAAGGATGTGATGCTGGGTTTGAAAGTACTAACCGATCCAAACCGTTAGAATAACCTGAAGAAATCTGAATATACCCTGCTACTGTTCCTGATTCTAGCGGATCGTGGGTAATTGTAATATTAGTTACAATATTTATGGTGTTTTGCGGGCAATAGAATTGATCTCCACTTGCTTTAATTACAGGTGGAGTAATAGCAAAATTAATTTTTGTATTGTTGTTTTTGTTTGATTTGAGAGTGTCTTTTGCGGTCGTAATTAAATTTTTATCTCTAATGCTAATTTTCTCATTTGCATAAGATTGACTGAAGATTAAAATAAAAAATAATGTGGTTGTTTTTAAAAAATTGATATTTTTCATTTTATAAAAGTATCAATTTTATAATCACAAAAAAATATATTTTAATTTCTAACATTTAAAGCTAAAATCTACTGTAAAATAACATTTTAGAACAGTAGATGGTTTTCTTAAATTGTATTTGGCCAGTTTAATTTCTGGAATAAATCCCAAACAACAATTCCTGCGCTCACGGCAATATTTAAGGAATGTTTGGTTCCTAATTGAGGAATTTCGATACAGCCATCACAAATTGCTACAGCTTCCTGAGCTACGCCATGAACTTCATTGCCAAAAACAAGAGCATATTTTTGATTTTTCTCAACTTTAAAATCCTGAAGAAAAATAGCACTTTCAACCTGCTCAATAGCCAATGTTAGTACATTTTCTTTTTTAAGATTTTCAATAACTTCCAATACATTTTCATGATGTTCCCAGGCAACAGTGTCAGTTGCGCCAAGAGCAGTTTTATTAATTTCTTTATTGGGAGGAGTAGCCGTAATACCGCACAAAATTATTTTCTCTACTAAAAAAGCATCCGAAGTTCTAAACACAGAACCAATATTGTGTAAGCTGCGAATGTCGTCTAAAACTATTATTAGAGGTGTTTTGTCTGATTTTTTAAAATCTTCGATTGATTTTCTGTCTAGTTCGCTATTTTCGAGTTTTCTCATTTTGTGTTGTATTCAGGTCATAAAAAAAGCTTCCAAAGATAAGGAAGCTTTTTCGATTTATTTTATTTTGTTTTTCAGATTAGCTTTTAACAGGATCTGGTAAAACTGTACCTTTAATAGTAAGTACTTTTGTAGGTTGTCCTTCAGCATTAGAAGTAACAGTTACAGTTTTTGTAAAAGCACCAACTCTGTCAGTAGCGTATTTTACACCAATAATACCTTTAGCTCCCGGAGCGATAGGCTCTTTTGGAGTTGTTGGTACAGTACAACCACAAGATCCTTGCGTATTTGTAATGATTAATGGTTTAGTTCCGTTGTTTACAAAAACGAATTCACGTTTTCCATCAGCGTTGTGAGCGATAGTTCCGTAATCAATAGTTTCTGTTTCAAAGGCCATTCCGGCTCCTTCAACCTTAGCAACTTTAGCCGTTGCTTTTTTAGCTTGAGCGTTAGAAGCAGTAATTCCAACTACAGCTAACATAGCGAATAAAATTATTTTTTTCATCTTTAGAATCTTTGTTTTAATTATGAACAAATCTATATAAAAATCTTATATCTTAATATAAAAATTTCTTAAAATATTTTAATTTTTGAACCACTTCGATATTCCTTCAAAATATTATAAATTCGCTGTCTTATATTTTTCATTTAAAACACAATAATTTGGCAGCGAAAGAGAAAGTGGTGAAAGAAACACCGTTAATGAAACAGTACAACGAAATCAAGAGAAAATATCCTGATGCATGTCTGCTTTTCAGAGTAGGTGATTTTTACGAAACCTTTGGGGAAGACGCAGTTAGAGCATCAAAAATCCTTGGGATAACATTGACTAAAAGAGGTGCTGGTTCTGAAACTGAAACTGCATTAGCAGGTTTTCCGCATCATTCTATTAATACGTACTTGCCAAAATTAGTTAAAGCCGGACTTCGTGTAGCGATTTGTGATCAGCTTGAAGATCCAAAAATGACAAAAACTATCGTGAAACGTGGCGTTACAGAACTGGTAACCCCGGGAGTTTCTTTGAATGATGAGGTTTTACAATCAAAAACAAATAACTTTTTGGCATCTGTTTATTTTGCCAATAAAAATATCGGAGTTTCCTTTCTGGATGTTTCTACCGGAGAGTTTTTAACTGCTCAGGGAAATGCGGAATACATTGATAAATTATTGCAGAATTTTAATCCTAGTGAAATTCTGGTTCCAAAAAATAATAAAGGAGATTTTAAAGCTGCTTTTGGAGAAGACTTTCATACTTTTTATTTAGAAGATTGGATCTACAAAGAAGATTATGCGCTGGAAACGTTGACCAAACATTTTCAGACTGTTTCTTTAAAAGGTTTTGGTATCGAAGAATTAAAAGATGGTATTGTAGCTTCCGGAGCAATTTTATATTATTTATCCGAGACACAGCACAATCGTGTTCAGCATATTACGGCAATTCAGCGTATTGCAGAAGATGCTTATGTGTGGATGGATCGTTTTACTATTAGAAATTTAGAATTATACCATAGTTACAATCCAAATGCAGTAACGCTTTTAGATGTTATCGACAGGACGCTTTCGCCAATGGGCGGACGTTTATTGAAACGTTGGCTGGCTTTACCATTAAAAGATGCTAATAAAATAAAAGGACGTCATGATGTAGTTTCATACCTGAAATCAAATCCTGAAGTTTTATACAATATTCAATATCAAATTAAGCAAATTTCAGATTTAGAGCGTTTGATTTCTAAAATTGCTGCCGGAAAGGTTTCGCCACGTGAAATTGTTTATCTGAAAGAATCTCTTGATGCCATTATTCCAATTAAAACCTTAGCATTAGAAAGTCCGCAGGAAGCAGTGAAAATTATTGGAGATAGTTTGTATTCCTGCGATTTATTACGAGAGAAGATTAAAACGACTTTGAATCAGGATGCACCTGTAGCTATTGCAAAAGGAAATGCGATTGCAAAAGGGATTAGCGAAGCGCTGGATGATTTGCGTGCTATTTCTACATCAGGGAAAGAATACCTGGAAGGAATTGAAAAAAGAGAATCGGAAAGAACGGGAATTTCTTCTTTGAAAATATCTTTCAATAATGTGTTTGGATATTATATCGAAGTTAGAAATACGCACAAAGATAAAGTCCCGACAGAATGGATTCGTAAACAAACCCTGGTAAATGCGGAGCGTTATATTACCGAAGAATTAAAAGAATACGAAACAAAGATTCTAGGTGCTGAAGAGAAAATTCATAAAATCGAATCAGAACTTTTTGAGCAATTAATAGCCTGGATTGCGACTTATATCAAGCCAGTGCAAATGAATGCGAATTTGGTTGCGCAATTAGATTGTTTGTGTTCGTTTACGCAATTGGCCGTAGAGAATCTATATGTATGTCCGGAGATTGATGAAACCTTTGAGCTTGAAATCAAAAACGGAAGGCATCCTGTTATCGAGAAACAATTGCCTGTAGGAACGCCTTATATTGCTAATGATGTTTATTTAGACAGAGAAACGCAACAGCTTATTATGATTACGGGACCCAATATGTCCGGTAAGTCGGCTATTTTAAGACAAACGGCATTAATTGTGTTATTGGCTCAAATGGGAAGTTTTGTTCCGGCTGATAGTGTAAGAATGGGAATTGTGGATAAAATTTTTACCAGAGTAGGAGCATCAGATAATATTTCGATGGGCGAATCTACTTTTATGGTAGAAATGAATGAAACGGCTTCGATCCTGAATAATATTTCTGATCGTAGTTTGGTTTTATTGGATGAAATTGGAAGAGGAACAAGTACATATGACGGAATTTCGATTGCGTGGGCTATTGCCGAGTTTTTACACGAGCACCCGGGAAAACCGAAAACATTGTTTGCAACGCATTATCATGAACTGAATGAAATGACAGATTCGCTGCCAAGAATCCAGAATTATAATGTTGCAGTAAAAGAATTAAAAGACACCGTTCTTTTTATCAGAAAACTGGTAAAAGGAGGAAGTGCGCATAGTTTTGGAATTCATGTAGCAAAAATGGCGGGAATGCCTCAAATCGTAATTTTGAAAGCGCAGAAGTTATTGAAGAAATTAGAAAAAAATCATTCCAGCGATGCGTTAAACGGAGTAAAAGAAGCAGCTGACGAAATGCAGATGAGTTTCTTTAATCTGGATGATCCTTTATTAGAAGAAATAAAAGAAGAGATCATGAGTCTTGATATAAATGCAATAACACCGGTTGAAGCATTAATGAAGCTTAATGAGATTAAAAGGATGTTAGTTAAAAAATAATTCAGATTTAAAGTTTAGGTTATCAGAAAGTTATAAAATAAGCTAAATATTTTTTCAAAAAAGGCTTGTGTAATTGAATAAATGTCCTAAATTTGCACTCGCAATACAGAACAATTCAGGTATTGCGGTTCTTAGTAAAATTTGAAATGCGAAAATAGCTCAGTTGGTAGAGCGCGACCTTGCCAAGGTCGAGGTCGCGGGTTCGAGCCCCGTTTTTCGCTCAACATCATATAATGCTCGGATGGTGAAATTGGTAGACACGCTGGACTTAAAATCCAGTGAACAGCAATGTTCGTGCGGGTTCAAGTCCCGCTCTGAGTACTAAAGCCTCTTCTTTTGAAGAGGCTTTTTTTATGGTGTAAACTCTGCGTGGTTTAAGGTAAATTTGCAAGGTAAATTTATTTGTAAAAGAATCTAAGAATCTAGTTTAAAAACAACAATCTAAAATCTAAAATAATAAATGGGTGCTTTTGTAATAAGTAAGCGATTTAACGATGAATATAAATTCGTATTTACTTCGAGGAAGGGTAAAGTGATATTTACAAGTTTGAGTTACGAATTAAAGTTTGAAGGCGAAGAGGATATTGAAAAGTTTAAAGCTAATATAGATCAGGCCCGTTTTTTAAAATTTAAAGGCTCTGGCGGAAAGTATTTTTTTAAATTGATGTTAGGGGAGGTTCATTTCGCAACGAGTCGTAAATACACTACAGAGTTGCTTTTGCAGAAAGGAATTAAAGAAATTGTGACTTACGGTTCAAGATCTGAAATTTTGGATTTCTCATCGAGTGAATCGATTTTTGAAGATGAACTGGTCGAGGATGAAGTTGGAGAGGAAATTGAAGGATAGAAAAAAAAGCGATCACTGTGGTGGTCGCTTTTTTTTATGCTGAGTGTTTAATTTTAAAATTAAGCACAAAAAAAACCATCTCAAGGATGGTTTTAAAATTTTTAGAAACTAGGTTCTAATTATTTTTTTACTTCTTCTACTTTAGCAGCAGCAGAGTCAACTTTAGCAGCAGCAGAATCAACAGTTGCAGCAGCAGAATCAACTACAGCAGCAGCAGAATCAACAGCAACAGCAGTAGAATCTACAGACTCAGTAGCTGCAGCGTCAGCTTTTTTACAAGATACAACAGTTAAAACAGCAACAACAGCTAAACTTAAAAATACTTTTTTCATCTTACTTTATTATAAAAGGTTAATTATTAATTCGTGGCAAAGATATAAATTTTTTAATATGTAAAATATTTTTTTATTTTTTTTTTAAAATATTTTCAATTGCTCACGATTATCTTAGTTATCAAATAATATGCCACAATGCTAAAGTTATGTTATATTATTATATTTTTTGAATAAATTATTTTTGTCTGAATATTCAATAAGATAATTGGCTGTTTTATTCCTTTGATTACGATTTGTTTTGGTTTTTATTCATTATTTAGTAAGATAGAGAAAGCAAAAAAAGAGCTTCTTGAAGTTCTTATGCAATTAATAACGAAAATAATAGAGGTGTTAGTGTGAATTGCTTAAAAAACGACATTCATAATAGTGTCTGTTGCTCCTTTATTGTCCTGAATATATGTTTTACAGATCTGACTTTTTTCTTTTAAGAAATTTTCATCACTAAGCAGACGGTCCAGATTCTGCTTCAATTCATTAGTATCAGAAATTACAATACAGCCTCCAAGTGCAACAAGTTGAATAGCTTCGGCAAAAGTGGAGTAATTTGGACCAATCACAATGGGGATTCCAAATGTTGCGGGTTCAAGAATATTATGAATTCCCGGGTTGCCAAAACCTCCGCCTACATAAGCGATCGTTCCGTAACTGTAAATTTTAGTCAGCAACCCTATCGTATCAATAATAAAGACATTGAAGCCTGATAAGTCCAGGTCTTTCTTTTCTGAAAATAATACAGTCGATTTTTTAATTTCGGATTTAAGGCTTGTTATTTGATCAGCTTTGATGTTGTGAGGTGCAATAATGAATTTTACATTATCCGGTGCCTGATTGATGTATTCAATTAACAGGGCTTCGTCTTTTGGCCATGAGCTTCCTATTATTATAACAGGCTGGTTGTTTTTGAAGTTTTCAATAAAATCAAGAGAGTTGTCTCTTTCCAGGATGGCATTGACACGATCAAACCGGGTATCGCCGGAAACAATAACATTGTGAAAACCTATCCTTTCGATTTTTTCTTTCGAACTTTCATTCTGAACAAAGAAATAAGTAAATGCTTTTAGTGCTTTTCTGTAAAAACTACCGTACCATTTAAAAAACATCTGATTGTCCCTGAAGATACCGGAAATCAAATAAGTAGGAGTCTTGCTCGTTTCAAGTTCTTTTAAATAGTTCAGCCAAAATTCATATTTAATAAAAAAAGCCAATTCCGGATTTGCCAGTTTTAAAAATTTCTTTGCATTGTTTTTAGTGTCCAAAGGCAAGTAAACAGTTACATCGGCAACTGTGTTATTTTTACGCACTTCGTATCCGGAAGGAGAGAAAAAAGTAACAATGATTTTATGATCAGGATATTTTTCTTTTATTTTTTCGATTACAGGTAAGCCTTGTTCGTATTCGCCAAGTGAGGCAGCATGAAACCAGATTGTTTTGTCTGAAGGTTTTATTTTTTCTTCTAAAATGTGGAAGACATTTTTACGTCCTTCAACAAAAAGCTTAATTTTCGGACTAAAAAGAGCTACGATTTTCAGAAAAAACCCCGCAATAGAAATAACTAAATTATATAGAAAAAGCATCTGTTTGTTTTTGTGGCTAAATTACGCTTCTTTCAATTATTTTCATTGGTTTGAAGGTATTAAATAACTATTTTTGTTCCTCATTTTAAAGATTCTGACTTCAAAACAGAACTTTAATTTTAAAAATATATTGAAAATGAAAAAAATTCAAATGGTTGACTTAAAAAGTCAATACGAGAAAATAAAAACTACTGTTGACGCTTCTATTCAGGAGGTTTTAGATACAAATACTTATATAAATGGACCATTAGTTCATCAATTTCAAAAAAATCTTGAAGATTATCTGGGAGCAAAACATGTAATTCCGTGTGCAAACGGAACAGATGCTTTGCAGATTGCCATGATGGGTTTAGATTTGAAACCAGGCGATGAGGTAATTACGGCTGATTTTACTTTTGCAGCGACTGTTGAGGTAATTGCTTTATTGCAATTAACACCTGTTTTGGTAGATGTTGATATGGTAAATATGAATATTGATATCGAAGCTATTAAAAAAGCAATTACGCCAAAAACAAAAGCAATTGTTCCGGTACATTTATTTGGTCGCGCTGCTAATATGGATGCGATTATGGAAATTGCTGCAGAACATAACTTATATGTAATCGAAGATAATGCGCAGGCAATTGGTGCAGATTATATTTCGAAATCAGGAGTAAAAAGCAAAGTAGGAGTAATTGGTCATGTTGCTGCAACTTCATTCTTCCCTTCAAAAAACTTAGGCTGTTATGGCGATGGTGGAGCAATTTTTACCAACGATGATAAACTGGCACACATTATCCGCGGAATCGTAAATCACGGAATGTACGAGCGTTATCATCATGATGTTGTTGGTGTAAATTCACGTTTAGATAGTATCCAGGCTGGGGTTTTAAATGCAAAACTGCCTTTGTTAGACGAATATAATACAGCACGTCGTTTAGCAGCATCAAAATACAATGCAGCTTTTGCAGGAAATACACATATTATAACTCCGGAATTTGATGCCAACGAAAATGATCACGTTTTCCACCAATATGTATTGAGAATTGTTGATGCAGATAGAAATGCTTTATTACAGCATTTGCAGGATAAGCAAATTCCATGTGCTATTTATTACCCAATTCCGTTGCACTCACAAAAAGCTTATGTTGATACTCGTTATAAAGAAGAACAATTTCCGGTTACGAATCAATTAGTAAAAGAAGTTATTGCTTTGCCAATGCATACAGAATTGGATGACGAGCAAATTAAATTCATTACAGATTCAGTTTTAGAATTTTTGAAAAAATAATTATGAGAATCCTGCGTGTTTTAATTTTGATTATTCTTATTCCGTTTTCGGTTTTTGCACAAAAATCGAATGCTAAAGAAGAAACTGCTGTAAACAATCAAGTTGAAATTTTGCGTAAAGCAATGATTGATGCCGATGCAGGTAAATTAAAAGCACTAACTTCTGAAAAATTAACCTACGTTCATTCGAATGGTAATTTTCAAAATCAGGCTGAATTTATAGACGGAATCGTTAGTGGCAAATCTGACTTTGTAACGATAGATTTTCAAAACCAAACGATATCGATTCAGAATGATGTTGCAATAGTGAGACATGTTTTGTCTGCTCACACTAAAGACGGCGGAATTGACAGAGATATAAAAATAGGAATAATGCTTGTTTGGCAAAAACAAAAAAATAACTGGATTCTTATTGCGAGACAAGCTTATAAATTAACTACATAAAAAATAACCACAAAATGAAAGTATTAGTAACAGGAGGATTAGGATTTATTGGTTCTCATACCGTAGTCGAATTGCAAAATGAAGGCTTTGAAGTAGTGATAATTGATAATCTTTCGAATTCTACAGAAGATGTTTTAAAAGGAATTACAGCCATTACAGGAAAAACGCCTTTATTCGAAAAATTAGATTTAAGAGAAAAAGCGTCAGTTCAGGATTTCTTTAAAAAACACAACGATGTTACCGGAGTAATTCATTTTGCAGCTTCAAAAGCAGTTGGAGAAAGTGTCGAACAGCCTTTATTATATTACGAAAACAATATCGCCTCGTTAGTTTATTTGCTGCAGGAATTACAGCAAAAACCTGATGCAAGCTTTATCTTTAGTTCGTCTTGTACGGTTTACGGTCAGGCCGAAAAAATGCCAATTACAGAAGATGCTCCCGTTCAGGCAGCAATGTCTCCATACGGAAATACGAAGCAAATTGGAGAAGAAATCATCACAGATACGGCTAAAGTAACGAATATCAATGCAATTTTATTACGTTATTTTAACCCGGTTGGAGCGCATCCAAGTAACGAAATTGGAGAATTACCATTAGGAGTTCCTCAAAATTTAGTGCCTTTTATTACACAAACTGGAATAGGATTGCGTAAAGAATTATCAGTTTTTGGAGATGATTATCCAACTCCTGACGGAACTGCTGTTCGTGATTATATTCATGTTGTAGATTTAGCAAAAGCACACGTTATTGCATTACAGCGCTTATTTAATAAAAAGAATTTAGAAAAAGTAGAAACCTTTAATTTAGGAACCGGAAAAGGAAGTTCAGTTCTTGAGGTGATTCAAAGTTTCGAAAAAGTAAGCAATAAAAAATTACCATACAAAATTATGCCACGTCGCGAAGGTGATATTACTGAAGCTTACGCTAATACTGATAAAGCAAACAATGTTTTAGGCTGGAAAGCTGAACTAAGTTTAGACGAAGCAATGGCAAGTGCCTGGAAATGGGAACAGAAGGTTCGTTCTTAAACTAGTTTTCAGTTTTCGGTCGCAGTTTTCAGGTAGAGATGCACAGCAGTGCGTCTCAGGTTAGAATATAAAACCCCAAATAATCTAAATTGATTATTTGGGGTTTTTATTTTAGTAAAGATTTTATTTGTAAATTTGTAAGGTAAAATTGTAGGAATTATGAATAATAAAAAAGAAGAACTGAAAAAAGATAATGTTGAAGAACCTACTGTAGAATATGAAGTTCAGAAACCAATATTTAAAGGAATAGATCGAGATACTTTTGATTTTGATGCTGAATTTGCAAAAGGATTAACACCGGAGGAAGCAAAAGTAGAATCTAAAAGGAGAATTAGGGAATGGTGGGGAAAATAGAAGTTATTTATACACCCTCTGTAATTAGTCATCTTAATGATTTGGTTATAATCCTGTATAAAAAAGAATACTTTGGTTTTATAGAATCTGCAGATGAATATGTTGATGATATTTACGATGCCATTCCGGAAAGAATTAAAAAATCTCCTCATAAGCAAACTCCAAAACTTCTTCAGTATTTAGGTTCAAATTATATTTTTTATAAACCAAATACCCGAACAACTTGGTATATCTTTTTCGAAAAAAGAGACCAAAATTATTTGATAACAGGAATTACTAATAATTACTGTGAAGAAGCAAATGAATTATAAAAACAACATCCTCATAAACAATCTGTTCATGAGGATTTTATTTATACAGTCAGTGACTGAAAACTAAAAACTGAGACTGAATACTAAAAATTAAGCATTCGCAGTAACCGCTTCTTTATCAATTTTATTAATCAAACCGGCTAATACTTTTCCGGGACCAACTTCCGTAAACAAAGTAGCGCCATCAGCGATCATTTGTTGAACAGATTGAGTCCATTTTACTGGAGCTGTCAATTGTATGATTAAGTTCTTTTTGATTTCGTTTGCGTCAGAAACAGCACTAGCTGTTACGTTTTGATAAACCGGGCAAATAGGAGTCGAGAAAGTAGTTGCTTCAATTGCAGCAGCCAATTCTTCTCTTGCCGGTTCCATCATTGGCGAGTGAAAAGCGCCTCCAACAGGTAAAATCAAAGCACGTTTTGCTCCGGCAGCTTTCATTGCCTCACAAGCTTTTTCTACTGCTGTAGTTTCTCCTGAAATAACCAATTGTCCCGGGCAGTTGTAGTTTGCAGCAACCACAATTCCGTCAATAGAAGCGCAAACTTCTTCAACAATATTATCAGCTAAACCTAAAACAGCAGCCATTGTCGATGGAGTAATTTCGCAAGCTTTTTGCATTGCTAGAGCACGTTTGGAAACTAATCTAAGACCATCTTCAAAAGATAAAGTCCCGTTAGCAACCAATGCCGAAAATTCTCCAAGAGAATGTCCTGCAACCATTTCGGGTTTAAAATCTTCGCCTAAAGTTTTTGCTAAAATAACCGAGTGTAAAAAAACAGCCGGCTGGGTAACTTTAGTTTCTTTTAGTTCTTCGGCAGTACCCTCGAACATAATATCTGTAATTCTAAAACCTAAAATTTCATTGGCTTTTTCGAATAATGCTGCGGCTAAAGCCGAGCTTTCATATAAGTCTTTGCCCATTCCTGTAAATTGTGCGCCCTGACCCGGAAATACGTATGCTTTCATTTCTCTAATTTAAAGTTGAATTTTTCTAAATTGAAAATTAGTTTCAATTGAAAGGCAAAAATAGTATTTTTTTAGCTCGTATAATCCTTAAACATATAAATCCATGCTAATCTCGAAAATCGGAGATTGAAAGAAGTTAGAAGAATAATTACAACAGCAATAATAGGAATGATTCTCAGGTCGAAATTTTTTTCAAAGAAAAACTGAGCAATGCAATAAGTAGCAATACCTTGCGCAACAGTTAATCCGTAGTTTACATACATAGCACCAAAGAAATAGCCAGGTTCTTTCTGGAACTTATAATTACAATGACTGCAGTATTCATTCATTTTAGGTAAACTAAAATTCAGAAAAATATTTTTGTCTTTAAAGACTTTTCCTGTATGACAAATGGGACATTCGTTTTTAAAAATATGAGTTAATGCACTTGACATGATCTTGTTGTTTTTTATTTATACAAAGGTAATTCAGAGACTTATAAAAGTCTTTTTTATATCTTCGCTACTTATAGCACAATAAAGACATTATTATGAAAAGATATCCCGTTTATAGTGTTCAGAATTTTAGTTGTAATGATATTCATCGTGATTTTTACGTAAATACATTTGCAGAGCATTTAAAAGATCATAGTTTTGTCGAAGAACCACATCGTCATGATTCTTATTTGATGGTTTTTTTTACCAAAGGTTCAGGGCAACACGAAGTTGATTTTGATCAGTTCGAAATAAAAAAAGGCAGTTTATTCGTTCTGCAGCCCGGACAAATGCATCACTGGAGTTTGTCTAAAGATATTGAAGGCTTCGTGATTATTTTTTCGCAGGAACTTTATAATTTGTATTTCGGACAAAAAAATATCAATGAGTATAATTTTTATCACTCCATTCATAACCGGCCGGAAATGGTTTTCGAAGAAAATCAAATACCGAAAATCCTGCCCTATTTTGAGTTATTGATTGAGGAAAACAATCAGGATAATAAATATCAACTGGACAAAATGCTGAATTTGTTAGATTGTATTCATATCGAAATTGCCCGTAAATATAATGAGACCTATTCGCATCAGACACATTCTTATAATATTAAGATAAACACGTTTGAAATGTTTTTGGAGCAATATTTCAGAGAAGAAAAATCGCCTTCTTTTTATGCAGAGAAATTGCATATTACATTGAAGCACTTAAACCGAATCTGTAATGAAATTCTACAAAAAACAGCAACCGAAGTCATTATGGATCGTGTGATTCTGGAAATTAAAAGAATGTTAATCGACAAACAATTGGCGGTAAGTGAAATTGCTTATATAGTAGGTTACGAAGATTACTCTTATTTTTCCCGACTTTTCAAAAAACAAACCGGATTGTCTCCAACCGAATTTCGAAATATAAAATAAGGGCTTCGACTCCGCTCAGCCTGAAAATCGTGTTCTCAAAGATATCGTGTGTCAGGCTGAGCGGAGTCGAAGCCCTCGTTTCTAGACAAAAGCCTGCACTTCTTAAAAAGTACAGGCTTTTAAACCAACCAAATTAAATTCTATTTTTACTGGATTAAGCTTGTTTTGCAAATTGTAATTCAATGTTTAAGCGAACTTCTTCACCTACTAAAACACCACCGGTTTCAAGGGCAGAGTTCCAGTTTAAACCCCAGTCTTTACGATTTATTTTTCCTTCAATGCTTAAACCTACTTTAGTATTTCCCCAAGGGTCAGTCATGATTCCGCTAAATTCTACAGGAAATGTTACTGATTTAGAGACACCTTTAATATTTAAATCTCCGGTTAATTGATACTCGCCGTCATTAACTTTTTTGAAAGATGAACCTTTAAAAGTTAATTTTGGGTGATTCTCCGCATCAAAGAAATCTCCACTTCTTAAGTGAGCATCTCTGTCTGCATTTGCAGTATCTATTGAAGCAATGTCTCCTGAAAAATCTATTTGAGCATTTTCGAAATTATCTCCATCAGTAGTAATAGATGCGTCGTAAGTTCCAAATTTTCCTGAAACATTTGTAAACATCATGTGTTTCACTTTAAAACCAATTTCTGAATGTGTTGGGTCAATTGACCATTTTGTAGTTGCCATAATTATTTATTTTTTAATATTAATTTCATTTTGATAAGACAAAGTTACGTCCGTAGTATTCAAAACACACTTAACCTAGATTAAGAAATAAAAAATGTAATACGTTTTGATTACCACACAGTGATTTATTCTGTTTTATAAAATTAATCTTTCTTTTTAAATTTTTGATAAAAAAGAAACGATAATAAATCTGAATATCAGGTTATTATCGTTTCTTGAGAAAAAAGTATTAATTGTGTCTTCTAAATTAATAGTTCATCGGAATATCCATTAAAAGAAATTCAGCATCACTATCTGCTTTTATGTTTAAAATATCAGTTCCTGAAATCCCAACAGCATCACGAGTATTTAATTCCTGACCGTTGATCGTTACGTTTCCTTTTAAAACAAAAGCATAAACTCCGTTTCCTTCTTTTTTAATTTTGTATTCAGTTGCAATTCCGGCATCAAAATTACCCATTTGAAACCAGGCGTCCTGATGAATCCAAACACCTTCATCATCTGCATTTGGAGATAAAATCTGAGCTAATTTATTATGTCTGTCAGCAACATTCAAAGTAATTTGTTGGTAACGAGGATCTACATTTCTTTTGTTCGGGAACAACCAGATTTGCAATAATTTAGTTTGCTGATCTGCATTTGGGTTAAACTCACTGTGTTGAACTCCGGTTCCGGCACTCATCACCTGAATATCACCATTTTTGATAAT
Organism: Flavobacterium azizsancarii; assembly: GCF_027980145.1. Classification (GTDB taxonomy): domain Bacteria; phylum Bacteroidota; class Bacteroidia; order Flavobacteriales; family Flavobacteriaceae; genus Flavobacterium; species Flavobacterium azizsancarii. The sequence continues at coordinate 9,498 of NZ_JAMZNK010000055.1, read as the reverse complement.
CTCCGTATTTCCCATACTGTCTTTGTGTGCTAAATCGCCTTCAAGCGGAATAGTGATGATTTCCATATTATCGTGCGGGTGAGTTCCAAAACCCATTCCGCCAGCGATCGTGTCATCGTTTAAAACGCGAAGTGCTCCAAACTGAACTCTTTCAGGGTTGTACCAACTTGCAAAACTAAAACTATGATAAGCGTTAAGCCATCCGTGATTTGCGTTTCCTCTTGTTTCTGCTTTGTGTAATACTATATTTTCCATGATGATATGTGTTTTGTTATTTTTATAGTACAAAGATACCATCAAGGTCAACGAAATGCACTTAATGTAGATTAAGAAAAGATTCTGAGGTTCTAAGTAGCTAAGTTTCTAAGTTTTTTTTTTGAAGCAGAAATTTTAGTTTTCAAAAGACCTGAAGTCCCGCTATCCGTTTCAATCTTTTGTGTCCGCCGCGGCGGAGACAAAAGGATTTTTACTTCTATCGGGGCTATGTGAGAAGTTTCATTTTCATAAGTCGTATATGTAGCTCAAAAAGAAAGGAAACGCAAAGTTTGTCATCTCGACGTAGGAGAGATCACAAAAGTGGCTCGACAAAGATTCAGGATTATTGGATCGGAGTTTCTAGTGTGATCTCTCCTACGTCGAGATGACAAGATTGCGAGAAGATTGTGTTTAGATAATTATATTCAGAGGGAAATAAAACTTTGTAACTTCACGTCTTTGCGAGATTTTTTTTTTTTTTTTTAAAAACTCCTAATTATTTGATTTTGATTAATTTCCCTTTTCCAACCACTTGGTCAAGGTAATTCGCAGATGAGCTTTGCTTATCATGCATGTTAAATAAAATAGTGTCATTTTTGATTTGATCTTTTGTAATACTTATAATTAAATCTGTATTTATAAAATTGTCCAATAGTATTACATTCCCATATGAGATTTTTCCTTTTGGCAGATACTTGTTATCAAACACAAAAACACTATCGTTAAAAGTAATTTTATCTTTTTGGGTGTAGACATTTTCGTCTTCTATTAAATAATTATAACGGCCAATAAGTTTGTCTGTTTTCTGGTTTGAATTAATAAAAAACAGCGTTATTATTAAAGTGAAATATTTCATACTATTTTAGCTATATTGAGTTATAAACTGTTGAACCACCGCATCTGTATTCTCATGACGTCTTTTCTTCTCCAGCGCAATTGGCGGTGCAGCTCTTTCAAGGCAATCTTTTACATCGCAGGTTTCGCAAGTAACACCAACAATCCTTTTTACTAGAGGTTTTCCATCAATAAATTTGAATTTCTTTTTCATTGCAGTTGTAATCAGGATTCCAACCGAAATACTTCTGATACAATTTTCTACAAAAGGATCTTTCGTGGCTGATGAAAAGACTAAATATTCATTACCACTGTGTGCATAACTGGAAATTTGTGCATCAAAAAAATGAGATTTATTCTGATTGATTGCTTCGTCTATGGTTTTGATAGAAACCCATCTTCTGCAATAATGCTCATTGGTTTCGTTGGCGTGCGGTTCTTGTTGATTGGTAATATGTAATTCCTTTTTTATTAGGTATTTATCAGAACCTATTTTGTGTGACATTCTTAAAAAGAACAAATTTTTCAGGTGAAAATCTTTGGGTAATAAATTGGTTAATCTCTGATAAAACGATTCAGGCGAAACTTCAAAACTTTCTATCAACGCAACGAATTCTTCTGGATTTGGTTTTTCGTTATTTAAGAAATCATTGATTTTGCTGGCAACTAATTGTCTGGGTAATAACAAAGCTCCTGCAAAGTACGAAGCATAAAAGTTGTGAAGGACCTGATCAAAATTTTCGAATTTAATCCAACTGAAAGTTAGTAATCTGTCAGATATTTTTAGGTAGTTATAAGCAATTTCTTTGGCTAAAATAAATGCTTTCTGCGGATTATCCAATTCTGTAGAGAGTAACAATGTTTTGCTTTTGGGAACATAAATAGAACGTAAGTCACCCAAAGCTTCCTGTTCAGAAAATACTATTTCTTTAATTTTATAATCAAACTCTTCTTTTAATATGGCCTCTAATTCTTCGATACTCACTTTTGAATCTAAATTGATCTGAAATGATTTTGAAAAAGAAATGACTTTATCTTCCAGGTCTTCAAAATAATTATTGTGTGCTTCCTGATAAGATCGTAAAGCGGCCAAAAAGAAACTTTCCCTGCTTAAATTATAATGTTGGGCAATTTCAATAATAGTACTAATAAAGGCATTGACTTTGGCTGGTGCATTTGCAATAATATCTATTAAATCGGCTTCCTGAATACCAAAAAGCTCTAGTGGAATCTCTTTTAAAATACCTGATTTTAAAATTTCACCAATCGGAGCGAGGTTATTGTCGAGCTTTAAAGATACCATTTGGTCGTATGGAACGTCCAGATGTTCGCATAAAAGCAAAATTTTATCTGTTTTTGGATATTTTTTTCCCTTTTCAATCTCGTTTAAATACGATTTTGAAAGATTTGTCAACTTGGCTAAGCCAAAAAGTGAAAGATTTTTTTGGGTGCGGACTTGCTTGAGTTTTAGCCCAAATATCAGCTTTATATAGTCTTTTTCGATATCCATAAATCAAATATAATCATTTAAAAAATAATCGCCAAAATATTATTTTTAATATTTAGCGAACGTTCGCTTGTTTTGTGAAGAACTTTTTTCTAATATTGTGGTGTAGAAAATATTAGATATCAATTGATTACGAATTTAAGTCTTTAGAAAGATGTGATTGATTTGATTATTGCTAATTAAAATAAAATCCACAGCTATGAAAAACCAATTAGAGATTACCGAAACGGCAATGGAATTTTTAGCCGAAAAGAAGCTTTCTTATCCGAAAATCTGGACAGATGAAGCGATTGTTTTTATAACCGAATTGCATCGCAAATTCGAATCGCAGCGAAAACTGTTATTGTTACAGCGCGAACAAAAACAAACTGCTTTTGATCAGGGCGTCATGCCGGTTTTTATAGCCGAAACTAAAAGTGTCAGAGAAAGTAATTGGACAGCTGGAGAAATTCCGAAAGATTTATTAGATCGTAGAGTCGAAATTACCGGACCGGTTGATCGCAAGATGATTATCAATGCATTGAATTCAGGAGCGAAAACTTTTATGGCTGATTTTGAAGATAGTACTTCGCCAACCTGGAAAAATTTAATGGATGGGCAAGTGAATTTAATTGATGCCGTAAACAAGACAATTTCACATACAGATTTAATTAAACACAAATCGTATCAATTGAATGAAAAGATTGCAACGCTAATGGTACGTCCGCGTGGTTTGCACTTGCCGGAAAAGCATCTTTTGATTGAAGGAAAAGAAGTTTCAGGCTCTTTAGCAGATTTTGGATTGTATGTTTTTCATAATCACAAAAGGCTTTTAGAAAATAATTCGGGACCATATTTTTATATTCCAAAATTAGAGCATTATCTGGAAGCACGCTGGTGGAACAATGTGATTGATTTTACTGAGGATTATTTGAAACTGGAAAGAGGAACTATAAAAGTGACTGTTTTAATTGAAACAATCACGGCAAGTTTTCAGTTAGACGAAATTGTATATGAATTGAAAGATCATATTGTGGGATTGAATTGCGGTCGTTGGGATTATATTTTCTCTTACATCAAGAAATTCCGTAAGAATCCAAAATTCATCGTTCCAGATCGCGATCAGGTAAATATGACTTCCCCTTTTATGAATGCCTATTCGAATTTGGTAATTCAGAGATGTCATAAACGCGGCATTCATGCAATTGGCGGAATGGCAGCTCAAATTCCGATTAAAAATAATGAAGAAGCGAATGCAGCTGCTTTTGCAAAAGTGAAAGCGGATAAAGAACGCGAAGTTCGAAATGGCCATGACGGAACATGGGTAGCGCATCCGGATTTGGTTGCAATTGCAAAAGAAATTTTTGATAAAGAGATGCCAACACCTAATCAGATTCATATAAAAAGAGAACATCGAAAAATTACAGAAGCTGATTTGATTGAACCACCAATTGGAATCATAACTGAAAACGGCGTTCGCAAAAACATCAATGTTGGTGTTTTGTATTTGGCTTCATGGCTAAACGGACAAGGAGCAGCTGCGTTGCATAATTTGATGGAAGATGCTGCAACGGCTGAAATCTCAAGATCTCAATTGTGGCAATGGCTTCAGAATAAAGTGGTTTTGGATAATGGACGAAATCTTGATTTGGCGTATTATCACGAATTGGCTTTAGAGGAATTCCAGAAAATAAAAGACGAATTAGGCGAAGAAAATCATGAAAAACAACAATTTCCTTTGGCTGAAAAGGTTTTAGAGAGATTGGTTGTAAATCCTGATTTCGTTGATTTCCTGACTATTCCGTGTTACAAGTATTTATAAAAAAAACATTGAGTTTAATTTTAAACACATAGAAACATAGGTTTATGATTGTCTAAAATTAACTTTTAGAGAATTATAAAAAACAAGTTTTTCGCACATAGCTATGTGTGTTCAAACAAGTGAAGCGCCTTTAACCACAAAGAAAAGCTATGTTTCTATGTGTTAGAAAAAAAACAAAAAAAAAAAATTTTTGAGTCTCAGTAGAAAACTGCGACTGCAAACTGAAAACTTTTACTCACTAACCAACTTAACTATACTATTTATGAAAACAACAGAAGACAGAATTCAGGAATTGATTAACGATTGGATTACGAACCCAAGATGGAAAGGTGTTGAACGCCCGTATACGGCTACAGAAGTAGTTACACTTCAGGGATCGTATCAAATTGAGCATTCTATTGCCAAAATGGGAGCGCAAAAATTATGGAAAAAGTTAAAAAGTCAGGATTATGTTGCTGGTTTGGGCGCTTTAACAGGAAATCAGGCGATTCAGGAAGTCGATGCTGGTCTTGAAGCAATTTATTTGAGCGGTTGGCAAGTTGCTGCTGATGCAAATTTAGCAGGAGAAATGTATCCGGACCAATCGCTTTATCCTGTAAATAGTGTGCCAATGGTAGTAAAAAAAATAAATAATGCTTTATTACGAGCTGATCAGATTCAGACCGTAAACAGAGTTGAAGATAAAAAAGATTATTTGGTTCCAATTGTGGCTGATGCGGAAGCTGGTTTCGGGGGAAATCTAAATGCTTTCGAACTAATGAAATCGATGATTGAAGCAGGAGCTTCAGGAGTTCATTTTGAAGATCAGTTGAGTTCGGCTAAAAAGTGCGGACATTTAGGAGGCAAAGTTTTGGTGCCTACTCAGGAAGCAATTAATAAACTAATTGCAGCACGTTTGGCTTCTGATGTTATGGGAGTTTCGACTTTGATTGTAGCAAGAACTGATGCTGATGCAGCAAATTTGTTAACGAGTGATGCAGATCCAAGAGATGCTAAATTCATTACTGGGGAAAAAACCAACGAAGGGTTTTTCTATGTAAACAGCGGAATCGATCAGGGAATTGCAAGAGGTTTGAGCTACGCACCTTACGCTGATTTGATTTGGATGGAAACCAGTAATCCTGATTTGGTTTATGCCAAAAAGTTTGCCGATGCCATGAAAAAAGAATTTCCGGATAAAATGCTGGCTTACAATTGTTCTCCTTCATTTAACTGGGCGGCAAAATTATCAGTTGCTGAAATGGAGACATTCAGAGAAGATTTGGCTGCAATGGGATATAAATTCCAGTTCATTACTTTAGCAGGATTCCATGCTTTAAATACAAGTATGTTCGAATTGTCTAAAGCCTACAAAGAGCGCGGAATGGCAGGATATTCTGAATTGCAGGAAAGAGAATTCGCTCTGCAAAGCAGCGGATTCAGAGCGGTAAAACATCAGGCTTTTGTTGGAACTTCTTATTTTGATGCGGTACAAAATACAGTAACAATAGGAAAATCGACAACAACGGCAATGAAACATTCTACAGAGGTTGAGCAATTTTAATTCAAAAAAACACGGTCTTTGGCCGTGTTTTGTTTTTTGCCACAGATTACAAAGATTAAAAAGATTTTTTTCGCCACGAATTTTACTAATTTTCACTAATTTTTATTTAATTTTTCACTCAATTTAATTCGTGAAAATTAGTAAAATTCGTGGCAACATTTTTTAATCATTTTAATCTGTGAAATCTGTGGCTATAAAAACTATTTTTTCAAAAGCCTTGCTTTCATTTTGCTGAAAAATTCAGGTGTTACACCAATGAAAGAAGCAATTTGTTTTTGAGGTACTTTATGAACGAGCGTTCCATATTTAGTACAGAATTTCTCGAAGCGTTCTTCAGCGGGTAAACTTAAATTATCCATTAATCGTTGTTGATTGGCGACCAATGAATTTTCGATTAAAATCCTGAAAAAACGTTCTAATTTTGGGATGTCGAGATATAATTGCTCCTGGTTTTCTTTGGATAATGAAACAACTTCTGCATCTTCTAAAACTTCTATAAAAAGCTGTCCAGGTTTTTGCGAAAAAAAGCTGTACATATCGCTCATCCACCAGCCTTGACAAGCAAACGCCAGAACATGCTCGACAATATTATCATTGATATTGAAACTTCTTAAAATTCCTGAATTGACAAAATAGGAATGTTTGCAAACTTCTCCGGCACTTAGTAGAATCGTTTTGGCTTTATAAGTATGTGTTTCGGTTTTCGATAAAAAATGTGCTTGCTCTTCTGGGGTTAAGGAAACGTGTTTGGCAATATTTTCAAGGATTAGCTCCATTATTTTTCTTTTATCAAAGTGAATGAAGTAGCTTTAAAACGACCATTTTCTACTTTTCCGGTAACAGAAGCTTTGCGGATTTTATTGCAAAAGCCATCTTCGGCATGTGCGTCACCGTGTTGGTCAATCGTAGTTCCGTCAACAAAATAAGGCTTCCCATCAATTCGAACGGCTAAATCACAGCTTTTGCCTTTCATCCCAAATTGACATTCACCACAAGCAGTTTCTACAATTTGAGGTTTTTCGGTTGTTTTTTTATCCTGAGCTTGCGTTGCTATTCCAACAAATAGGAATGCTATAAAGAGTAGTTTTTTCATTTTTAAGAGTTTACAGTTATTAATTTTGAAGTTGTTTTGGCGCGTTCTACAATTTCTTCAATTGGAGTTGCTAATGTATCATGGCTTAAAACGACGCCCATTCGGCGGTATGGTCTTGAAGTTGGTTTGCCAAAGATTCTGAAATCGGTTTTGGGTAAAGCAGCTACTTTTTCGATTCCGGTAAAAGTAGGATTCGAGGAATCTTCTGATGCTAAAATTACGGCACTTGCTCCGGCTTTTTCAAGTGTGATTTCGAAAATAGGTAAACTTAAAATGGCTCGTAAATGCAATTCGAATTCATTGAAATTTTGTGTTCCTGCTAATGTTACCATCCCTGTATCATGCGGACGTGGAGAAAGCTCAGAGAAATAAACACCATCATTTGTTAAAAAGAATTCAACGCCAAATAATCCTGCGCCACCAAGTGCTTCGGTAATTTTCTCTGCCATATCCTGCGCTTCATACAAATCGGCCTCAGAAACTTTTGCGGGTTGCCAGCTTTCCTGATAATCGCCGCGTTCTTGTCGGTGTCCAATTGGAGAACAAAAAAGCGTTGGATTATTATTTTGAGTAATCGTTAAAAGCGTAATTTCAGAATTGAAATCTACAAAAGCTTCTACGATAACTTCGATTACATCGCCACGAGAGCCAGCAACGGCATATTGCCATGCTTTTTCGATATCACTTTCAGATTTTATGGTCGATTGTCCTTTTCCTGACGAAGACATTAAAGGTTTTACTACACAGGGAATCCCAACTTCCTGAACGGCTTTTTGTAATTCTTCTGCTGAAGTGGCGTATTGGTATTTGGCTGTTTTTAGTCCTAGTTCTTTTGATGCTAAATCACGAATCGCTTTACGGTTCATTGTAAAGTTGGCTGCTTTTGCCGAAGGAACAACGGTAATACCCTGTTTTTCGTAATCGTAAAAACGTTCAGTACGAATGGCTTCTATTTCTGGAACTATAAAGTCTGGTTTGTGTTTGGCTACGATTCGGTCAAGAGCTTCGCCGTCCAGCATGTTGATTACTTCGAATCCGTGGGCAACCTGCATTGCCGGAGCATTTTCGTAACTGTCAACAGCAATTATAGTTTGTCCGATTCGTTGCGCGGCGATGACAAATTCTTTGCCTAATTCGCCTGAACCAAGGAGTAGTATTTTCATTTTAGTGAATTCATTTTGATTTAGTAAAGATAAAACAATGAATTTTATTCTCACGCAGATTTTGCAGATTCAGCAGATTTTAAATTAATTAGAAATTTAATTTTTAGATGAAGTTATCGAAAAGACAAGATTGTCCATTATACTTCATAAATATAAAAAGTTCTTGTTAACTCGTTTGTCTGACGGGTAGAAAAGATAGTTCCCTTAAAGGAAATATGTCAAAATTATTTTGTGGAGTAAAATTTTGTTAATAATTATAAAATAACTTGATGGTTGGCTGATCTGAAATCTTCTTTAAAGCCACGCGATATTTATATATTTGCCGGCTTACAAATAAAACCCCAAAAGAATGAAGTTAAAATTTTTTTTAGTGATGAGTGCTTTATGCATTACATCTCTTTTACAGGCACAATCAGGAGGTATTACGTTTAAATTAGGAATGGGAGAACAAAAAGCAGATGCGATTGTTTTTAAAAAAGACAAACAAAAAATTAACGGGATTGTTAAGTTTCCTGGTTTTGCTAGTAAAAAAGTGAAAATTAAAGTTGGCGAGAGTAATGAAAAATACGCAAGTAAAGACTTAGATTCGATTCAGATTTTTGATGCAAATAAAAAACTGTCTTACACTTTTGTATGGACAAAAACGAAAGTATACAAAAAGAAGGGTACAGAATTTAAGATTATAAAGGAAAATTGGATCTGCAAGATCATTGAAGGAAAAGCTTCTTTGTATTTAGGTGGAGAGGATTATGGAATTAAGGAAGTTAAGGTAAAGAATGAAGAGACGAATGAAAAGATAAAAGAACCTAAAATGGAAGTCGTATCTAAAGATGTCAATCACTATCTGAAAAGAAGTAATGAAGATTATCCTGTATTGGTTTCTATAAGTTCAAATGGTTTTTCTGCCGGGTTTAATGTTTTTTTTAAAGAGTATGGCGTTTATTATTTTAGCGACAGTCCTGAAATTGCAAATAAAATCCAGGATAAAGAATATAAGTATTCTGATATTGAGAAAGTCGTAAATTTGTATAACGAAATATGCAGACAAAAAGAAAAAGAAAGACTGGAGCAGGAAGAAAAGGAAAGAAAAAAATTAGAAGAAAAAGATACAAAATCTAAGGTTACTGCCAAACCAAAGGCCGCTACGAAACCGAAGACCACAGCAAAACCTAAAAACGCCAAGAAAAAATAAATAAAAAGAGGTTGTCTGAAAAGACGACCTCTTTCTTTTATTATACTAGTAGATTTACAGAGTGTTTCTTGAAAAATGTAAATTTGGGCTAAAATGGTCTTCTATAAACT
>NZ_JAMZNK010000054.1 GCF_027980145.1 Flavobacterium azizsancarii | reverse complement strand
TATAATTTAATATTTCTTTTACTTCTGTTCTGATTTGCATTTTCTGATAGATTTATAAATACAGAAAATAAAAATAATAGTTTTTTACAAAAGTTCCTTACACTCTTGGTTTAAAGCTTTGACAAAGGTTAGGCGCATTTAATTGGAATTTAATTTTTATTCGATCCACTTATAATATCTCGCCCCAATCAAATTAGGAATTTCTTTTTCGATTCGATCTAAAATCCACTCGTTTTTAGGGGTTCTCACACTTTGTTTTTGTTCTTTTTTATGAAGACTTTCATAAGTTTCAAAACCTATTTCTACACTTTCTTCTAAATTTTCAAAAAGTTTAGTTTTGACTAAAGCCGATTGCCATTCCGGTTGAATTGTTCCTTCAAATACTTTAGATTTAGAGCCGCTTCCGTAAGCCAGGAATCCAAATTTAGTTCCTGTAACGTCTTGTTTGGTATCATAATAATGAGCCAAAGTAGATAATAATCCCATGAAAATAGATCCTGTATAAAGATTTCCAATTAAAGAAGAAGCCAATTCTGCAGGCTGTAATTTCTCGGTTACGAATTTTCTGTACTCATCAGATTTCCCAACTTCTTTGATTTTAGTTTGATAATCTGCTGGTTCAATATTGTCTGCAATAATTTTATCAGCATGATCTAAAGCATAAATTTCAGATAACATTCGGCGTCCCTGAAAAGAGTAGGGAAGGTGCATGATAATGCTGTTCCAGGAATTGTATAAAGTTTCGGTTGTGTTTTTTAGTTTCTTGAATGAAAAGTAAGCAGATCTCGTACGATCCATATAGCATTGATTCGAATATTGACCATCAAAAACGGGCTGGTCTTTATGAATTTCGATTTCGGCTTCTAAATTATCAAACCAAGGATCGTTATTCTCATTTTGCGTAATCGATTCCTTTGAGATAGTTCTGTAGGGTTTAAAAAAATCAAAAACACCTTTTGTACTTGTTGCCCAATTATGATCAAAAGCAATAATTCTAGGGTTCGATGTTATTAGCATTGCAAGAGCTCCGGCACCTTGTGTATATTCTCCTGTTGAATTCAAATCATATTTCGCAAAATCAGTCGTAACAACTATTGCTTTTTTGGATGGATTTAGTTTTACAAAATCGATACAGTTTTGTAAAGCGTCTACACCGCCAATACAGGCAAATGTAAAATCGACAACATCACATTTTTCCAGAGAATCTTCTCCAAATTTCTGTTCCATTAAGCTGATTAAGAAAGAACTGATAGGTTTAGAGCTATCGATTCCGCTTTCTGTCCCAACATAAATCCTGCTAATTTCGTTTAGGTTTATTTCGTTTTCAAGAATAAGTTTAGTCAAAGCGTTTGCTCCAAAAACAACTGCGTCCTGATGAACGTCCGGCAAAGTCATTTTGATTAATCCGAGGCCTTTCTTTAATTTTTCAGGCTCAATGTTTCTGGCAATTGCCAAGGTTTTTATGGGTAAATGTATGTTGGCTACATCAAAAGAGATAGCGTCAATTCCTGTTTTCATTATCATGTTTTTTGAAGCTGATAAAGGTAAAATTATGCTTCTAGAATTTACTTGTTTTCGTTGATTAAAATCGTTGTAGCGTTTATTTTTGAGAAAAATAAATCAAATTGGGACTAAAAATAGCAATTTGGTAATTATGTAAAAGTTAGAAATAGGTTAAAATGGCTTGTGAAAAATATCTATTTTCTTGTTTTTAAATAATTTGCAATAATATTGGGCAAAGCTCTTTAAAATCATTATAAATAACAACGAAATGGTTGTAGTTCATGTCTAATTGCTTTATTTTTGTATAATTTTTTAAAACAAACTACTTAAACAATTATGGCACAATCTGCACTATTGAATGCTTCCATCTTAAAGAAAGTGGCTATGGCCCTTTCGGGAATATTCTTAATCACGTTTTTAGCGCTGCATGTTTCCTTAAATTTCATTTCTATTATTAGTAAAGATGTTTTTAACGAAGCGTCTCACTTTATGGGATACAATCCGCTGATTCAATATGTAATGCAACCAGTTTTGGCAATCGGGGTAATTTTCCATTTCGTTATGGGATTTGTATTGACTGCTCAGAACACTGCTGCGAGACCAATTGCATATGCAAAGTACAATGGAGCTGCTAATGCTTCCTGGAGTTCTAGAAATATGATTATTTCTGGATTGGTTATTTTGGCTTTCTTAGGATTGCATTTCTATGATTTTTGGTTTCCTGAAGTTACCTATAAATATATTGCAGGTGCCGCACCGGATGCTACAAGATATTATGGTGAATTAGTTCATAAATTTCATGACCCAATTCGTACTGGTATCTATTGTGTATCATTTGTGTTGTTAGGTTTTCACCTTTGGCACGGATTCGGTTCATCTCTTCAATCAATGGGGATGCACAATAAATATTCTAGATTTTTAAGTAAAGTGGGTTACGGTTTTGCAGTTGTAGTTCCGGCACTTTTCGTGATTATCGCATTATTTCATCATTTCAAACAATAATTAATATAAATTATAATGGCATTAGATTCAAAAATTCCACACGGCCCAATATCGGACAAATGGACAGATTATAAAGATCATATTAATTTAGTGAACCCTGCAAACAAACGTAATTTAGATATTATTATTGTTGGTACAGGTTTGGCTGGAGGTTCAGCTGCGGCTACTTTAGCGGAGCAGGGATATAACGTAAAAGCATTTTGTTTTCAGGATTCACCTCGTCGTGCGCACTCTATTGCAGCACAAGGTGGTATCAATGCGGCAAAAAATTATAAAGGTGACGGTGACTCGGTTTACAGATTGTTTTATGATACTGTAAAAGGGGGTGACTACCGTGCACGTGAGGCAAACGTTCACCGTTTGGCTGAAGTTTCTACTAATATTATTGACCAGTGTGTGGCTCAGGGAGTTCCATTGGCTCGTGAATATGGTGGATTACTAGATAACCGTTCTTTTGGAGGAACTTTGGTTTCCCGTACATTTTATGCACAAGGACAAACTGGTCAGCAATTATTGCTAGGAGCTTATTCTGCAATGAACCGTCAGATTGGTCGTGGAAAAGTGAAAATGTACAACCGTCACGAAATGCTTGACATTGTTATCGTGAACGGTAAAGCGAGAGGTATTATCGCTCGTAACCTTATTACGGGAGAAATAGAAAGACATTCTGCTCACGCAGTAGTTGTTGGTTCTGGAGGATACGGAAACGTGTTTTTCTTGTCAACAAATGCTATGGGAAGTAACGCAACAGCAGCTTGGAAAATACATAAAAAAGGAGCGTTTTTTGCAAATCCTTGTTACACGCAAATTCACCCAACATGTATCCCGGTTTCTGGAGATCACCAGTCAAAACTGACTTTGATGTCTGAATCGTTACGTAATGATGGTCGTATTTGGGTTCCTGCAAAACAAGAAGATGCTAAAGCGATCCGTGAAGGAAAGAAAAAAGCAACTGATTTATCTGAAGCTGAAAGAGATTATTTCTTAGAAAGAAGATATCCTGCTTTTGGTAACTTAGTACCTCGTGATGTTGCATCTCGTGCTGCAAAAGAAAGATGTGATGCTGGTTTTGGAGTTAATAAAACCGGAGAAGCTGTTTACTTAGATTTTGCTGCTGCGATCAAACGTTACGGAACTGAAGAAGCTTTCGTAAAAGGTTTAAATGATAAAGATGCTGCTTTAGTAACAAAATTAGGAGCTGAAATCGTGAAAAGTAAATACGGAAACTTATTCCAGATGTATTACAAAATCGTCGATGAGGATCCTTATACAACACCAATGATGATTTACCCTGCAGTTCACTACACAATGGGTGGTACCTGGGTTGATTATAACTTAATGACTACAATTCCGGGATGTTTCTCAATTGGAGAATCTAACTTCTCTGATCACGGTGCAAACAGACTAGGAGCTTCTGCTTTGATGCAAGGTTTGGCTGATGGATATTTCGTATTACCTTATACTATTGGAGATTATTTAGCTCCGGATATTAAAATGGGAGAAATTTCTACAGATTTACCAGAATTCGTAGCAGCAGAAAAAGAAGTAAAAGATCAAATCGACAGATTTATCAATAATAAAGGAACTCATTCTGTAGATTATTTCCATAAGAAATTAGGAAAGATTATGTGGGATAAAGTAGGTATGGCTCGTAATGCTCAAGGTTTATCTGAGGCTATCGTAGAAATTGCTGCTTTACGTGAAGAGTTTTATAAAGATGTAAAAGTTCCTGGAAGCGCTAACGAATTTAATCAGGAATTAGAGAAAGCGACACGTGTTGCCGATTTCTTAGAGTTAGGAGAATTATTCGCGAAAGATGCATTGCACCGTAATGAATCTTGTGGAGGTCACTTCCGTGAAGAATACCAAACTGAAGAAGGAGAAGCACTTCGTGATGACGAAAACTTTGCATACGTTGCAGCTTGGGAGTACAAAGGAAAACCAAGTGATGCCGTATTACACAAAGAAGCTCTGGTTTACGAAAACATTAAATTAGTTCAAAGAAGCTACAAATAAAATTCGGTCGAAAGTCGAAAGTCAAAAGTCTCAAATAAGGCTTTTGACTTTCGACTTTAGGACTTTCAAACTAAAACAGTATGAAACTTACATTAAAAATATGGCGTCAGAAAAACGCCCAAGATAAAGGGGGAATTGTTGATTACCCAATCGACGGAATCGAACCAGATATGTCTTTCCTTGAAATGCTTGATGTTCTTAACGAACAATTGATCAACAAAGGAGAAGAGCCAGTAGCATTTGACCACGATTGTCGTGAAGGAATTTGCGGAATGTGTTCATTATTCATCAACGGAGAAGCACACGGACCAGATAGAGGAGTAACAACTTGTCAATTACACATGCGTATGTTTAAAGATGGTGATACGATTTTTATCGAGCCATTTAGAGCAAAAGCTTTTCCTGTAATTAAAGATTTAGTGGTTGACAGAAGTTCTTTTGACAGAATTCAACACGCAGGAGGATTTATCTCGGTAAATACTTCAGGTAATACAATTGATGCCAATACAATTCCAATTAACAAACACGATGCAGATAAATCATTTGATGCTGCTGCTTGTATTGGTTGTGGAGCTTGTGTTGCAACTTGTAAAAACTCATCAGCAATGTTGTTCGTTGCTGCCAAAGTATCTCAATTTGCTTTGTTGCCTCAAGGTAAAGTAGAAGCTGTTGATCGTGTTTTAAACATGGTACACCACATGGATCTTGAAGGTTTTGGTAACTGTACCAATACTGGAGCTTGTGAAGTAGAATGCCCTAAAGGAATTTCTCTTGAAAATATTGCACGTATGAACCGTGAGTATTTATCAGCAAGCTTAAAAGGATAATATAAAAGACTTTTAGTTTTATAAAAAAAGGTTCCGATATTTCGGAACCTTTTTTTATGTCTTATTCATAATACAATTGCGAAGCGCTTATTTCTTGTTTTTCTTTTCCTTCCTGCTGGATAAAACAAGTTAAGGTCGTTCCGCCAATCTGATCAAAATAACTGATGTTCAATTTGTGAAAACCTTTTTCCAGCTTTATGACCCCATATGCTTCGTTGAGCCAATGAATTCCGTCGTTATTCACCACTAATTCATTATCGATAAAAAGCTTCGATCCGTCGTCTGAAAGTGTCGAAATCGTATAATTTGCGGTTTCTGCGATATAGATGTATCCGTCGAATTTTAAGCCAATATAACGCTCCGTTTTCGTTTTCCATTTTTCACTGCTTATCGCACCTTCAAAAATTCCTGAATTAACGGGTTTTGCTAAATCTAAATCTTGTACTTGCTGAAACAATGTTCCGGTATAATAATCGAATTTTAAACCTTTCTTAGTTGGTTTTATGGCTAGAGCCGGTTTTGAATCCGGATTTCGAACTAATATCTTATTGATCGAACTTCTTCTTCCGCTCGGACTGATTTGAACTGTTTTGATGATTCTGAATTCTCCTTTCGGAATGTTTATCGTTACGGGTTTAGTGTAAAGTTGAGCAGTTTCGTCAGGGTTATAACCGTCAATAGTGTAGAAGATTTGACCGTTTTTGATGGTTGGTTTTAAATCCAGAACATATTTTGATGCGATTAATGCTGTTTCATCTGAGCCAAATGGTGTTGGGACTTTATACAATCGTTTCTGCGCTTCCAGTTTTTCTAAATGATAAGGAATTTGGTTTAAAATAAAATGATTGTAATTCTTGTTTTTCGGCTCTGTCCAGGCAATTTCGGCTAAAGCAAATACTCGTGGATAAATCATATAATTTAATTTTGCCGGACTCGTCAAATATTCAGACCAAAGATTCGATTGAACTCCTATAATATATTTTTGCTCTTCAACGGTTAAACTATCAACAGGAGTTGGGTTGTAGTTGTACATTTTTTCAACTGTCGTTAATCTTCCAATTGTTAAAGGTTCATTTGGCGAATAGCCTTGATTATAATCCAGATACAGCACTTGTTCCGGATTCATGATTACATTGTGTTTTTGTTTTGCGGCTTCAATTCCGCCAGACT
Source organism: Flavobacterium azizsancarii (assembly GCF_027980145.1). Taxonomy (GTDB): domain Bacteria; phylum Bacteroidota; class Bacteroidia; order Flavobacteriales; family Flavobacteriaceae; genus Flavobacterium; species Flavobacterium azizsancarii. The sequence goes on along the minus strand of NZ_JAMZNK010000054.1, from coordinate 27,141 downwards.
CACCTTGCCATGACATTACCGCTGCGTTTGGTGCCAATCCGCCTTCCAGCATTTCATCCCAGCCCAGAATTTGTCTTCCGTGTGCATTTAGGAATTTTTCTATTCGGGTGGTCAGGTAACTTTGTAATTCATGTTCGTTTTTTAATCCTAAATCTTTGATTCGTTTTTGGCAATTCGGGCATTCTTTCCATTTTGTTTTCGGGCATTCGTCTCCACCAATATGAATATACTTACTTGGGAATAAAGCCATAATTTCGGTCAAAACATCTTCTAAAAAAGTAAAGGTTTCCTCTTTTCCAGCGCAGAAAATATCATCAAAAACACCCCAATATTCTATAACTTTATATTGACGATCCGGAAAACAGGATAAATTAGGATAAGCCGTAACTGCTGCAGTTGCATGACCGGGCATTTCAATTTCCGGAATAATATTAACATAATGATCTTCGGCAAATTTCACTACATCTTTGATTTCTTCCTGCGTATAAAAACCTCCGTACGGATTTCCGTCAAAAAAGTAGGGTGATCTTTCGAATTTATTTCCCACTAAAGTCTGTGCTCTTTTTGAACCTACTTCGGTTAATTTTGGGTATTTTTTGATCTCAATTCTCCATCCCTGATCGTCAGTTAGGTGCCAATGAAAGTTGTTTAGCTTATAGCTAGACATTTGTGCGATAAAATCTTTTATAACATCAACAGAGAAAAAATGACGGCAAACATCAAGGTGAAGCCCGCGGTAGCTGTATCTGGGCTCATCTTCTATGGTAACACAAGGTAGTTTTATTTCCTGATTTTTTGGTTTGTTGGGTAAAAGCTGCAATAAACTCTGAACAGCATAAAATAATCCTTCTTCACTTCCGGTAACGGTGATCTTTTTTGGAGTAATGACAATTTTATAAGCTTCTTTTTTTAAAGATTCAGCCGGATTTTTGGCAATAAACAAAACTTCAAGATTGCTTTTTTTGTTTGGCATATTTGAGTTTATAGCCGACTCGAAAATTTGTGCAGTTTTAAGTTCTCTTGCGCTGTATTTATTTTTTTCGAAAGTAAATTTTATCTGTCCGTTTAAACGAATACTATCTCCTGTTGCTTTGTATGAATTGGGAGCAGGGATAATAGAATTGTTTGTGAAAGAAGTTTGGGCATTTCCGAAAGAAAAACAAAATAGTAAAAGGAGAAATAGGTTTTTTTGCATGGTTGCTTTTTTGATTGTTAGACAAAAATATAGTTTATTGGTTAGGTTTGCATTTTTTTTGCAAAACGAATTTATACTTAAATGTCTTTAAAATAGATAAATTAACTTTTTTATTACATTGTGTTATAATTTGTTTCGCAATAATATTGCATTTATTGTTTACATTTGCTTCTATAAAATTGAATTTGCATGAGTAATGATAATGAAGTGATTAATTACACTAAAGAAGAACGTAAAAATCTTATTATAAAAGAGATAAACTTGCATACTCGTGTAAGTTTTGAAACGCTTTCTGCAAAATTATTTGTTTCAGAAGATACAGTAAGACGTGATATTAACGAACTTGAATCAGAATCTTTATTGATTAAAGTAAAAGGTGGTGCGATGACAAAAGCCTATCACCATGCTTCTTCTAATAATCAAACTTATGCAGGTGAATCTAAACAAATTATTGCTCAAAAAACGTTAGGTTTACTTCATGATGGAATGGTTTTACTAATTGGCGGCGGAACTACAATTCGTGAGTTCATCCGTTTGATTCCTGATGATTTGAATCTGACCATTTTTACCGTTACTGTTTTATCAGCAGTTGAACTTTTGGATAAACCCAATGTTAAAATTATCATGATTGGCGGCAGCATTTCGTCCTACAGCCAAATGTGTGTGAGCGGCGATGTCTATAATCAATTGGCGAATATTAGAGTCGATTTATTAATATTAGGAACCAATGCTCTTGATATCGAAGGTGGTTTCTCAGACTCTGATTGGGAAACCGTTCAGGTAAAAAAAGCAATGATTCAGGCTTCTGAAAAAACAGCGATTCTAACTATTTCTGAAAAACTCGATACTGTTCTAAAAATGAAAATTGCCAACTTATCTGAGGTTAATTATGTCGTTACAGAAGTTGATCCAAACGACGAAAAATTACAATCGTATAAGAAGGCAGTTCCCAGTTTAGTATTTCTTTAAGTCTAGCCTCTTTTGGTGTAATGCATACTAACTTCAATTTAACACATAGAAACATAGATTTTATGTGTAAAGAAGAATACAAAAAGAAACCCATTTCTTTCACATAGCTAGCTATGTGTGTTTTAAATAAGTGACACGTCTTATTTTGAGCTAAAAAAACTATGTTTCTATGTGTTAAAAATAATTACACTCAACGGGTTAATCCCAATTTTTCATTAAAAAATTAATCCAGTTCTGATGAAAGATTTTATCTAAATCTTCATTAGAATATCCGTTGTTTTTAAAAATCAGAACCAATTTTTGCAAATCGGCAATCGTATCTAAATCGTACGGACCTTGTTCTGTTCCAAAAGCACCATCCAGATCTGAACCAATACCAATATGATTCGCATTTCCTGCCAATTGGCAAATGTGATCCATGTGTTTGAAAACAGTTTCGAGATTGCAATTTGTACCTTTTGGAGTCGAAACACCTCTTTCCCAATTTGGTACTAGCATCCACGCATCTAAAGCTCCGCCAATTACGGCTCCTCTTGAAATTAATGCCTGAATCATTTCGTCGCTATATTGACGGTTATGATCGACCAGACTTCTGCAATTGTTATGACTTGCCCAAACGGGTCCGTTATAATGATCTAAAGCCTGCCAAAAAGCATCATCACACAAATGTGTTGCGTCCAGAATAATATTCAAACGTTCCATTTCTTTCAACAAATCTAGACCGTTTTGCTGCATTTTTCCGGTAGCATCCGTTCCGTTTGCGTAGCGTCCGGGTCCGTAATGTGCAGGTCCGATGGCACGTAATCCGTAATTGTATGCTTTTTCTAAATACGAAACATCAATAATAGAATCGGCACCTTCAAGACTTAAGATATAACCAATAGGTTTTTTATCGTTTGGCGTTCCGTCATTCCATAAATCAATTTGTTTTAGGAGTGATTTTTTATCTGTTATTGCTGTAATTTCTCCGGCTTCTTCCATCGCTTTGTACCATGCAGCTTGTCCCTGTGTTTGTGCCCAGGCTTGTTCAGGAGAATTCCAACCCGGAATAATACTGCCTGGTTTTACAAATCGTGCAATTTGAGTGGCGACAACAATACCAATGTTTCCTTTTCGTAAATCTGGAAAAGAAACCGTGGCGCGTTCGCGATCCGGTTTGTCTGTCATTCCTTTTTCGAAATTACGTAATGTAGGTACATCATTTCTTAAATCTCGATTCCATTCCATTGCATTCATGCTCAGGTCTAGATGTGCGTCTATTATAAACATATTATTTTTTTTAAGTCACAAAGGTTCAAAGGCTCAGAGATTCTCTACAAGTGTTATTGTGAGGCCTATTCTCTTTCTTCTTCGCTCTATTTTCTATTCTTTTTCTCCTAGATGTTAATTTTTCTGCTGCGTGCAACAACCTGCCATTGATCGCAAATTTGATGCGCTGCATTTACTACCTGAACCGAATCGTAAAGGGCACAGGTTGGGCAAACATGATAAGGTTGGGCATAAATAGTGTCGCCAATAGCGTACTCGTTTTTCCCTTTGTTTTCTATAATTAAATGTTCTTCTGAATGCGATGTTGGGATTAGGTTTTCATCATTTAAAATCACTAATCTTTTATCAATAGGATTTTCAGAAGCTACGGCTTTGTATCCAATATCAATACAAAATGTAGCATTTGTAGGCTTTGAAACAATAGTTCCAACAATAACCAGAGCGGGTTCGAAATTTTGTTCCGGTAAATGAATCTGGTAATTTGAATCCCAGAAAACAAAAGTTCCCGGACTGCATTCTACATTTTTTTGAGTCGCATAAAACGGAAATGTATTCGATCCTCCGGCAACAATTTTTAATTCGTAACCTAGTTTTTGTTCAATTGTTTCAATTCTCTCATTTATGCTAAAAAAAGAATTTGAAGCGGCAGCAATTCGTTCTTCCGCATAGCCTTTTAAATGGCCGTCATAAATATGAATTCCTGCGAAATGAAGATTTTCTAACTCAAGAATTTCATAAATTAAAGCACTCCAATCTTTATGAATCGAAATTCCGGTTCTGTTCATTCCTGTATTAAGATCCAGATAAACGGTAAGTTTTAAATCGTTTTCTTTTGCAATTTTATTCAAAGCTTTTGCTGAATCAAGATTGTCACCGATAGTCGAAAAAGAAGTATTAGGATATTTTTGTATTAATGAAATCCATCTTTCTTTTTTAACGCCAACAGGCTGATAGGCGAGAAGCACGTCCTGAATTTCGTGTATGGCGGCAAGTTCAGCTTCGGCAATTGTCGCGCATTTTATTTTATTGATGCTGTAGGTTTTAAACAAATCCAGAATCTCGCCAATTTTATGCGTCTTTATATGGGGCCTTAATTTTTGAGTTTCGCCATTTACTGATTCAATCAAACGCTCAATATTCGACTGGATACGATCTTCGTAAACAGCCAGAAACGGAGTGTCAATGCGGATTTCGGAATTAATTTTCCACCAATTGTCTTGCATAATTTTAGTTTCTGGTTTTTTCTACAACTTCAATTAAATTTTGAAATGCTTGTAACGATTGCTCGTATTTTAAATCCAAAAGAATTTCTTTCGAAAATAAATTAGAACCAATTCCAACACAAACAACACCGGATTTGAACCATGATTTCAAATTGCTTTCTTCAAGAGTTACGCCTCCGGTTGGCATTATTTTCAAATTTGGGAACGGTGCTCTTATTGCTTTTACATATCCTGGACCGCCAATTTTATCGGCAGGAAAAAGTTTTACAATTTCTGCACCTAATTTATTCGCATGAAGAATTTCGTTTAAAGTCGCTGCGCCTGGAATCCAGTAAATATTATTTTTGAAACAATAATTGCCAATTTCCAGATCAGTATGAGGACAAACAATGCAATCTGCTCCTAATTGATGAAATGTCTCAGCATCATCAACACTTAAAATAGATCCAACGGCTATTTTTACATCCAGATTATTCGCTTTTTTAAAGGCGATCATTTGAGTAAAAACTTCTTTAGCATTATCTGCGCGAGCTGCAAACTCGATAATTTTTATGCCAGCATCAGCCGCCGATTGCAATACTATTTGGGCTGTTTCTATATTGATTTGTGTAACTAACGGAAGTACGCCTTGTGCTTTTAAAATGCTGTACATATTCTTTATTTATCTATTAATTCTGTTACTTGAGCCATTTTTAATAAAATGACTGATCTCGTTAAGGTTCGTTATGGCAAAATCTCCGTGAATACTTTGTTTGATTACACCACAAGCTGTCGCCCATTCGATAGATTCCTGTCCGGAAAATTTATTGGATAATCCGTATAATAATCCTGCATTGAAAGCGTCTCCGGAACCAATCTGATCTGTTACAACGTGTATTTTATGTTCTTGTGTCTGATAGAAATTGCCTTCATGAATTAGTAATCCTTTGTATAAATGTGCCGGTCCGTCTGATTTTCTAAAACTCATTGCCAGTGTTTTTAGAAAAGGCATTTTTGCTTTTAATAATTCGAATGTTTTCTGAAAACGATCTTCGTCGGATTCAGTATTATCTGTTTTAATTCCGAAATAAATTTCAATCGCATCTAAATCAGCAACTGTGATTGTGCTGTATTGAAGCAAATCCGGCATAATCTCAGACGGATGTTTTCCGTATTGCCATAATTTTGATCGAAAGTTAAAATCAGAAGAAATTGGAATTCCTTTTTTATGCGCTGTCAGAATTGCTTCCTTGCAAGCTAAACCTGCTTCTTTAGAAACTCCCGGACTGATTCCTGACCAATGAAAATGAGTAACATCGGCGAAAGCCAAATCCCAATTAATTTGATCTTTTTCAATAGTAGCGAAAGACGAATTGCTTCGGTCATAAATAACCTGCGATTGCCTGATTTGATTTCCAGCTTCAACAAAATACAATCCTAAACGTTCTCCGCCATACACACATTTTGAAGTATTGACTTTGTATTTCTGAAGTTCGTTTAAGGCCAATTGTGCCAGATCATTTTCTGGTAATCGGGTAAGATAATCGGTTTGAATGCCGAGTTGAGAAAGTAAAACACAAACATTTGCTTCGGCACCGCCAACATGTATTTTTATTTCATTGGCCTGCGTGAATCTGTTTCCATCTGCAACACTCATTCGGAGTAATAATTCTCCAAACGTTGCAATTCTGGTTTGTGGTGTTGTATTCATAATAATTTATAAGCTTGGTGTTATTTTTTTAAACACATAGAAACATAGTTTTTAAAACCGAATAAAGGCGTTTCACTTGCATTAACAAACATAGCTATGTGAGAAAGCGAGCTTTTTTGAATATCCTTGTAACTATTGCAAAAATAAATCTATGTTTCTATGTGTTTAATTTTTTGACACAGATTAAAATGATTTTAAACGTTGTGTTTAATTCTTCTGCCACGAATTTCACGAATTTACACAAATCAGTATGTGAAAATTAATTCGTGAAAATTTGTGAAATTCGTGGCGAAAAAAAAACATTTTTAATCATTTAATCTGTGGCATATTTTTTAATATAATTCAAAAACAGCTTCAACTTCAACGGGAATATTGTCCGGTAAAGAACCCATTCCTACTGCGCTTCTTACGCCAATTCCGTTTTCTTGTCCCCAAACTTCTGCAAACAATTCGCTGCAACCGTTTATCACGTATGGATGTCTTAGGAAATCGCCATTGCAATTCACCATTCCTAAAACTTTTATAACTCGTTTTACTTTGTTCAGGCTTCCAAAATTGGTTACAATTGTAGAAAGCATGGTTAAGCCAACTTGTCTTGCTGCTAATTTTCCTTGTTCGATATCCATATCATCGCCAATTCGGCCAATGATTAAGGACTTGTCATCATTAACAGGTCCATGACCTGAAAGGTATAAATATTTACCATCAACTAAATAAGGTTTATAAATACCAAGAGGTTGTGGTGCTGGTGGTAATGATAAGCCTAATGTTTCAAATTTTTCTTGTGGTAATAAATTCATGATATTAATGTATTATAGAGTTTAAAATAAAAACGAAAATGATTCCTAAAACAGATACTAGAGATTCCATGACGGTCCATGATTTGAAAGTATCTTTCAGGCTGATATTAAAATATTCTTTGAACATCCAGAAACTTGGGTCGTTTACGTGAGAACACATTAAACTTCCTGCTCCTACGGACAAAACCAATAAGTTAGGGTCGAGACCGGTGGTTTGTAGTAAAGGTAATAAAACGCTGGCAGTCATTAATCCGGCTGCTGTAGCAGAACCCACACAAACGCGTATGATTGCCGCCATCATCCAGGCCAATAAATATGGATGAATGTTTATTTGTGTTAAAGCGGCTACTATAGTTTCGTTTACGCCGCTTACGATCATTACTTCTTTTAAACCTCCGGCTCCACCAACAATTAGAACAATCAAAGCGACATCTTTTATTGCAACGGCATAATCATCCATTACTGATGTGATGCTTCTGTTCATTCTGATTCCTAAAGTATAGGTACAAATCAATAAAGAAATCAGCATAATCATACTTGGTTCTCCTACCGTTTTACAGATATTTACTAATGTTTCATTTTGTGAAATCATAGGTAATATCGAAGTCAGCGTTAATCCGAAGACAGGAAATAAGGCTGAGAATAAACTTAGGGAAAAACTAGGCTGCTTTCCTGCGTTAACCACTTCTTCAACATTCAGGATTTCGTGATCTGATTCGGTTTTGATGTTTTTCAGTAAATTCGAAAACAACAAACCTGCAATAAAAATGGTTGGAATCGCAATGATGATTCCGTAGACTAAAACAAGTCCGATATCAGCATTTAAAATACTGCTTAAAGCCATTGGAGACGGATGTGGTGGCAAGAAACCGTGTGCTACTGAAAGCGACGCCAGCATTGGAATACCGAGATATACTTTTGAAAGTTTAAATTGATGGGCTACTGAGAAGATTAATGGAACTAACAAAACAAATCCAACACTATAAAATAGTGGTATCCCAACAATAAATCCGGTAATCATTAAGCCAAGGCGAACGTATTTTTTGCCCGTCCATCCCATAACAGTTTTTGCGATGACATTGGCGGCGCCTGATGAAACGGTAAGTTTACCAATACAGGTCCCGAAAACGATAATCAAAGTAATAGATCCTAACATTTCGCCCAAACCTTTTTGAACAGTTTGAGACAAAATAGCTATTGGCAGGCCTAAAAAAAGACCTGCTAATAAAGCTGTTATGATAAAGGCAATAAACGGATTGATTTTAAGCCAGGCTATCTGAATGATTAAAAACGCAATGCATGCCGTAAGAATTAATATGCTCATTTATCTTTTTGTTATTATTATTTATGCCAGTTAACAATTGATGGTTTTAATTTGTGCCTTTAGGCACTAAATATTGGTAGTAATTAGATTTGAAGTTCGTTGGCGTGCCGTAGGTACGCAACAAAATGTTAATTATTGCGTACCTACGGCACGCTAGATATTCTGATTCATATTCTCTACCAATATTTAGTGTCTAAAGGCACATTTTAACTCTTAATTATTATTTATCCCACCACATTCTGGTTGTAAAACTATCTTCGCCCTGGCGTTTCACTGCTTCAGCTAAGTTAGCTGAATTCACTGAATATTCGCTGGTAGAGTATTTCAAACGTCTTGGGATTGTGCCGTTTGTAACATTGCCCGGAAAGTTTACGGGAACTAAAACAGGATATCCCGTTCTTCTCCAGTTGGCATAAACCTCTTCTTCGTCTACAAATAAAGCAACATAGATCTGAGTATGAATCTGATTCATTTTAGCTTCAAAAGATCCTGCCGCGTTGTACGGATTAAGTGTTAGATAAGCAGTTGCATCTGTAATTGCATAAGTCGCGCCGTAAATTCCCATGTTTAGGAAAGAAGCTTTTACTCCTTTTTCGTATAAGTCTTTATCGCTTTCGTTGGTGTACCATCCTCTTGCTGCAGCTTCGGCTAAATATAGATTTGTTTCTGCATTACTTAAAAGAACAAGAGGGGCATCAAATTTAAAAACCGTACTTTGATTAGGCTCGGAATACGTACCTTGTTCCGCTGCTGTTGGTGCTGTTTTTGTTCCGTTAGGGAAACCCTTTTGTATGGCAAGAGATGTATTTTGCGTTGTTCCCTGCCAAACGCCGGAGTAAACACTAATTCTTGGATCTGCAGTAGATTTTAATAAATCAATGAATGTTTTGGCTAGTTTTCCTCCTTCAACATTTTTTTGCCCATAAGATCCCGCTGTAAAATCTTGTCTTCTGGCATCAAAACCAACAGGGTTTTTATTAAAATCATTTGGTCCGTCTGTATATTTCATGATTGCATTATCACTTCCATTAAGGATTACTCCACCAGCGATTGCTTTCGTTACCCACGTTTTTGATAAAGCGGGATCAACTTTGCTTAATCTTAATCCTAAACGAAGCATTAAAGAATAAGAAAATTTTTTCCATTTTGCGACATCTCCGTCATAGATAAAATCGGCTTTGCCGAAACTTGCTTTAGCAGGATCTAATGCAGTGGCGGCTTCATCCAGTTCTTTCAGTAAATCTTTGTAGATAAATTCCTGAGTGTCATATTTTGGAAGGAAAAGTTGTGAGGTGATTGCTTTTGCCGCATCTGAATACGGAATGTCTCCATATAAATCTGTAGTTCTGTGATACAAATACGCTTTCCAGATTCTGGCAATATTCAACTTGTTAGTATCGTTTGGATTTGCTTTTAAAGCATTAATTACAATTTCGATTTCATTTAAAGCTGTTGGATATAGCTGATTGAAATAAGCTGAAAAATATACTTCATTGCTTAAATATTTATCTCCCACACCTGAGGCTTCTTTGTAAGTTGCATAATGCTGAATCATTCCGCCACATTCAAGAATGTCAGTGAAAAAATAATTATTGTTTAAGCCGTCAAGTTGAGCTTTGCTGAAAATGTAATTCGGATTTGGTTTATCAACCACATTTGGGTTGGTATTGATTTCTTCAAAATCTTTGGTACAGGATGATATACTTCCTAAAAGTATTCCTGCGATATATAATATGGTTATCTTTTTCATGTCTTTTAATTTAAAAATTAGCAATTAGGTGAGTTTAAAATTTGACATTTAAACTTAAACCGAAACTTCTGGTTTTTGGCACTCCAAATTGTTCTACACCTTGCGCATTTCCTGCACTAAATACAGATTCCGGATCTACGTTTGGTGTTTTCTTGTAAAGAATGAATAAGTTTCTTGCTACAAATGAAACAGAAGCTCCCTGAAGTTTTGATAATCCTTTTATTCTTTGAATTGGTAAATCATAACCAAGAATTACTTGTCTTAGTTTTACAAAACTTGCATCATAGATAAAAGTGGATGAAATGTTTCTTAAACCATCATAATATGTTCTTAGGTTTTCAGGAGCAATAACCATATCAACCGGATTTCCGTTTGTGTCAACACCTTTTATTGGTAAACCGTTTTCACGACCTTCAAGAGTTAGTTTTGTTAATCCCATACGAGTTCCGTATAAGTCAGTTCCGGAATATAAACTTCCTCCAAATTTACCATCGATCAAAAAGCTGAATGAGATGTTTTTGTATTTAAATTCGTTGCTAAGACCTGCCGCCCAAGGATGAACTCCCTGACCTAATTCCTGAAGTGGCCCTTGTGCGATAGTTGCAGATCCGCCGCTTACATTATAAACAGTATTTCCGTTTGCATCTAGACGAGGTTTATATCCTTTTATGATGCTATATGGTCGGCCAACATCACTTGTTATCGTAACATATCCGTTTACAGCAGTTGCCATTGTAATAGAGTTTAACTGATCTGTAAGTGCTTCAACTGTGTTTTGATTATAAGATCCGTTGAAACTTGCATCCCAGGAGAAATTTTCAGAATTAATGATTTTTCCACTTAATAAAAATTCAACCCCTTTATTTCTCATTTTTCCTAGATTCAGTAAAGCTGTGCTTGATCCCGAAGCGTTAGAAATTGTAGTTTCGACAATATCATTTGTTGTAGCACGGTTGTAAAATGCTAAATCAAGATTTAAGCGATTGCGGAAAAATCCTAAGTCAGTACCAATTTCAAATGTTGTAGAAGTCAACGGACTTAAAGTTGGGTTTGGTACTCTTGAACTTGTTGGTCCTTGCAATTGCTGACCGTTGTGTCCGCCCTGAACCATAGAGTAGGATTGGTTCAATGCATAAGGATCCGGTGTTGCGCCACCCACTTGGGCCCATGAACTTCTTAGTTTTGTAAATGAAACAAAATCTGGCATTGTTACAATATCGGATAAGATAACAGCTGTTCCAACCGAAGGATAAAATACTGTATTGTTTTCTTTAGAAAGTGTAGAGAACCAATCCTGACGACCTGTAACATTTAAAAATACAATGTTTTTATAGTCAAAATCCGCGGCACCATAAACTGAATTTGTTTTTGTTTTTCCGTAAGGATAGCTGTAAGTTAGCGTAGATAAGTTGCTTATGGCATAAAAATCATCTAACACAAAGTTAGAGCCTTCAAATCTGGTTTCATCTCTTAAATTGGTGCGTGAGTTTACTCCAATTAAAGCATTTAAAGAGAAATCATCAACGATATTTTTCTTGGTATAATTAAGAATTGCTTCAGAATTCAGGTTGGATATTTTAACCCTTGAACCTTGTGCGTATCCAACAGGATTGTTCAAAGTCGTTTTTGGGATGTATCCAAAGAAGTTATAATCTGTAAAATCCTGACCAATTCTACCCTGAAGGAATAATTCAGGAGTGAAGTTTAATTTAACATTCAGCATTCCGATAAAACGATTTTTAGTATCGTTGTTTTTAATTTTATTAACCACAAAATAAGGGTTTGTAGCTACGGCAACAGGATTCCATGCTTCTTCGATACCATTTGCATCATATCCGGGAGCAAGATTTCTAATGTCAACCGTATTGGCAATCATGTAAGTTCCCCAGTTAGGGTTTGCTTCAGCATCAGATACTGTCGTTCTGTTGTTTGATTTTTCTAAATTGTATTGCGCAACAACATCAAATTTTAACCAGTTTGTTAAGTTCACATTGCTGGCAATATTGATACTTTTACGATTAAAATCAGAATTGGGTACAACACCTTTGTTCTCCATATTTGAAAATGAAAGACGTCCGGTTGCTTTTTCATTTCCTCCAGATAAAGCAAGGGAATTGATAAAAGTTGTTCCGGTATTGTAGAAGTTTTTAATATTGTCTTTTTGGGCTACATAAGGTCTTGCTACACCATCGAACTGAACAACATCTGTTCCGTCGATTTTAGCTCCCCACGACCAGCGACCGTCAGCGATAGCTTCAGCCTGATTGGTTGGTTTTTTTCCATTTGCCCCTGAACCGTATTCGTATTGCCAGTCTGGTTTGATCGATGGTGTTTCGAAAGTAAATGAAGTATTATAATCTACTCCAATCCCTTTTTGGGCAGATCCTCTCTTAGTCTGAATCAAGATAACCCCGTTTGCAGCGTTTGCCCCGTATAATGCAGCGGCAGTTCCACCTTTCAAAACAGTGATTGTTTTAATATCATCAGCATTTATAACAGAGGTTCCGTCACCACGGTCAACATTGATTCTTGTAGAACCTGGTCCGTTCCCAATTCCCGGTAAGTTCAATTGCGTATTGTCAATTGGTAAATCATTTACCACATACATAGGCTGGTTATTTCCGTTTAGCGAACCATTTCCTCTAATGACAACTCTGCTTGAACCATTTGGTCCGGTTGCAGTACTGCTTACGTTTACACCGGCAATTTTACCTACTAAGGCGTTGGCGATATTGGTTTCTTTCGCTTTCGTGAATTCAGTTCCTTTTAATTCAGTTACTGCATAAGCAACAGATTTGCTGCTTTTTTTAACTCCTAATGCAGTTACCAAAACCTGATCTAAAACATTTTCAGCTGGTTTTAAGTTTATTATTAAATCCTGAGTGTTGTTTAATTTGTATTCTAAAGTTGCGTAACCCATATAACTAACGATGATGTGAGTTTCATTTTCCGGAACGTTTAGTTTGAATTTCCCGGTTTCGTCAGTTATAGTTGCTATTTTACTATTGCCTTTTGCATAAATCGTTGCGCCGGCAATTGGCATTCCGTCATCCTGACCCAGTACTTGGCCCGAAATTTCTGTCTGATTGCTTTTTTGTTCAAAAAGGTGCTTTTTAATTGCAGCCTCTTTTGCATTTGCTGAGAAGATCATCCCCCCAATAAATACTAATGAAATTAGCTTTTTTTTCATAATTCTGTGGTTTTCATGTTTTTTTGGTTTTTTATTGGCGATCAAATATAAAAATTTATTTTTCACATTTGCATTTTTTTTGCACAAAGCGCATATTTTTTGCAATATTTTTTCGTGAAGCATTTTTAATATCCAAAATATGTGTTGTTTTTAGCCGTGTTTTGAGAAAATTTTGCAGATAATGCTTTTTCTGAGAAAATTCATTTTAATCTTAAAATTCGTATTTTTGAGATATGAAAATAGCACTTATTCAATCCGATCTTTACTGGGAAGACGCTTCTAAAAACCGAAAAAACTTCGAATCGAAGATCAATCAGGTCGATTCTACGGTTAATTTGGTAGTACTTCCGGAAATGTTTTCAACGGGATTTACCATGAATGCGCCTGTTGTTGCTGAAACTATGCAAGGCGAAACCGTTCTGTGGTTACAATCTTTAGCAAAACAAAAAAACTTCGCCATAACGGGAAGTTTAATTATTGTCGAAAACGAGAAATATTATAATAGAATGTTGTTTGTTTTTCCGTCAGGCGAAATTCAATATTATGACAAGCGCCATTTATTCTCGCTTGCCGGCGAAGATAAATTTTATACCAACGGAGACGAAAAGGTTATTGTAGAATATCTTGATTGGAAGATTTGCCTCCAGATTTGTTACGACTTGCGATTTCCTGTTTTTGCAAGAAATGTCGAAAATTATGACCTATTGTTATATGTTGCCAACTGGCCAAAAGTTAGAACCAATGCCTGGGATGCTTTGCTAAAGGCACGAGCAATCGAGAATTTAACTTATGTCGTTGGTGTAAACAGAGTAGGGCTCGATGCAAACAATTACGAACACACAGGGCATTCGCAAGTGATTGATTTCTTAGGAAATTTTATTCTGGAACCTCAGGAAACCGAAGCAGCTTTTATAGTAGAATTAGATAAAAATGCAATGTTAGAAACTCGAAAAAAACTCGATTTCTTAAGTGATAAAGATGTTTTTGAGATTAAAAACTAGAACGCTTTTCGCTTCTTTTCGTCGTCTTTTTTCTTTTTATCAATTTGTTTTTTCTCGACTTCAGGATTAAAAGGTACGCTTAAATCAATCGTTTCATCAACATCCCAATTTGTTCTTACATCAATTTCTTTTTGGTAATAAAACACCTCTTCAGAATAGGTTTTGTTGAGGAAATTTCCCGCGTCATACATTTTGTTTTTGTTGTCGTCGTAGATTATTCTCAACGTAAAGGCCTCTGGCTGTAATAAGTCGAAACTTATTTTTGTTTCTCCCTCAGAATATGCACTAGCCAGTACAACGTCACCCTTTTTATTTGTAACCTCAATAATTATCGGGAAGCGTTTTACGTTTCTCAGATTCAATACAAGATTCCCGTAATCAGCATATTCTTTTGTCGTTAATTTATAAGCAAGCGTATCGTTTGCCTTTTCATAAAAATCAGTCAAAGCACCTGGAAAAAAGGTAATATTGTATTTGTCGACTGGTTCTTTTTTGAAATCAACATATAATTTTTGTTCAAACTCGTTGTATTCTGTTGTAAAATCTACAGCAACAGAGTCTTTGTTAACTAATTTAATTTTCGATTTATCAAATTTAACCAGTGGTGTTGCTGATTCTAAAGTAAATCGATCCCTAAAATTCAGGACACCATTTTGTAGTGCCGTAATGTTTAAGGTGTCTTTCTTTTGATCTTTAATCTTAAAAGTAAATTTTTTGTTGTAATTGTCCCTGCTGATTTCCATGGATAGGGAATCTATTTTCTCTACTTTTATTGGTTTGTACCAAACTTGCAAAGAGTCTTTTTTAGGGAATGCCGTGACGATAGTTTCTAAAACCTCGTTATTGTGTTTAAGAACAATTTTGGGTTTAGAAAGTTTAAAGTTTTGTTTTCCTTCATATGGAAGATATGCTCTGTTTCCGGATGCCTGAATTGGTTTAAAAGCTTTTAGCGGAAGCGTTTCTCTAAATAATTCTAATTCGAATACAGTATCATTTGGTACAGTGATATAATGTTTAAGGAATCCAATTTTATCATCTTTAGGATTGTATCTGTTATTTGCGCCTTTGTCTTTTAAGGCCATCAGCAAGTATTTTCCCGCCTTTAAATTTTCCAGTTTAAAAGTTCTCAAACTGTCTAAAGTATTCGTGATATATCGCGGAGTTTGCTTATAAATCATAGAATCCTTATAAGTGTCATTTACTTCATAAAGCATTACAGATACAAAATTGTCTACATTTTTTTCGTATGCATCCTTAATTTGTCCGCTAATTGAAAGTGAATCAATATAAGATCCCGTAGAGAAAATATATTTGAATTGATTAATTGCGTTCCCTTCATTATTGTCAGCAATACTTTGACCAAAGTTAAAACTATAGGTAGTATTAGGTTGTAAAGTATCTTTTATTTTTATGGTGATAACTTTACTTGCAGTTGTTGGTAAAATCACCGGCTCATGTTTCATAGGAGGTGAAATAATAAGCTGTTTGTTTATGTTTTTAAGTTTTACATATTCATCAAAACCCAGAATGATTTCATTTCCTTCAAAATTAGTACTCATGTTTTTTGGAGAACTATATTTTAAAACCGGAGCAAGAGTGTCCTTAAGTCCGCCGGTAATGCTGCCTCGTTTAGCGCAGCTCAACATTAAAAATACAAGTAAAAAGGCAATATATCTGAAGTTGTTTTTCAACATAACGGTTTCTAAATTTGATTGCACAAAATAACGATTATATTTGCTTTAATTGAAATTTTTTATCCATTTATTAGGATTTAAAGCTTTCGCCTCTGACTATTTTTTTGAATTTGAAATCATCAACACGATATAATTTCTTACTTTTGATTTTAAATATAATTTTTCCTGGTTTTGATAAGAAGATTTTTAGTTGGCATACTCTTTTTTTTACTGATTTCCTGTGGTAAAAATGAAAAGCCCATTGTAGCTTTTTATTATTGGAAAACTATTTTTAAATTGTCTCAAACAGAGAAAGAGGTGTTACAGGATAATAATGTAAGTAAACTTTATATTAGATATTTTGATATTGGTTTGCAGCCCAAAACACAAGAGCCAATCCCAATAAGTCCCATCCGGTTTAAGGAAAATGTAGATCAGTTTGATATTGTTCCCGTAATTTTTATTCAAAACAAAGTCATGTCGCTCCCTAATCTTGATATAGATGATTTGGCACAAAAGACAACTCGTTTAGTAGAGGAAATGAACACGAAGAATAAAATTGTTGTTCAGGAGATTCAGATAGATTGCGACTGGACTTTGACGAGTAAAAACAATTATCTTAAGTTTATTGAGCGCTTTAAACAGCTTTCGAAGAAAAAACTTTCAGCAACGATTCGTTTGCATCAGGTAAAATATTTCAGGAAAACGAAAATCCCAAATGTCGATTCCGGAGTATTGATGTATTATAATATGGGAACTATAGCAAATGATTCCCTAAATTCTATTTACAGCCAAAAAATCGCTGAAAGATATCTTAAAAGTTTAAAGAAATATCCTTTGCATCTTGATTTTGCATTGCCAATATATTCCTGGGCAGTTCATATCAGAGATCAGAAAGTGATAGGTTTGCGTTCGAAACTGAATGTGAGTGAACTTAAAAAAGATGCTAACTTCGAGAAAATCGGAACAATCTTTTTTAAGGTGAAAAAATCCAATTATAAAAACGGAATCTTTTATGAAGAGAATGATTTGCTTAAAATTGAGGCAATTTCTTCAGAGGATTTAAAAGAAATGGCAGAGGATCTGAATGAAAATTTAGTTCAGCCTCCAAGAGAAATTATATTTTACGATTTAGACGAATTCAATATTAAAAACTATGAAAAGAATATTTTTAAGCAAGTTATTTCTTGTTTCTAGTGCGGCTTTATTTTCTGTATACGGAATAATTTATGCTTGTGGTGGTGGTGACGACTGGGATTTTTTTAGTTATAATTCAAACTTTACACCTGAAACATTTGCAGATAAGTCGTATTCGCCACTTTTTTTATCAGGGGATATTTTTTACGGAATTGGCTTTGATACAGAACACAACTCCAGATTTAATGACGACATAAAATCAGATTGGGGAAATTATCTAAAGGGTAAAGCAGATGCCGCGACAATAACTTATTTTTTAATTGGTGAGGAAACGCCAAGATATTCTTCGGATAAAAAAGTACCTCAGAATAAAACGGATATTGAACAGCTGCATGTTTTTTTTAAGAGTAAAAAAGACAATCAGGTTTCACTAAAATGGGGTAAGAAAATCAATTTGAAAGATGATAAGGTTAAAAGCTTTATCGAGTTTTTGTATTTGGCACAAAAAATAGAAACGGTTTCTATTGGTGATGATTATTGGAGTTATGATCCTGTGGTGGCAAAAACGTTTGATGATCTGAAAATGATTCAGTCTATCGAAAATGTTTATAATACAACTTCAGATTCATTCCTGAAAAACAGATATTGGTTTCTTACCGCGAAAGCTTATTTCTATAGCAGTAATAAGAAAAAAACAATTGAATTTTTTAATAAAACAGAAGCTTCTGTACCAAAAAACACCTTGTATTATCGTGCTCTTTCTTATGTTGCGGGAATAAACTATAAACACAAAAAGTATTCGGCTTCTAATTATTTATATGCGCAGGTATTTGATAAATGTCCTGAATTGAGAATTGTTACTGCGTATAGTTTTCATCCGCAAAATGAGGCAGATTGGAATAAATCTTTGGCAATGGCTAAAAGTAACAAAGAAAAAGCGGCACTTTGGGCAGTGCATGGTTTTTATAAAGATGAAGCGCAGGCAATAGGGAAAATTTATGAATTAGACCCTAAAAGTGAACATCTGGATTATTTGTTAACCCGACTAGTGAATAATCAGGAACAGGCAATTAATAATTCATTTGAAGTAAAAATAAAGTCTGATGATTATAGTTCACCAGTTGTAAAACAGACTGTTGTTGAAAACAGATTAGAGAATAAAGCGAAGATTAATCTTAAAGCTTTTGATTTAGTAGCTAAAATTGCCGCCGCAGGAAATACTGCAAAACCATATTTATGGGATATTTCATTAGGGTATTTGCAAACCTTAAAAGGGGATTATGCTGCTGCTGATATCAATCTGAATAAAGCCGAAACGACATTGCCAAAAACAGAGTTGGCGGGTTATCAATTGCGCTTGCTTCGTTTTGTGAATAATATGAGTAAAATTGACAAACTGACGGATAAAAACGAAAAAACAGTTTTAGCCGATTTGAATTGGTTGTATCAGGAACTTCCTAAAACGTATAAAAGTCAGGAATTCCGTTATCAAAATGCCGTGCAATGGAGCAAGAATTATTTGGCTGCTTTGTACAGAGCGAAATCAAATCCTGTAATGGTAGAATTGTTTGGCGGAGATGCTCATTCGAATTCTTATTATTGGGGCGGAGGAAATGCATTTTATGATAATGAGAAGAATTTATTAGACATGAAATCATTTTTGGCTAAGCCAAATAAAACTGAAATCGAGAAAATTGGAGCAGGAATTTATTATCTGAAATTAAAAGATATTAATAATTTTCAGGCAGTTCAGGCGACATTCAAAAATGAAATTCCCGAAGCAATTGCATTTATTCAACAAGCAGATTCAGTTCAGTATTATACTTTTTTAGGAAATCCGTTTAATGGGAATATCAAAGATTGTCATGATTGTGATCATTCAGCCTATCAAAAAAAGAAATATACACAGCTGGATTTCTTAAATACCGTAAAAGCAATGCAGGATAAGCTTGATCAGAAAGAAGATGTATATACGAATAGTTTGTTGTTAGGAAATGCGTTCTATAATATTACTCATTTTGGAAACGGCAGAACTTTCTACGAAATAAGTATTGTAGGTTATGGTTCAAGTCCTTACTCATTCAGGGGTTCAATGAAAAAGATGATTACGGATTGTGATGTTTCCAGAATGTATTATCAAAAAGCATTAGAGGCGGCGACAACAAAAGAGCAAAAGGCAAAATGTACTTATATGCTGGCAAAATGTGAACGTAACGAATACTATAATAATAAGTACAACAATTTAAAGAATTGGTGGGAAGCTGACGATGATAAAATCAATTTTCTTGCCTGGAGTAATTTTAAAACGTTGAAAAAAGACTATTCAGATACGAAATACTATCAGGATGTAATTGCTGAATGCGGTTATTTTAATACTTATATTAATCAGTAAATTGTATTTAAAATGGTAAATAAAATAGAGCATATCGGGATTGCAGTAAAAAACATGGACGATGCGAATGTATTGTTTGAGAAATTATTGGGCGTTCCGTCCTGTAAAATGGAATCTGTGGAAAGCGAAGGCGTTTTGACTTCTTTTTTTCAAACCGGAACCAATAAGATTGAACTTTTAGTAGCGACAAACCCGGAAAGTCCAATTGCGAAGTTTTTAGAAAAAAAGGGAGAAGGAATTCATCACATTGCTTTTGATGTTGATGACATTCATGCCGAAGTAACCCGTTTAAAAAACGAAGGTTTTGTGCTGATTAATGAGGTTCCGAAGAAAGGAGCCGACAATAAATTAGTAGTTTTTCTGCATCCAAAAAACACAAATGGTGTTTTGGTGGAGCTTTGTCAGGAAATTAAATAAAAAATGAGTTCTGGTGATCTGAAATAAGCTGTTGAAAATCAATAATGTCTAAAAAAGATGAGGTATTATTTGAAATTAAATAGAAATCATATCCCAAAATATTTGGAGTGAATGAAAAATAGTAGTAATATTGCATCCTCAAACCGGTCCTATAGCTCAGCTGGTTAGAGCACCTGACTCATAATCAGGTGGTCCCTGGTTCGAGCCCAGGTGGGACCACTACTAGAAATTAAGCCTTTATAGCAATGTAAAGGCTTTTTTTATGCACTGTATTTTTCTTCCGAATTTCTTCAAATGTCTTTTTTTGATACTTTAAAAACTTCTAGTGTGCTATTGCGATTTTTTTAAGTCGGAATTTTGCAATCTCATTATCTTTTTTAATTTTTTTGAAACAAAAAAGAACTAACAATTTTATATAGATCTTATCGGTATTGAGTATATCGAAAAAAACATAAAATATCAAATGATGATGATTTGTCTGTAAAGATGTTGTTAAAGAAAAACATCTTTGGTCAGTACAACCTCTAAGTGCACTATAGAAAGTTGCAAATTATAAGAAAGTAAATCCCTTTAATCTCTGATATTTGGGCACCGTTGAATTTTGTGTGATTCGCCGAATTTGAAGTGAATTTGTGTGTTGCAAAATCTGATTAAAATAACTGTTCTGCTGAGAAAACTGTCTACAGAATGCTTGCCATTTTCCGTTGTATTAACTGAGGTGTATATAAATGAGTTGACGGACTTGACTTAAAATGTTATTTTTTACATCGTAATTTTGCATATTGAGCCTGTGTGCTTAAATAATTTTCGAGAATTGTTTAATAGAATTTATAATGTAGTGTAAAAAATCATCAAATTTGGATAAGACAGATGTGAACGGCCAATATTATAAGTTTATCAATAGATTGATGAAGCTTGATGATGAGAAATCTAAGCGCATAATGAAATTTGATAGCCGGGATTGCCTTCTTTGCTGTAAGCCTTTAAAAGAGGCTGAATATTTATTGACTCAACCACATGGTCAACTATTCGAACAGGATGTTTCTGTGGAATTAAGTCATCAAATGAATAAGGTAAAAGTACTGTTTGTTGTTGGTTATAATCTTTGAATCTCGTGTGTAATCAGTTACTTAACACTGATTAAATTTACAAAATTGCTTATAAAAATGCAAACTAAAAAAAAGAAGCTGACTCAGTTTTGAGACAGCTTCTTTCTTTTGTAAGCGGTTTAGACTTATTTGTTTATCGAATAAAGTCTTGAAATGTATTTTCCGACAACGTCAAATTCTAAGTTGATTTTTGTTCCAACTTCGAAATTTTTGAAATTAGTGTTTTCAAAAGTATACGGAATAATCGAAACGCTAAATTCGTTTGTCTTAGAGTTTACTACCGTAAGGCTTACCCCGTTTACCGTTATTGATCCTTTTTCGATTGTAATATTGCTGAGGTTTTTGTTGTATTCAAAAGTGTAGTTCCAGCTTCCGTTTGCTTCTTCGATCTTGCTGCAGGTTCCGGTTTGATCTACGTGACCTTGTACAATATGACCGTCAAGGCGGTCGCCAAGCTTCATTCCTCTTTCCAGATTTACAATATCGCCAACCTTCCAGTCTCCAATATTGGTCTTCGAAATGGTTTCTGCAATAGCAGTTACAGTATAAAGTGAATCTTTTATTGCGACAACAGTAAGGCATATTCCGTTGTGCGAAACACTTTGATCTATTTTTAATTCATTCGTAATTGAAGCATCGACTGTAACGTGAAGATTATTTTGATCTTTTTGTATTTCGTGAATCCTTCCAAGGGTTTCTATAATTCCTGTAAACATTGTTGTTTTATTTTACTAAATTTGCACATCAAAATTAGTAATAAATAACCTGAGCTCATGAATAAAAAAGCAGAAAATATAATAGTTGGAATTTCAATTGGAGATTTAAACGGTATTGGAAGCGAAGTTATACTAAAAACATTCGAGGATTCCCGTATGTTAGAAATGTGTACACCGGTTATTTTTGCCAATGCCAAAATACTTTCTTTCGTTAAAAAAAGTTTCACTTCTACAGTTCAATTTCATGGAGTTGATAAACTAGATCAGGTTGTGCCCGGAAAAGTAAATGTTTATAATCTTTGGAAAGAAGGTGTTGATATTAATCTGGGCGTAAATGATGAGAAGATAGGAGAATATGCCATAAAATCTTTTGTTGCGGCTACAAAGGCTTTAAAAGAGGATTTGATAGATGTTTTAGTTACAGCTCCAATTAATAAATACAATATCCAGTCAGAAGATTTTAAATTTCCCGGACATACAGATTATTTAGATCAGGAATTAGAAGGAAATGCACTAATGATGATGGTGCAGGATAATTTGAGAGTTGGTTTATTAACAGATCATGTTCCTTTAAGTGAAGTTTCTTCGCATTTGACAGAAGAATTAATTACAAGAAAAATAGAAACAATAAGAAAATCTTTGATTCAGGATTTTAGTATCGTAAGACCTAAAATTGCCGTTTTAGGATTAAATCCACATGCTGGCGATGGCGGTGTAATTGGTAAAGAAGATGATTTGGTTTTAAAGCCCGCTTTAAAGAAAATATTTGACGCCGGAACAATGGTTTTTGGACCTTTTCCTGCTGATGGATTTTTTGGAAGCGGTCAATATGAAAAATATGATGCTGTTGTGGCAACTTATCACGATCAGGGATTAATTCCTTTTAAGACATTGTCTTTTGGAAAAGGAGTTAATTATACAGCTGGTTTAAATAAGATCAGAACTTCGCCGGATCACGGTACAGCCTATGATATTGCTGGGAAAGACATGGCAGATTTCAATTCGTTTAGAGAAGCGGTTTATCTTGCAATAGATATTTTTCACTCCCGTAATCAGTACGAAGAGATAAGTCAAAAACCACTTAAAATAAAAGAAAAACAGTTATAAACAAAAAAAGGTGAATAAGATTATTAGTTTTATAATAATTTTATATCTTTGCACCCCAATTCAGGTATCTGATTTTTAGATAAGAGTTGGTGAAATTGATGTTGAAATGAGCAAAACAAAAGAATTTTTAATTCCTTTCATAGGGTTAAAGCTAGGAAAACACCATTTTGAGTATCAAATAAGTAACATGTTCTTTGAGAACTTTGATTACGACGAATTTCAAAGTTCGGATATCAAAGTAGGTTTAGTTTTAGATAAGAAGAGCAGCATGTTAGAGTTGGAATTCAAACACAAAGGAACTGTAAATGTACCTTGTGATCTGACAAGCGAAGATTTCGATTTGCCTTTAAAAGGAAAAATGAAATTAATTGTTCGCTTTGGAGATGAATTTAATAACGATAACGAAGAGTTGTTGATTCTGCCGCATGGAGAGCATGAAATAGATGTAGCACAATACATTTATGAAATGATTGCACTGTCGGTACCTTTAAAACGAGTTCATCCAGGAGTAAAAGACGGAAGTTTGCAAACTGAAGCCTTGAAAAAACTAAATGAACTAACAGTCAAAGAAACAAAAGAAGAGAGTAAACAAGAAGAAGATATTGACCCGCGTTGGGACAAATTAAAGAAACTATTAACGGATAAATAATATAGTAAAATGGCACATCCTAAGAGAAAAATCTCGAAAACAAGAAGAGATAAGAGAAGAACACATTATAAAGCTACTGTAGCTCAAATCGCTACATGTCCTATTACTGGAGAAGCACATTTATACCACAGAGCTTACTGGCATGAAGGTAAAATGTATTACAGAGGGCAAGTTGTTATCGATAAATCTGTAGCGGTTGCTTAATACGTTTTTGTAAATTATACTAGAACTCTCACATAGTGAGAGTTTTTTTTGTTGGTTATAATTTTCTGTTTTTAAGAAAATAGATACAAATTCGCTTTGTTTTTTTTTGTAATTTTCAAGTCTTTTAAAAATTTTTCAAATCACAGTATTTGAGACGAAATAATAGAATATAATGAATACAATCACAGCCGCAATTACCGCTGTTGGAGCTTATGTTCCTGACTTCGTTCTTTCGAACAAAGTATTAGAAACAATGGTTGATACCAATGACGAATGGATTACTACTCGTACTGGAATTAAAGAAAGAAGGATTTTAAAAGATGCTGATAAAGGAACGTCGTTTCTTGCTATAAAAGCAGCACAGGATTTAATTGCGAAAGCAAATATTGATCCTTTAGAGATTGATATGATTATAATGGCAACAGCTACAGCAGATATGCCGGTAGCCTCAACAGGAGTTTATGTTGCAACAGAAATTGGAGCTACAAATGCATTTGCATACGATTTGCAGGCTGCGTGCTCAAGTTTTTTATACGGAATGTCAACTGCTGCAGCTTATGTGCAGTCAGGGCGATACAAAAAAGTATTATTAATTGGTGCTGATAAAATGTCATCGATTGTAGATTATAAAGACAGAGCAACTTGTATTATTTTTGGAGATGGAGCGGGTGCCGTTTTATTCGAACCAAATTATGAAGGCTTAGGTCTGCAAGATGAATACTTGCGAAGCGATGGTGTAGGACGCGATTTTCTTAAAATTCCTGCCGGAGGTTCTCTAATACCAACTACTTTAGAAACCGTTCAAAACAATCAACACAATATTATTCAGGACGGAAAAACCGTTTTTAAATATGCTGTAACCAATATGGCTGATGCAAGCGAATTGATTCTGAAAAGAAACAATTTGACTAATGAAGATGTTAACTGGTTAGTGCCACATCAGGCAAACAAACGTATTATTGATGCTACTGCAAGCAGAATGAATCTTGAGGATTCAAAAGTGTTAATGAACATTGAAAAATATGGTAATACGACGTCAGCTACTTTACCATTGGTATTAAACGATTTTGAACACCAATTCAAAAAAGGAGATAATATTATTTTTGCCGCTTTTGGTGGTGGATTCACTTGGGGATCTATTTACCTAAAATGGGCTTACGATAAGAAATAAATTAAAACTAAAAACAAATCATTATGGATTTAAAAGAAATTCAAAACCTAATTAAATTTGTAGCAAATTCGGGAGTTGCAGAGGTAAAGTTAGAAATGGATGATGTAAAAATCACCATCAGAACAACTTTAGAAGGAAATGTAACTGAAACTACTTATGTACAACAATTGCCTGCTCAGGCTGCATTGCCACAAGCAGTCGCTCCTCAACATGCTCCAGCTGTTGTAAGCGTAACTAGTGAGGCATCTGTTCCGGCAGAAGATTCTAAATTCATTACTATTAAATCTCCAATTATTGGAACTTTCTACAGAAAACCATCTCCGGACAAACCAGTATTTACTGAAGTTGGAAGTGTTATTTCTAAAGGTGATGTTCTTTGTGTAATTGAAGCAATGAAATTATTTAACGAAATCGAATCAGAAGTTTCAGGTAAAATTGTAAAAATTCTTGTAGACGATATGTCTCCTGTAGAATTTGACCAACCTTTATTCTTAGTTGATCCATCTTAATTTTAGATCGTTAGATTTTTAGATTTTTAGACTTTTTCGAAAGTGCTTAAAATCTAATTATCCAATTATCTAATTATCTAATTATCTAATTTTAAAAAGATGTTTAAAAAAATATTAATTGCGAATAGAGGAGAAATTGCACTTCGTGTAATTCGTACATGTAAAGAAATGGGAATCAAAACTGTAGCAGTTTACTCTACAGCCGATGCAGAAAGTCTACATGTTAAGTTTGCTGACGAAGCGGTTTGTATTGGTCCTCCTCCAAGTAACTTATCGTATTTGAAAATGTCAAATATTATTGCCGCTGCAGAAATTACAAATGCAGATGCAATCCATCCAGGATATGGATTTCTTTCTGAGAATGCTAAGTTCTCAAAAATATGTCAGGAACACGGAATCAAATTTATTGGTGCTGCACCTGAAATGATTGATAAAATGGGAGATAAAGCTTCTGCAAAAGCTACAATGAAAGCAGCAGGAGTTCCATGTGTGCCAGGTTCTGACGGATTGTTAGAATCTTTCGAGCAGACACAACAATTGGCAAAAGAATTTGGTTACCCAGTAATGCTTAAAGCAACTGCTGGTGGTGGTGGAAAAGGAATGCGTGCCGTTTGGAAAGAAGATGAATTATTGAAAGCATGGGAAAGTGCACGTCAGGAAGCTGCTGCTGCATTTGGAAATGACGGGATGTACATGGAGAAACTTATTGAGGAACCACGTCATATCGAAATTCAGGTTGTTGGAGATTCTTATGGAAAAGCATGTCACCTTTCTGAAAGAGATTGCTCAGTACAGCGTCGTCACCAAAAATTAACTGAAGAAACGCCTTCGCCATTCATGACAGATGAATTGCGTGCTGCAATGGGAGAAGCTGCTGTAAAAGCTGCAGAATTCATTAAGTATGAGGGAGCCGGAACGGTAGAGTTTTTAGTTGACAAGCATAGAAATTTCTATTTCATGGAAATGAATACCCGTATTCAGGTAGAGCACCCAATTACGGAACAAGTTATTGATTACGATTTAATTCGTGAGCAAATTATGGTTGCAGCTGGAATTCCGATTTCAGGAAAAAACTATTTGCCGGAATTACACGCTATAGAATGTCGTATTAATGCCGAAGATCCTTATAATGATTTTCGTCCTTCACCAGGAAAAATTACTACGCTTCATATGCCGGGAGGTCACGGAGTTCGTTTAGATACTCACGTTTATTCTGGTTATACTATTCCGCCAAATTACGATTCAATGATTGCTAAGTTGATTACAACTGCACAATCCCGTGATGAAGCGATTAGTAAAATGCGAAGAGCTTTAGATGAATTTGTCATCGAAGGCGTAAAAACTACAATTCCTTTCCATAGACAATTAATGGATGATCCAAGATATATCGCAGGAGATTATACAACTGCATTTATGGATACATTTAAAATGAAACCTATAGAAGAATAATATAAAGGCTGTCAATTTTTGACAGCCTTTTTTGTTTTAACTCATCTTGTTAAGCCCGACAGGTTTCTAAAACCTGTCGGGTTTGCTGTTGTGTGCCCAGCATGGGCGATAACTCTAGGGTGTAAGTCCCGAACACGCCTTTACAGTGGGAAGTGTTAGCTGAATGCAAGGGTGTCCATCGCGAGGTGGAATCTGAA
>NZ_JAMZNK010000053.1 GCF_027980145.1 Flavobacterium azizsancarii | reverse complement strand
TACCTATGAAGGCACGAATGCAGAAAATATCAAGTAATTTGATAACTACCTTGGGAAGGATAGGACGGAATCCGACAGCTACCAAGGAGTGCAGACCTTTATTGGGATAACTGAAAATAACCTCACGGAAGTACTTTAGGTTAGGTATCTATCTTAAAATGTATCGTAAATTAAGAGCTGCCTTGGTACGGATCCGTATGCCGGGTGGTGTGGGAGGTCGCCTAGGGAATTAATTCCTAGGCTCCTATCCGATTAAAATTTCTGATCTGCAAAAAGTTCTTTATGAAAAGCTAAGATTAATTTATCCTAAATGTTCCAGCATATCTTTTGTCATCGATTCAAGATCAAAAGTATGTTTCCAGTCCCAATCTTGTCTTGCTTCAGTATCGTCGATACTTGCCGGCCAGCTGTCAGCAATTTTCTGACGGAAATCAGGCCCGTAAGTAATGGTGAATTCAGGAATATGTTTTTTGATTTCATTAGCAATTTCAGTCGGTGTGAAGCTCATTGCTGCTAAATTGTATGAAGAATGTATTTTGATTTTTTCAATCGGAGCTTGCATGATACTAATAGTTGCATCAATTGCATCATCCATATACATCATTGGCATTTTAGTTTCAGACGATAAAAAGCACTCGTATTTTTTATCAGCAATAGCTTTATAGAAAATATCAACCGCATAATCAGTAGTTCCGCCACCAGGAGGCGTAGACCAGCTAATTAAACCAGGATAACGAATACTTCGAACATCAACACCATAAATATTATGATAGTATTCGCACCATCTTTCTCCCGCTTGTTTACTAATTCCGTAAACTGTAGATGGCTCCATAATCGTATATTGAGGTGTATTTTCTTTAGGAGTTGTAGGTCCAAAAACAGCAATACTCGAAGGCCAGAATATCTTCTTTACCTTTTTTGCTTTCGCTAAATTCAAAACGTGGAATAATGAATTCATATTCAAATCCCAGGCAAATGCAGGGTTTTTCTCGGCTGTAGCCGATAAAAGTGCCGCCATCAAATAAATGTCAGTAATTTTATGTACTTCGACAAGATGCTCAATTTGGTTAAAATCTAAAGCATTGACCACCTCAAACGGACCTGAATTAACAACGTCAGTATTTAATTTTCGGATGTCAGAAGCAATTACATTGTCTGTTCCGTATAGTTTGCGCAGTTTTTGAGTCAGTTCTGTCCCAATCTGACCGCAAGCGCCAATGATCAATATTTTTGGATTCATTTGTGATGTTTTTTTAGAGATGCAAATATAACGTTTTCGCAAATATTTTTACTTTTCGTAACAACAAATTATAAATTTAACAACGATAAAGATTCTTTTTTGGATTATTCTCTGTTGAGCTGTTGGGTTATTTTACCGCAAAGCACGTAAAGTTTTTTTAATATGCTGGTTTAGTAAAAACGCAAAGTTCGCAAAGCTTTATGTAAAACTTTGCGAACTTTGCGAACTTTGCGGTTAAATTTTTCACCCAAAAAAACGACCATGATTTATAAAATCTTTAGCAAAAAACAGAATTCGTAATTGTAAATTTACTTTGTAACTTTGTAGCTTAATGTTTTACAAATGAAATATAAAATATCTCTTTTTCTGCTTTTTGTTTTTGTATTGAATTCATGTCAAAATGAAGATGAAAAACGCCGTGCTGAAAATGAAAAAGAAGCCAAAAAAAAGGAAGTTATTTTTAATACTATCAATAAAGGCTGGGAGTTTATTGATGAGCCTATTAATGAAATTTCAGAACAAAAGGTAAGTTCATGGAATGAATGGCGCGAATTCCTGAAAGAAATCGCAGATAAACCAAGAAAAACAATAGGAGCGTTCCAAAAAAAATCGGCAGTTATTTCGAAAAAAGCACTCGCTTTAAACGATAATATTCCTGCAGAGTTTAACGTTCCAGCAATAAAAAGCCGAATTTCTGTTTTGATAACTAAAGTTAAAATGATGGATTTGTTTATTCATTTAAATCAAATTCCAGCTGAAAAAGTAACCTTTTTAGTTGGAGAAATCAATAAAGAATTAGTCTCTCTGGAAAGACAAATGGATAATATCATTGTGAAAAGTAAAATTCCGAAAGAACAAGGAGAAGAAGATTTCTTGAAAATGTTAGATACAACACGTGCGATTCCGAATGCAACCGCAGTTCCGATTCAGGCACAAAACACAGATAATAAATTACCGAAAGTTGAGTAAAAACGCCTTATATACCATGTATGATAATCTGCCAAAAAATCAGCAGATTGCCACACAATTACTAGAGCAAAGTCAAATAAAAATGCATCTTAACGGATTGTTAGGATCTGCAGTTTCATTTGTGATTCGTGCTGTTTTCAAAAAAACAGAGTTGCCTTTTTTGGTTGTTTTAGACAATAAAGAAGAAGCAGCGTATTACCTGAATGATCTTGAACAAATGATTGGCGAGCAAGATGTCTTGTTTTATCCTGCTTCATTTCGACGTCCTTATCAGGTTGATGAAACAGATAATGCTAATGTTTTACTCCGTGCTGAGGTTTTAAACCGAATTAACTCCAGAAAAAAACCAGCGATAATTGTTACTTATCCCGAAGCCCTTTTCGAGAAAGTAGTAACAAGGCAGCAACTTGATAAAAATACTTTGAAAGTCGCTTTGAACGATAAAATTTCAATTGATTTTATCAATGAGGTTTTATTCGAATACGAATTCAAAAGAGTTGATTTTATCACAGAACCGGGCGAATTTTCGGTTCGTGGAGGTATTGTCGATGTGTTTTCATTTTCGAACGATCATCCTTATAGAATTGAGTTTTTTGGTAACGAAGTAGACAGTATCAGAAGTTTTGATGTCGAGACGCAATTATCTGTAGAAACACATAAAAAAATTACCATTATCCCGAATGTCGAGAACAAGATATTTCAGGAAAACCGCGAAAGTTTCTTAGATTATATTGCTGAGAAAACGGTAGTTTTTATTCAGAATACAGATGGGCTTTTTAGTCAGTTAGACAAGCAATTTGCAAGAGCCGAAGAAGATTTTGAGAAATTATCCAAAGAAATAAAACACGCAGAACCGGAACAATTATTTTTAAATCAGGCTTCGTTTATCAAGCGCGCCTTAGATTTTTCGGTAGTGGAATTGGCTTCAAAACCAATTTTTAAAACCACAAAAACATTCGAATTTCACATTCAGCCACAACCATCCTTCAATAAACAATTTGATTTATTACTGAATAATTTGAGCGAGAATCATTTTAATGGATATAAAAACTATTTGTTCTGTTCGAATGAAACGCAGGCAAAACGTTTTCATGATATTTTCGAAAGCTTAGACGAAGCCAATTCAGAGAATATCAGAAAGCAATATCATACGATTGTATTGCCTTTGTACCAGGGTTTTATTGACGAAGAAAATCAAATTACCGCTTATACGGATCACCAGATTTTTGAGCGTTATCATAAATTCAATATCAAGAACGGGTATTCTAAAAAGCAGAATATTACGCTTAAAGAATTAACGTCACTTTCTGTTGGTGATTATGTAACCCACATCGATCACGGAATTGGGAAGTTTGGCGGATTGCAGAAAATTCAGGTCGAAGGAAAAACGCAGGAAGCCATAAAATTGGTTTATGCTGATAATGATATTGTGTATGTAAGTATTCACTCGCTGCATAAAATCTCCAAGTACAACGGAAAAGACGGAACGCCGCCTAAAATATATAAGTTAGGGTCGAACGCCTGGAAAATTTTAAAGCAAAAAACCAAAGCGCGTGTCAAACATATTGCATTCAACCTGATTCAGTTGTATGCAAAACGTCGATTAGAAAAAGGTTTTCAGTTTGCACCGGACAGTTATTTGCAAAACGAATTAGAAAGTTCGTTTATCTATGAGGATACTCCGGATCAAACCAAATCGACGCAAGAAGTAAAAGCCGACATGGAAAGTGATCGCCCAATGGATCGTTTGGTTTGTGGTGATGTAGGTTTCGGAAAAACTGAGGTTGCCATTCGTGCTGCTTTTAAAGCCGTTGACAATAGCAAACAAGTTGCAATTCTGGTTCCAACTACTATTTTGGCCTATCAGCATTATAGAACTTTTACAGAACGATTAAAAGATATGCCGGTTTCAATTGGCTATTTAAACAGATTTAGAACTGCGAAACAAAAAGCACAAACCTTAAAAGATTTAGCCGAAGGAAAACTTGATATTGTAATTGGAACACATCAATTAGTCAATAAAAATGTAGTTTTCAAAGACCTTGGTTTATTAATTGTCGATGAGGAACAAAAGTTTGGTGTAAACGTAAAAGATAAGCTAAAAACTATTGCAGCAAATGTCGATACGTTGACATTAACGGCAACACCAATCCCGAGAACGCTTCAGTTTTCGTTAATGGCGGCGAGAGATTTATCAGTTATTACAACACCTCCGCCAAATCGTTATCCTATAGAAACAAATGTTGTTGGGTTTAATGAAGAAATTATTCGTGATGCAATTTCGTATGAAATTCAGCGTAACGGACAAGTTTTCTTTATCAATAACCGAATCGAAAATATAAAAGAAGTTGCCGGAATGATTCAGCGTTTGGTACCAAATGCAAGAGTCGGAATTGGTCACGGACAAATGGAAGGCGCCAAACTCGAGGAATTGATGTTGGGCTTTATGAACGGAGATTTTGATGTTTTGGTAGCGACGACAATTATCGAAAGCGGATTGGATGTACCAAATGCCAACACGATTTTTATCAATAATGCCAACAATTTCGGATTATCAGATCTGCATCAAATGCGTGGTCGTGTAGGTCGTAGCAATAAAAAAGCATTCTGTTATTTCATCTGTCCGCCTTATTCATCAATGACTGAAGACGCCAGAAAACGTATTCAGGCATTAGAGCAATTCAGTGAGTTAGGAAGCGGTTTCAACATTGCCATGAAAGATCTTGAAATTCGTGGTGCAGGAGATTTATTAGGAGGCGAACAAAGCGGTTTCATCAACGAAATTGGTTTTGATACCTACCAAAAAATCATGAACGAAGCCATTGAAGAATTAAAAGAAAACGAATTCAAAGATTTATATCCGGCAGAGAATGATATTGAGACGAAAGAATACGTAAAAGATTTACAAATCGATACTGATTTTGAGCTCTTATTTTCTGATGAATATATCAATAATGTTACCGAGCGTTTGAGTTTGTATAACGAGTTGGGTGGCGTAAAAAATGAAGAAGAACTGGTTATCTTTCAAAATAAATTAATTGACCGTTTCGGTCCAATGCCTCCGCGTGCCAATGCGTTGATGAATAGTATTCGCATCAAATGGATTGCGACGAACATAGGAATTGAGAAATTGGTGATGAAAAAAGGTAAAATGATTGGTTACTTTGTTTCGGATCAACAATCTGATTATTATCAATCGTCTAAGTTTAGAAAAGTGTTGCTATTTGTACAAAAATATACCTCGCTTTGCACAATGAAAGAAAAACAAACGCCAAATGGTTTACGACTTCTTTTGACTTTTGATAATGTAAAATCGACCAAACGAGCTTTGGAATTGATGGAAATGTTGGGAGAATAAAAAAGTTTGCCACGAATTTGCGAATTTTCACAAATTTTAATTCGTGCTCATTCCTGGAATTCGTGGCAAAAAACGAATCTAAATCTTAAGTTTTATTTATCCTTTATTTAAGAAAATACTTAGAATTAAAAAGTTTTCTTTGGTCAAAATTTTAAACCAAAATTTTCCATGCAATATCAATTTATTCTTGTGTTTTTGTTTTTTGGATTAACCACAATTTTTGCTCAGGAAAAGAAGCAAATCGTTTTAAATGATACGCTGAAATCAGAAGAAATCGATCCTTTGCGACCTGCAAAAGCAGCATTTTATTCGGCTATTTTTCCGGGTTTAGGACAGATTTATAATAAAAAATACTGGAAACTTCCTTTGGTATATGGAGCAATCGGAACCAGTACTTATTTTTATATCGACAGTCAAAAAAACTACAATACTTATAGAAACGAATACAAAAACAGGCTAGCAGGAAACTCAAGTGGTTCTGAATATTTGGAGAACTTAAGCGAAAGTCAGTTAATTTCTGCTCAAAAGCAATTTCAAAGAAATAGAGATTTATCCGCTTTATTTATTGTTGGTTTTTATGTTCTCAATATTATTGATGCCAATATTGATGCAGCTTTGTCTCAATTTAATGTTAGTGAGAAATTGGCCTTTAAGCCTTCTGTTAATTTCAAGAATGAAAATATGCAATCTGGTTTTGGATTTGCTTGTACCTACACTTTTTAGAAGTTTACTTTTGTAACTTTAGAATCAGTTTTAGTATTCTTTCTAAAGCAAAACGATAATGAAGGAAATCAAAAAAATTGGTATAGTTGATATTACTGAAAAATTCGGTCTGGACTTAGAGTTCAAAGATTTTCTTTTTAAACCTCAGGAAATTACACCCAATCGTCATTTTGAACCACATCGTTCTGAAATGTACAGCCTTGGCTTTGTTTTAAAAGGAGAAGCTGAATTCATTGTTGGATTGGAACCCTATCAGCTTAAAGCTCCTTCTATAGTTATGGTGGCGCCTGATGAAGTAAGGAATTGGATTCTGAATAAAGGCGCAATTGAAACAAAGAGTCTTTTTTTTACAGAAGATTTTGTGGTTTCAGGATTGATTGACACTTTGTTTTTAAAGAAATTTTCTTTCTACAAAAGAAACGGACAACATGCTATTGCTTTAAATCCGGAAGATTTGGCCATTATTCAATCCTTACTACATCAAATTGAGCAAAAGAAAAACTCTGATTTATCTAATAAATTAGAAAGTATTCAGGCCCTATTGAGAGCTTTACTCCTGGAAATTGAAGGGTTATACGACATAAAAACCAGAAACGAACATAACACCTATTCAAGATCTTTCTATCTAACGGAAAAGTTTAAAGAATTATTGTCTGAGAATTTTACCCGGCATCGTGAAGTTCATTTCTACGCAGAAAAACTTTTTGTAACACCCAAACATCTTTCTCAAGTTGTAAAAGAGGAAACCGGAAAAACTGTAAGTGAGTTGATTAACGAAATTGTTTGTCTTGAAGCCAAAGTTTTACTGCAAGCAAAAGCATTAAACATTTCAGAGATTTCACTATATTTAAACTTTGCTACAGCCACATTTTTCGGCAAGTTTTTTAAGCGTAATACGGGAACGAGCCCTTTGGAATACCGAAAAGGATTGTCTTAATAAAAATACGACATTTAGAACATTTTATCGGCTATTCAGACCTTCTCTAGCTTTGTTGTGCACAATATCTTTGTTTTATTAAATTAATTTAAATCGAAGTATTATGAAAATGAGAAAATTAGGAATAAACGGACCCGAAGTTTCCTCTATATCTATGGGATCAAGATTAATAATTGATGATCCGGCATCATTAGAAGCTGCAAAAAAACAAACAATCCAAACACTACAATACGGAATTGACTCCGGAATAAACTTTCTAAATACCGCCGACTTTTACGGAATGGGTATAAGCGAACTTATTATTGGCGAAGCTATAAAAGGACGAAGAGACAAAACTTTTATAAGTGTTAAAACCGGGGCGCTAAGAGATCATAAAGGACATTTTCTGGGATTGGACGGAAGACCAAACGCGATCAAAAACTTCTGTGCCTATTCCTTAACCCGATTGGGAGTTGACGAAATAGACCTGCTTCAGCCTTCACGAATCGATCCTGATGTGCCTATCGAAGAAACGGTTGGTGCCATAAAAGATTTAATTGACGAAGGAAAGGTTCGTTATTTAGGACTTTCAGAAGCAAATGCTGAACAACTAATTCGTGCGAATAAAGTATATTCCGTTTCTGCTTTAGAAATTGAATATTCGTTAGCGACCAGATTTATAGAAAAAGAAATTTTGCCAACTGCAAGAGAATTAGGCGTGAGTATAGTTCCTTATTCTGTTTTGAACTATGGTTTGCTTAGCGGAAATTTAGAATTTCCATTGCCTAAAGGAGATTACAGAAATATGCTTCCGAGATTTCAGGAAGAAAACCGCGCTCATAACCTGCAATTGATCGAATTTTTGAAAGATATGGCAGGTCAGAAGAACGTTTCTGCAAGTCAGCTTGCTTTAGCCTGGGCGTTGCATCAGGGAGAAGATATTATTCCAATTGTGGGAATGAGTAAACCTCAACGTGTAGATGAAAATATAGCAGCTCTTTGTATCGAATTCTCTCCGGAAGAAATGAATTTATTAAATACAACATTTGCTATCGATGCCATGAAAGGAGATCGTTATCCGGCTGCACTTCAAAAAATGGTCGCTTCTTAAAATATCCAAGATTTTCGATTTTTTTAATTGAAAGTCTTGCTTCAATTAAGAAAACTCGTTCATAATAATTAATAATACAATCATAGTATCAGATTAATAAATGTCTTATTACGATAGTTCAGGAACTTTATATGTCTTATCTTGATAAACAGCGATATACAGATGGCGTAACTTTACGGTACTAAAGATTTTTAACGCATTTAGTTTGTCATCACTCTCGACAAAAAAATCAGTTTTACAGGAGGAATTAATAGGGATACACACATTTATTTCTTTACTACATGAACAGGAAAAAAGGTATATATAGAATTCTTTCAATTATCACATTACTGTTGGTTTTTGGACTCCTTCAGGCTAAAAAATTAAATATTAGGGACACTCAATAAATTATTCCTGTAAAGGAATTACACGACGCTTTTATCAATGATAGAAGTAAAGCCGAAAAATTATATAAAAATAAAATAGTAACCATCAAAGGTGTTGTCGTGTATGTTGGTCCGGACATTTATGCGCTGCCGTCAATAGAATTGTCAGACAAGAAAGACGGAGTTACAATGAAGCTTTGTGTACTGCCTGTTTCAGATTATTTAAAATTACGCAAGTATTCTAAAGGACAAACACTTGTCATTACAGGAGAGGCCCGTGACCTTTACAAAGAAAGTATTTTGGTTGTAAAGGAATGTAAAATAGTTGAGGAGAAATCTATCAAAAAGCTTACTTCAAATGAATCCTATGATATAAAGGATCCAAGTCCGGAAAGTGAGCAATTAGAAAAAAGACTTTTTCTGGCAGGAGTAAAAAGCACCACGTTTGCTCAGACCGTGAAAAATGACAAGGCGAAGCAGCAAAACCAACACCAGAACTTTATGATAAGTATGATATAGGTTTAGAAGTTGTAAATGGACGAAATGTATGGACCATAGCACCAAAAAAAACAATAAACAAATATTTCTTCTTCATACACGGAGGAGCCTATGTTTCAAGTTATTTTCCGGAACACTGGGTGTTTTTCGGTAAATTGATTGAAAGGACGGGGAGAACAGTTGTAATCCCTGATTATCCTTTGGCACCCGAACATCAATTTGAAGAAACAACTGAAATGGTATATACTGCACTGGTTAATTTAATTAATCGGGTTGGAGCAGAGAATGTTACTTTAATAGGCGATTCTGCCGGCGGAGGAATGGCTTTTGCATT
This sequence comes from Flavobacterium azizsancarii, assembly GCF_027980145.1. Classification (GTDB taxonomy): domain Bacteria; phylum Bacteroidota; class Bacteroidia; order Flavobacteriales; family Flavobacteriaceae; genus Flavobacterium; species Flavobacterium azizsancarii. The sequence continues at coordinate 24,432 of NZ_JAMZNK010000053.1, read as the reverse complement.
GTCACAAAAATTAAGAGATGACAAAGGAGTACAACCTTCTCAAATTATACTTTTATCTCCGTTGTTGGATATGACTAAATCTAATCCTGAAATATTGAAGGTTGATAAATACGACCCTATTCTAAGAAGATAAAGAGAAAATTGGGCATTTGAATGTAGAGAAATTATTGAATTTATAACTGGTAAAACATAAAAATGGCACATGATTTTTTTCATGCGCCATTTTGTATTTGGGTTCAGAGAAAATTTTATAATTTCTTCAATCCTTTTAACTCTGCAGCATTTCCTTCTTTAATACTGATTGCAACACCACCACCCGGTGCTAAATATTGTTTTAAAATTGTTTTTGAGGTTACAACAACTTTAGTCACCGTATATTTTTGCGGATTTTCGTTCCAGTTAGCATCTTTCGTGTCAGCGTAAATAGTAGCTATGAATTTTTTTTCGGCAGGTAAATAATCAAAAGTAATATTGGCAGTTCTGGCGTTTTCGTCGGTGATTCCTCCAATAAACCATTCGTTTTTTCCTTTTGCTTTACGGGCAATCGTGATGTAATCTCCTGGTTCTGCTTCAAGAATATAACTGTTGTCCCAATCTACCGCAACATCTTTTATGAATTGAAAAGCATCTGGAAAACGCTCATAATTTCCAGGAATATCAGCCGCCATTTGCAACGGACTGTACATTGTAACATAATAAGCCAATTGTTTTGCCAGAGTGGTATTGACACGTTGTGTACTTCCGGTTCCGTAGTACGAAAGATCTGTTTGAAAAATCCCCGGAGTATAATCCATTGGGCCACCCATTAATCTTGTAAATGGTAGAATTGTCGTATGATCCGGTGCTAATCCTCCCATAGATTCAAACTCAGTTCCGCGAGCAGATTCCTGTGCAATCCAGTTCGGGAAAGTTCTGTTTAAACCAGTTGGTCGAACCGCTTCGTGGCTGTTAATCATGATCTTATAATCGGCAGCACGTTTGGCTACGTTGATGTAATGATTCACCATCCACTGTCCGTCATGATGTTCGCCACGCGGAATAATTTTACCTACATAACCAGTTTTTACAGCATCATAACCGTTGTCATTCATAAATTGAAAAGCACGATCTAATCGACGCTCATAATTTGTTGCCGATCCTGACGTTTCATGGTGCATGATAATTTTCACCCCTTTTGATGCGGCATATTCATGAACTGCTTTTACATCAAAATCAGGATAAGCGGTTACGTAATCAAAAACTTCTTCTTTCCAGTTGTTGATCCAGTCTTCCCAACCAATGTTCCAACCTTCGATAAGGATGGCATCGAAACCATTTTTAGAAGCAAAATCAATATATTCTTTTGCTCTTTCTGTTGTGGCTCCGTGTTTTCCGTTTGGCGTTAGTTTAGTAAAATCATCTGTCAGTTTTACGTTAGTTTCTTTTCCAAAAGCCCAGGTACTTTTTCCGGCCACAAAATATTCCCACCAAATCCCGATGTACTTTACGGGTTTAATCCACGAAACATCTTTATAACTTGTAGGTTCGTTGAGGTTCAGAATTAATTTTGAAGCCAAAATTTCTGTCGCTTTATCACTTACAACAATGGTTCTCCAGGGCGATTGTGCATCTGTTTGCATATATCCTTTTGCACCCACGGCATCAGGCGCTAAATGACTGCGCATTTTATAATTTACAGCATCAACTTCAAGATACATTGCCGGATAATTGATCAATCCTGCTTCATGAATATTGATATACAAACCATCGTCAGATTTCATCATTGATGGAGTTTGCACCGCTAATTCCTTAATAGGCCATTGCGAATTGATTTCGATAGTAGCTTTTTTCATCAACGAAGGAACTTCAGAAATTTTCGAAGTGGTATAGGCATATTCATTGGTATCATAATCTCCCGGAATCCAGAAAATTTTATGATTTCCGGCCAGATTAAATTCAGTACGTTCCTCTTTAATAACAAAATAATTTAAATCATTTTGTTTCGGAAATTCATATCTAAAACCCAATCCGTCGTTGAATAATCGGAAACGAATTCGAATATACCTGTTGTTGTTTTTGGCTTGAGCCAAAGTGACAACCAATTCGTTGTAATTGTTTCTAATAGTTTTTTCTTCACCTAGAACAGGATTCCATGAATCATCAACAGAAGATTGTGCTGTATTTGTAACGGTAAAACCATCCAAAAACGAAGGTAAATTTTGAAGTTCTAAACCTAAAGAACTTGGTTTTATAACTGCTTTTTGTTTGTATGATAATTGGTAAGACGGAACTCCGCCTTCTTTTAATTCAAATTTTAAAGAAAGATTTTTATTAGGTGAAGTTATCTCCTGAGCCTGAACCCATGCGGCATTGACACAAATAAAAAGAAGTAACGCTAATTTTTTGCTTCGGATGTGAAGCAATGATTTTTGGGATTGAAAATTCATGTTATTTTTGTTTTTTGCAAATCTAATATTGTTTTTTAAAGTCGCGTGGGTATTAATTTTTCAATACTAAATATTGAAAAGGAAGTAATGTAATTTCGTTGCCAATAGTAACAGAAGTTCCTGTAAAAGCATCTTTCCATGTTGCTTTTAGGGCAGGGGAAACAAGGTATTTTACAGAAGTTTTGGTTAAATTAGAAAGAACAAAAACTTTTTCTGAATCTTTTACCATTGTAAAAGCGCTTACGGCATCACTGCTGTATCCGGTAAAAGTTCCTGTTTTTATAGCGTTACTGGCATTTCTAAAAGCGATAATTTTTTTGTATTCGGCTAACATAGATGCATCTGCGGCAGACCAGTCGATTGGAGTTTTGGCAAAATAATTAAGCCTTTTGTCATACCCAACTTCTTGTCCGTTGTAAATCATTGGAACAGATTTCATGTATGCTGCAACAACAAAAGTGGCAACAGATCCTTTTTTACCTCCAAAAAGTTCAAGCGGAGTTCCGTCTGAAAGGTTTACGTCATGATTGCTGGTGTATCTTACAACTTTGTTTTCAGGATTGTAATTGTTGGCATATTCTGTAGCATTAGAATCCTGAATTGTTGTAGCAGGTTTACCTTCTTTAAAAACTTTTTCTAAAGTGCTGAAAAAATTAAATCCAAAAGTATAATCAAAACCAGAAGCAAAGTGATTTACTTTAGATCCTTCAGCCAACATCAATATGGTTTGATTTTTTTTGATACTTCTTAATTTCGTAATCGCATCTGACCAAAAGGTTTGCGGAACAAAGTCAGCATAGTCACATCTAAAGCCGTCTATGTTGGCATTGTAAACCCAATATTCCATAGCATCGATCATCGCGTTTTTCATTTCGGTATTATTGAAATCCAATTGCGCTACATCATTATAACTTGTTCCCGGCGGAATAATGATATTTCCTTTATCGTCTTGTTGGTACCAATTTTTATGTTGTGTAATCCAGGGATTGTCCCATGCGGTATGATTGGCAACCCAGTCCAGCACTACAGCCATATTTTTTTTATGCGCTTCTTCGACCAAAGTCTGAAGATCTTGTAAAGTTCCAAAATCCGGATTTACGGCTTTATAATCCTGCACGGCATAAGGCGAGCCTAATTCTCCTGAAGCTTTTACTTTTCCAACAGGATAAATAGGCATTAAATAAATAACATTGGCACCCAGTTCCTGAATTTGAGTAAGCCTGTCCTGAACACCTTTTAAGTTTCCGGCGGCACTAAAAGCACGAATGTTGACCTGATAAATTATGGCATCTTCTTTTTTTGGCATTTTTTCGAATGCTGTTCCATACTGTGTATAAGGAGAAGCCGGAATTGAATCGTTATTATCCGATGAACTACACGAAACAAATGCTAGTGCAAGTATTAAAGTGTAGATGATATTTATATTTGATTTCATATTTTTTTATTTTATTTTTTTTAAGATAGCCTGCCTTTCGCTCAAAAAAGGCAGGTATCACTCAAACTAATCTAAACTATATTGTAGTTTTAGATTATTTTTTAACGATTGTACAAGTCGCAGTTGCAGGATATCCTGCTGATACCGGATCGACATCGTTTATAGTAAAGGTAATTTCGTAAGTTCCCGGTTCTCCAATATCATAAGCACCACCATTATCTTTGTTAATGGTATTTGTTGTAGGATCTGCAGGTCCGTAGTTTACATCCCATTTATCATTCAATCTGAATTTTAAGGCTCCTGCTAATAAGTTGGCAGTCGCCTTCCATGTTTTAGTTTCATGGTTGTAGGACATCGGAATAGAATGATTCCATCCGTAGTCTTTATCTTCAGGTGTTGGCGCATGAGTTGATGAACCTACAATTCCCCAGGCATAAGGAGTAGAACTCCATTTTAAAGTATTTAAATTTACTTTGATCTGATAAGAACCTTCTCCAGGAAGTGCAAAATCAGTAGTACTCATGTCTTTCAGGTCATTATTTGTGGCGCCTGCACCATAAAATTGTTCCCAGTTTCTGCCAGTATTTAATTTAAATACGGGGCCATAACCCGGAAGAACTGTTACATAACCCTGATAAATCCCTTTTGAAATTGCAGTTAAAGCCAAAGCAGTATCTACATTCCATTCGCCCTGATAAGCTCCCGGCATATAAATCTCGCCAAAAACAACGCTTTTTTCATAAGGTGTAACGGTCAGCGTGATAGGATCAGAATAGATTTTTCGATCCATTGCAGCTTCTACACGAACAACTAATTTTCCTGCAACATCCGGTGGAAGACCTAAGTCTACGGCAATTTTATTTAAATCAAGACCAATAAAAGCTTTGCTTAAAACGTCTTCGCCAACCACAATTCTTTTGGCTTTTTGCCAGGCAGTAGTACCACTGGTATCACCAATTAAATCAAATTCTACGGCATATGTAACCGGCGCATCAATTGGGAATGTTACTTTTGGCCAGGAAACAAGTAAAACATTATCGTCAGCAGAATCTTCTGTTAGTACCAATGTACTGGAAGAAACTTCAATTGCAGAAGGAAAACTTACGGATTTTAGCGTCGTTAATTCGGCTTCACTGTCACAGGAAGCGCTTAGAAAAAGCACGCTCCCTAAGAGGAATAATTTATTGATATATTTTTTCATGATAGTTTTGTTTTTAGTAACCCGGATTTTGTTTTAGTCCTTTGTTAGCATCTAAAGCAGATGTTGGAATTGGGAACAACTTTCGGTAAGCAGGAGATACCGGTCTGAATTCGTTTGCCAATAAAAATTTGTCAAAACGAATCATATCTTGTCTTCTGTGACCTTCCCAATTTAATTCGAATCCCCTTTCGTTATAAATATCATCAAGAGTTGGGTTTGAAGCCAATGCATCTAAACCGGCACGTTGCCTGATCTGATCTATAAAAGGTTTTGCAGCACCAGGATTCCCTAAACGGGCATTACATTCGGCCATCATTAAAATTACGTCAGCATATCTAAAAATTGGGAAGTCATTTGAAGCTCCTCCGCCACTTTTTGCTCCTGCAGGATAAAATTTAATATTACGAACTCCCGCCTGAGGATCAGCTCCCGGATTGTCAAGAGAAGCTACCTCAAGTGTATAATTGTATCCTCCAGGTTGTTCGCCTACTAAAAATTGTTGTCTTCTAATATCGTTTAAGGCATATTTCAGGAAAAAATCCTTAGGTACAATAGTTCCGTTCCAACCCGCCATTCCAAATAAAGCAGTACCATGCGGACCATATACGCTACGAACGGCATAGATATTACGGGAAACGATATCTAAAGTTGCATAAATAGGTAAAATGGTTTCATCCTCAGGAAGTACATCTCCAAATAATTCATAATATTTATTTCCTAACGGGCTAGAAGCATTTGCTGCTCCGGAATGTAGTGTAAAACCACCTTCGCTAACTTTGTTACAAGCCGCTAAACATTCGTTCCATTTTGCTTCTCCGGTATAAACCTGTGCGTTCAAATATACTTTTGCCAATAAAGTATAACCCGCCCATTTATTGAATCTTCCGTAATAGTTTCCTCCTCTTGTTCCGGAAAGCTGCTCTACGTTCTCGGTTAATTCTTTTACAATAAAGCTGTAAATTTCTTTACGGCTTGATTGCGGAATTTTATCTACTGTAATATTATTATCAGTAAAAAATGGAACATCACCAAAATCATCAATCAATAAATAATAAAAGAAAGCACGTAATACTTTTGCTTCAGCAATTTTTGAAGCTTCGGCATTTGATTTTTCTAATAACTGAACTGCTAAATTTGCATTGAAAACGGACTTGTACAACCAGTTCCAGGTATTATTAATGATAAAATCTGTTGGCAGCCATTCGTGTTTGTGCAAACGGGCAAAATCTTGTTGCCAGTCTCCGGTATTTCTATGCGGAATCACTTGTTCATCAGATGACATACAGTTCATGTCATACCAGCCATTATCAGCTCCTGCGTAACCTACGCCGGGTATATTGTTACGTTGAAAGTCACCCGGAATTTCGGCATAAACACTTGCAAGGGCAATATTGGCTCCTTCAGGGGTGCCATAAAATTCGTCAGCCGGATATTTGTCGTACACATTTTCGCTAATGTCTGAACATCCAAAAAGGGCAAGGAAACAAACGCTTCCTGCTATTAGTATATTTTTAATTTTCATCTCTTTTACTATTTAAATTTTACAGTCAGACCAAATGCAACACTTCTTGTACGAGGGTAAATTCCTCTGTCACCACCAAAGTTGTCTTCAGTTTTACCACTTCCGCTAATATTCAATTCCGGATCAAGACCTGAGTAATCAGTAATCAGTAATAAATTGTTTCCTGTAAGTGAAAGTCGGATAGAGTCTACATATTTATCTGTAAAACGGAACGTATATCCTGCAGTAACATTTTCTAAACGTACAAATGAACCATCTTCTAACCATAAGTCAGATCCATACGGAGACGAGTGAATTCCCTTATCAACTGCACTTTCTAAAACATTCGATTTACCCGTGTTCTCCAGCATGCTTAAGTTTTGATTCAGTGCGTTGTAGATCTTATTTCCTCCTGAACCTCTTACTAACACAGAAGCATCGAAGTTTCTGTACCTGTAAGAAGGGTTAAATGCAAAAGTATAAGTTGGTAATGCTGAACCTGCGTAGTAACGATCCGGACTTTTAACACCCTGATCAATAACACCATTTCCGTCACGATCCTTTACTGTTTCAACACCATTGTCATTTTTGCCGGTATGTTCTAAGATATAAAATGCACCAACTGGTTTTCCTTGTACTAAATAAGAGTTTGCCGCTCCCCAGCCTACATAATCTGTGTTTAAAGGAATGCCATTAATACTGCCACTTAAATTAAGTACCTCATTTTTCATGAGTGATACATTTCCGGCTAATGTTAGTGTGCTGTTCTCTGTTTTAATAACATCATAGGCAAGAGCAATCTCCAGACCTTTGTTTGAAATGCTTCCTACGTTTGCTTTTATTTGATTATAAGGATAAGGAGGTTGAGGTACGGTATAATCAAACAATAAGTTTTCGGTTTTAGAATCATAAACATCTACACTACCTCTTAGTCTATTGTCTAAAAGGGCGAAATCAAGACCAATATTGGTTTGTTTTTTTGTTTCCCATTTCAAATCAGCATTTGCATTTTGAGTAATGTTGAAATTCGTAATAGGCATTCCTCCAAAATAAGTAGTTCCTGCACTTCCTACTAACGATAATGAAGTTTGTGGATAAAGACCTTGCTGATTACCGGTTTCTCCGTATCCTACACGTAATTTTAGTTCACTAAATAAAGTTTGAGTTGCCATGAATGACTCTTTATTAATTTGCCATGCCACAGATGCTGACGGGAAATTTCCCCATTTGTTGTTGGCACCAAATACAGATGAACCGTCTCGTCTGATACTTGCTGTAAGTAAATAACGATCTAGTAAAGAGTAGTTTAATCTTCCTAAATACGAAACTAAAGTTCTGTCGTTTTTATAAGAAGAAATATCAGAAGATTGTACTTTCGAAAAATCTCCAAATTGTAATGCGTTGTAAGTAGTTTTATCGTTTATAAAACCTCTTGCCTGAGCATAATTTCCCTGATAAGCCTGACTTTGCCACTCGTATAATGCCAATGCATTGAAAGTGTGAATCCCGAAAGTTCTTTTATAATTAAGGCTTATATTGGTTAATTTTTCGTTTTGTCTTTCATTTTTAATATTAGCATATCCTTTTTGATCTACTGCAAGTGCGTCTGTTGATGCTGCAGGCATGAAATATCCAATAGTGGTATTTGTTTTTCTCCAGCTTCCAAACCAGTTTGCAGAAAAACCTTTACCTAAATCCAATTCAGCTTTTAAACTTCCAAATAAATTATCACTTTGTCTCTCATTCGTAGCGGTCTGAGCAACTGCATAAGGATTTAAATACTGAAATACAGTTGGATCTGTATAATAGGTTCCGTTCGTATTAAAAACAGGATCAGTTGGTCTTGCCAATAATGAATTGGTGATCAGGTTTGATTTATAAGAAACAGTTCCTACCTCGCCAATACTATTGGTTACATTATTTACTCCTGTGTTTAAATTAAAAGTTAGTTTTAATTTGTCATCAAGAGCCAATTGCGTAGCCTGAATACGGCCAATATATTTTTGGTTACTGGAATTAATTACCACTCCGTCTTGCAAAATCGCTGTTAGAGAAGCTCTGTAATTAAATTTATCAGTTCCGCCGCCAAAAGAAAGCGTGTGCGTTTGGGTAATTCCGGTTTGTGTCAAAAGATTGTACCAATCAGTATTTGAACCGTGGTTTGCAGAAGCCGGAACACCCACACTTTGAGCAGTTGCCCACCATTGGTTGGCATCTAGCATATCGAGTTTTTTGGGGATAAAATCGATAGAAGTAGAGCCTATATATTCCATGGTTGTTTTTCCTGCTTTATTCTTTTTTGTTGTTATAATGATCACACCGGGTGCACCTCTGGAACCGTAAACAGCCGTAGCCGAAGCATCTTTAAGAACATCAATACTTTCAATTTCGCTTGGAGGAACCTGATTTAACAAATCCATGTTTCCCTGAATTCCATCTACGACTACCAAAGGATCATTTCCTCCAATTAAAGAAGAGATACCACGAATACGAACGCTTGGTCCTGAACCTGGCTCACTACCAATCTGAGTAATGTTTACACCGGCAGCTTTTCCTGCAATCAATTGTAAAGGGTTTACGATCGCACCCTGATTCATATCTTTAGCAGCAATTGAAGAAACGGCTCCCGTTACATCTTTTCTGGCCGTAGAACCATATCCTACAACCACAATTTCCTGTAAATCTGTGGCATCAGGAACGAGTTGAATGTTGATAACGCTTTGGCTGGCCACTACCTTTTTTTCTTTATAACCAACAAAAGACACGATAATTACAGAAGCACTGCTTTCAACAGTAAGTTTGTATTTCCCGTCAAAATCAGTCACCATTCCGTTTTTTGTTCCTTCTTCGTTAACTGAGGCTCCCGGTAAAGGCAGGCCATTTTCATCAGTAATGATTCCGGTAACAGTTTGTTTTTGATAAGGAATGCTTTGTGTTTTCAGTTCTGGCTTTTTTAAGATAATCTGAGTGTCCCGAACTTTAAACTCTGTTGGAGTTCCCTTAAAGAGTTTGTCTAAAACAATATTGATATTTTGGTCCTTTACAGAAATAGAAATAACACGATCAAGATCAATGTCACTTAGTTTGTAAATAAACCTGAAATCCGTTTTTTGTTCAATGGTCTCAATAACCTTTTCGATTGTTGAATTGTTCAATTCAAGGGTTACTTTTGTTTTTTGAGCATAAGTATTCCCTCTGATATTAAACATGGCGACCAAAATAAGTAGTGTAGTTAATTTCAATTTTAGGTCATTTTGGAACACTCGGTATAGAAACCCAGTATTCTTTGATTTTTTTTTCATAATTTTGTTAATTGATTGTAGTTAATTCGTTATATTCAATCACTTAGTAAATCGGAAATTGTTCGTAGCTCTTTCCGATTTTTTTATTCCTGTACTTTTATTCTTTCATGTTTTTTCATTGGTTTTAGTGGTTATTTAATTAGTATTTGATTGTTTTTTATGGTGTAATTAATGCCATGGATGTCATCAAAATAGCTCATTACTTTCTCGATTGATTCATCGCTGAAACTTGCATTGAATTTTTCATTCGCCAGTTTTTCATTTTTGTTGATAATAGTAACATTATAGCGTCGTTCTAATTTTGTGATGATATTTTTGAATGTCATATTTCTAAAAGTCAGGCCGCCGTTGATCCATGAAGTATAAATATCAGTGATGACAGGTTTGGTAGAGATAAGAGCATTTTCTCTGTTGAAGCTTCCTTTGAAGCCAGGTTTTAAGATCGTGTTTTTAGCAGCATCGAATTCTTCGTTTGAGCGATACATTCCAACAGATCCTTCGACTAAAACAACATCTGTTACAGCATCTTCTGGATAATTAGAAACATTAAAATGAGTTCCAAGAACACGTACATTCAAGGCGTCAGCATTTACAATAAAAGGATGCTTTGCGTCTTTTGCAACATCAAAAAAAGCTTCACCATCGAGAAAAACCTGTCTGTTTTCTCCTGCTATAAATTTTACAGGATATCTTAAAGTAGTCCCTGCATTTAAGTGCACCAATGTTCCGTCTGATAATTCTAGTTTGAATTTTTTACCGTAAGGAATTTTAATAGTGTTATAAGTTGTTTTCTCTAAATCAGAATTGTTATCGTAAACGATTTTATCTCCGTCTTGGTTTCCAACGATATTTCCGTCCGCATCTCTTACTTCAACTTTATTGTTTTCAGATATGATCTGAACTTTTCCATCTTCTAATTGCAAGACAATATCAGTGCTTTTAAAGTCGAATTTAGTTTCTTTTTTAGTCGTGAAAGCACCTTTTTGATAAGCAAGACCAATTCCTAGTAAAACAACAACAGAAGCGGCAATCGAAATGTATTTTCTGAAATTTGATTTTTGAGGCGCAATTTCTATTACAGTTTCATTTTCTTGTGAAGTTGCTAAAATAGAGTCAAAAATAGAGTTTGCAGTTTGCTGATCCATTTTTGGCATTTCGGTAAGTAGATTTTGAATATCTTCTACCGAAGGAAAATCATCAGTAAGTTTATTTTTTTTATAATACGCAATTACCTCGTTTGTTTCTTCGGGTGTACATTGGTTCAAAACAAACTTTTGTAAAAGGCCGTGCATTTCAGAATTTGAATTCATTACGAATTGATTTTAGGTCTGGGTTTTATATAATACAGTTGAAAACAAGTTGAGTACTACTCTAACATTGTAAATTTTTAAATTTTAACATTTATGAGCCTGATTATTGTAGTAGTAAAACTCGGTAAGTGCTGATTTTGTTGAGTTTATTGATGAAAATTAGTTTTAAAATTATTTTTATTTTTTGATGATAAATGAGGTGCTTTCATTTCGAGGAACAAGGAACTTCCGCAACGTGACTAAACCCGACAGGTTTAAAGAACCTGTCGGGTTTGGCATTCACCTTCAGTTTTGTCATCTCGACCAGAGGGAGAGATCACACTAGAAACTCGACAACAATTGGCTTTTCTTTGACTAAACTCGACAGGTTTTAGAAACCTGTCTGGTTTGGCATTCACCTTCAGTTTGTCATCTCGACCAGAGGGAGAGATCACACTAGAAACTCGACAACAATTTGCCTGTCTTTGACTAAACCCGACAGGTTTTAGAAACCTGTCTGGTTTGGCATTCACCTTCCGTTTTGTCATCTCGACCAGAGGGAGAGATCACACTGGAAACTCGACGACAATTGGCTTTTCTTTGCGGATTTCTCTCTGGTCGGGAGGACAATATTTTCGAAATTTCGAGTTAAAAAGATTGAGTGCTATACAAACGTTGTTCTCGACTCCGCTCGAACTGACAGAAAGAAAGCATCTTTGCAAAAGTTTTCGCGGTTAAGCAAAAAAAATCACCCGGGAAGAGTGATTTTAATGGTTAAAATGGTTTTTTGGTTTAGATAATTTCATCATGAACCTGAAAAAAGACTCGCATTGATTCTAATGCTTTACTCATTTGGTTCCTGACTGTATTGATAGAGATGCCGAGTTCCTGACTTATTTCTTCGTAACTCATTCCCTTCTTTCGGGACATCTTAAAAATTTGCTTTCGTTTTGGAGGCAGTTGGCTCATAGCTTGTTTTCTAAGCTTTTTGCAATCTGCTTCCCGAATAGAGTAATCACCATATTCATGAGATTTCTGACTTTCATAAAAAATCTCTTCTTTTAGCAATGCATCATTTGCCGCTTTATTCAAAAAATTAAAGGCCTGATTTCTGGCAATGGTAAAAATGTACGCTTTAAAAGATTGTTCCAGGTTTAAGTTTTCACGATGCAGCCAAACTTTCATAAAAACATCCTGAACATTTTCTTCAGCCGCTTCTTTTGATTTTAACAAACTGATGCTATAACCGTAAATATCCTGATGGTATAAATCAAAAAGTTGACGAAATGCTTTTTCGTTGCCATTTTTGAGTTCACTCACCAATAATTTTTCGCTATGGTTGTTTGCTTCTGACATTAATTTAATTAGTCCGTATTTAAATCTAATTATATTATGATACTATCAAAATTGGTACTCTGATTTCTTGACTGGTTAGCAAATATATAAAAATATTATTCGCAACAAATATTATTAAAAAAAACTTAATTCTATTTTTTTTAATAAATTTTATGTAAGATAGTACCAAAGGTCTTGGGAAATGGCGTGTTGTTAAGCTAGTTTATTTCTAACTTATATTTTAAAAATAAATCATTCAGGTGTTGATTTGTTGAGAATATTCTTATTGGAGATTATGACGAAGGTCGATTTTATAATTGAAAACAAAAAAAATCCTTTTATCTTTCTTTTGCAGAAATGATAAAAGGATTGTATAATATTAAGAATTGATATTGATTCTTTGTAGCATTATATAAGTAGAATTAGTTTTTCAAGTCTTTAATTACTTTAAAAGCTACATCAACCTGATCTTCTCCAACTAAAATAGTAAACTCGTTAGAAGTCGAAATTACCTCGTTTATGATAATTCCTTCCCACGCCAAACGTTGAAAAATGAAATAGTAAATTCCGGGAACAACGATATTTTCTTTTGGTAATTTTACTGTAATTGAAGCCAGATTATCTAATTTCTGAATTAGTTTTTCACGTATAAAATGCTTCTCAACTAAATGATTTACGCTGCTGCTCACCACGATATTAGTTTCATTTACGCCACGGGATGAGGTATAAAAAATATCAGATAAAGCGTTAATATCAGAAATTAAATCAGCTTGTTTGTTTAAAACAGTTTCAGAAGCTGCAAAAGTGTAATCTGTCAATTCAGATCGAACTGTAATCTCGCCAATATTCTTAATTACTTTATTGATTTTATGGTTCAGCTTAAAGTCTAATTCTTCTGTGAGTCGTTTCAATGACATTACAACAGCACCTTGTTTCACTTCTTTGCCAAATTCACTTTCCAATTCGGTCATAATGTTCCGGGAAAGCGACGTCAGGTTGATGATTCCAAGCGATAGCGCATTTAATAAAAAAGGTTTTGTTTTGATGTAATTTTCGACGATTGAAGAAACAGTTTTCATAGCTTTTTTTCTTTTTTTTTGTAACTTGATTGTGTTGGTTTAGTTAATAGGGGTGTTATAAATCTGCGCAAATATAAATAAAAAAACAATTTGTTACAAATATAACAATAGAAAATTATGTTAAAAGTGATAAAAAGCATCTGTAAGATGTTCAATAGCAAATGATTCGTTGTTTTTGTGAATGGCGATGATGTCAAATCTTACATCAAAATCTATTTCCCTATCGTTTATGTAGGCATTTACTGCTTTAACAAGTAGCTGAATTTTTTTTGGTTTGACAAAATCCTGTGGTAAACCAAAATCCAGACTCGATCTGGTTTTAACTTCAATAATAGCCAAAATGGATTCTTTTTGGGCAATAATATCAATCTCAGCCTTTTGAAAAGTCCAGTTTCTATCCAAAATTGTATAACCGTCTTTCTGAAGAAATTCTACAGCTAGTTCTTCGCCTTTTTTCCCCAAGTCATTATGTTCAGCCATTCTTTTAGTTGTGAGTTTTAAATTATCATTTGTGAGTTGAGTTGGCGCGCAAATACACAAAGTCGCAAAGAATTAAATAAAACTTTGCGACTTTGCGTCTTTGAGATTTTTATGTGGTATTTTAATTCTTCTTAATTTGAAGAAAACGGGAAATTATTATTTCTGAAAAGAAACAGTACTTCCTGACGAATTAACATCAATAGAAATTGTGCTTCCCATAATAAGAGCTCTATTGTCCTGAATATGACCAGCAGGAAAATTAAAAATTACAGGAATATTGTATTTTTTAGTAACGTCATCGACGATTTCAACTGCATTTTTCCCCCACGGAACTTCGTTGTCTTTCATTTTGGTCATGCCCCCAACGATGATTCCTTTTAGGTTTTCGATACAACCATTACGTCTAAGATTCATCATCATACGATCGATATGATATAAATATTCATCCAGATCTTCGATAAATAAAATTTTATCCTTGCAATCTATAGCCGATGGTGAACCTAACAAACTGTATAAAATAGATAAATTTCCGCCCACTAATTCGCCGGTTGCTTTCCCAAAACGGTTCATTTTGTCCGGAGCAATAGTATAAGATAACGGTTCGCCCAATAAGCTTGATTTCATTGAACTAATGGCGGCTGGAGTAGCACGCGGTATCGTCACAGGCATTACACCATGAATCGATTTATAGCCCATAGTGTTCAAATGATTGTGTAAGACAGTAACATCACTAAAACCAATAATCCATTTTGGGTGTTGCTTAAACTTAGTAAAGTCCAGAAGATCAATCATTCGTACGGTTCCATATCCACCACGAACACACCAAATAGCTTTAATATTAGGATTATCTAATTGATGCTGAAAATCAGCAGCACGTTGTTCATCCGTTCCTGCCAGTTGATTAAAGTCAAGTCCAATTGTGGTTCCAACAACAGCCTCCAAACCCCAGCTGTGCAACAAATCGATTGTTGGTTTAAGATTGTCTTCGATATTTTTTCTCGCAGTGGCTAAAATAGCGACAGTATCTCCTTTTTGTAAATAAGGTGGTGTTATCATGTTTTGTTGGGATTGACAGTTGAATGATTGTAGAGCAAAAATAAGAAATAGGAACTTACAAAAAGAAAAGTGTTTTTTGAAGTTTTGAAGTTGGCTCGCTTTCATGTTTTTTGCTTATTCATTATTAATGATAAACAAATATAGAGATTTTAAAAAATAAAATAATTAGAAAAATCTTACAAATATATTAATTTGCTTAAATTGAACTTTTTAAAATAGTAAAGTTTATGCAGTTCATTAGAGTTCAGTTTTATTTTGTTGCACTTCTTTTTGTGTCAATCCTGCAAGCGCAGTCTAAAAAGTACACCATTCATACAGTAGCTTTTTATAATTTCGAGAATCTTTTTGATACTATAAATGATCCAACAACACACGATGATGAATGGACGCCAGATGGAGCACAACATTGGACAAAGGAAAAGTACGAACAGAAATTAAAGAACCTTTCCCGAGTTTTATCAGAGATAGGAACTCCTGAGAATCCTAATGCGCCAACATTAATTGGAGGTTCTGAAATAGAAAACCGCGGCGTTCTGGAGGACTTGGTCAAAGAACCAAAATTGCAAAAACTTGATTATGGAATCATTCATTTTGATTCGCCGGACAAACGTGGAATCGATGTGGCATTATTATATCAAAAGAAATATTTTAAACCAACTTCGTATTCTAATATTCCTTTATATCTCTATAAAA
Source organism: Flavobacterium azizsancarii (assembly GCF_027980145.1). Classification (GTDB taxonomy): domain Bacteria; phylum Bacteroidota; class Bacteroidia; order Flavobacteriales; family Flavobacteriaceae; genus Flavobacterium; species Flavobacterium azizsancarii. The sequence continues at coordinate 8,635 of NZ_JAMZNK010000053.1, read as the reverse complement.
ATAATGCAATTGTAAAAGAGGAGAAAAAAGAAGAAATAGATGATGATCTCGAAATTAAAACAGAGAATAAAAATAGGATTTTTACAAGAGATCAGCTTTTGATTACTGGATTTCTCGAAGACGAAGAGATACATATTATAGTCAATCACTGGCCATCGAGATCAGGAGGCGAAAAGAAAAGCAGTCCGTTTCGTGAAGCAGCTGGAAATTTAAACAGAAGAATTATCGATTCGCTTCAACGCATAAATCCAAATGCCAAAGTGATTACAATGGGAGATTTAAATGATGGTCCGTTTAACCGAACTGTCAAAGTAGCTCTGGGCGCAAAGGCAAAAAAGAGTGAAGTTCCTGAATTTGGAGTTTTTAATCCGTTTGAAGAAATGGCAAATAAAGGTATGGGAACGATTGCCTTTAGGGATTCCTGGGATATTTTCGACCAGATTATAATTACTGAATCTCTTATACAACCCGATTTCTCTAGCTTTAAATATTGGAAAGCAGGCATTTTCAATAAGCCTTTTCTTGTTCAGACTTCAGGACAATATAAAGGATATCCATTACGGCACAGTTTAACCGAAGTTGGTTTTAGCGATCATTTTCCAGTTTATATTTATTTGATAAAAGAAAAGCAATTGTAGAGGCGCACAGCAGTGCTTCTAACTCAAAGTTTGTAAAAGCAACTGAGACGCACTGCTGTGCGCCTTTACAAGAAACTTTTTCCTTAACTTAGCGTCATAGAAACCCAGTACCACTAAAAATGTCAATAGCAAAACCCTTCAACCTGAATAAATGGATCGATGAAAACCGTCATTTACTAAAACCACCAGTTGGAAATAAAAACCTTTACGTAGATTCCGGCGATTATATCGTGATGATTGTAGCGGGGCCAAATGCCCGTAAAGACTATCATTACAACGAAACCGAAGAGCTTTTTTACCAACTCGAAGGAAGCATAAAAGTCGTAATTCAGGAAGATGGCGAACGTAAAGAAATGGAACTTAATGCCGGAGATATGTATCTGCATCCTGCTAAAATCCCACATTCTCCAGTTCGTTCCCAAGGCTCAATAGGTTTGGTAATCGAGCGCAAACGCGCCGGAAAAGGATATACAGACGGATTGCTTTGGCATTGCGACAATTGCAATCATAAACTCTATGAAGTATTTTTTGAATTGCATAATATCGAAAAAGATTTCCTGCCACATTTCGAACATTTCTATAATTCAGAGGAATTGAGAACTTGTGATAATTGCGGAACTGTAATGGAATCTGATCCTAGATTTGTAGCGAAGAAGTAGTAGATTGATTCAGCATATCCTAACAGGTTTTTAAAACCTGTTAGGTATTATATTATATTAGAATAAAGTTTTAGAATAGAACTTATGCGGAGTTTTATTTTTTGGGAGCTATTTCCCGCTATCCGTTCCAATCTTTTGTGCCGAACACCGGCACAAAAGGATTTCCACTTCTATCAGGGCTAAGGCATCAATGTAAATAGAACTTATATTATAATTTGAGAAATCATATAGAAAGAATTTTAATAGATTAAAACATGAAAGATATTATTGTAAATAATCCCAATGAAGAAGATTTTTTGAAGGAATTAAAGGCAGATATAGAACAGGGTAAACGTGATTTTGAAAATGGGGATTATATAACTCATGAAGAAATGCTGGAGGAGTTGAGAAGTAAAAAGATTATTTAAGAGACTAAAAAAAATATTTTTGTTATTTCAACAATTTTTTGTCATTTCGACCGAAGGGAGAAATCACACGCGGGATACACACTGTTGAGGAGCTACTTTATGTGATTTCTCCCTTCGGTCGAAATTGACAAAATTACGGTTATGAGTTCTTTAGAAAAAAATCCGAGAGAATAATTGATTTTGCAACAACGTATTTGACCCATTCAAACGAATGAAAATCCGTTTAATCTGTGCAATCTGTGGCTAATTAGTCAGATTTACAACTCAAATCTTTTCCCTTGCTCCGGATATATAATCTTCAATCCAAGATCGTTTTGCTTTTGCAATTGTTCTTTAAGTTTGATAATATTTTTGGTTGGTGGTTTCAAGTGTGTAACAATAATATTGAAACCTTTCAAAGTTCCTTTTCCTGATAAATCTTCTAACGTGTGAAGTTCCTTCATCAAATAATTTGGCGTTAAATGTCCAAACAAAAATTGATCAGGTTGTTCATTTGGGAACGAAACTTCAATAAAAATTCCTTTTAATTGTTTGCTTTTTACAAGAGGAGCAATCGCTGTCCAGAGCGATTTTAGTTTATCACTTTTTTCTACAGCGTCAGGTCCCGTATCTCCTAAATAAAGCACATACGATTCTCCATTTTTAATTAGCAATGCAGTACTTTCAAACGGATTCACATGACTTAACGGGAAGGCTTTCGCCGTCATGGCTGTATTCGTAATTGGAGTTTCTTCGCCAATATTTAAAGTCTGAAAATGATATTTTTTCAATGGAGTTCCGGGACCTTTATCTCCAAAGTTAGCCCAGGTTTCATCATTAAAATAATGATTTTCCATCATCTCCATACATTTTTCAGTGGCATAAACCGTCTTCGAAGAATCTGCAGGAGAGTTAATAATCAATCCCGAAACATGATCTAAATGCGCGTGCGAAATAAAATATCCTTTGATATACTTTCTTAAAACTTCGCTTGTCGAAACTTTAAAAACTTTGTTTTCAATTGCTTTTTCGATTCCGGCATTTATCGTTCCCGCATCCAAAGCAATGAAATCATTCGTGTTTGTTGGGGCAACTAAATAAGCCGAAAGATTTTTTTCGTCGATTCCGCCTTTTATTCCCAACGGAACAACCTGAAACGAAGCTTTTTGATCTTTTTGAGAAAATGCATTTACAGAAATTAAAACGAAACAAATCAAAAGGCGATTGAAAACAGACATATTTAAATAATTTTGTGGCTACAAATTTCATCAATTAAGCCGAATAAATTGCTGTATCTTCTTCTAATTGCTATTAATTAACCCTAAATTTACTTTCAACTATAAAAGAATATAAATATGAAGCAGTTCTTTTTGATCTTACTATTGGGTTTAATTACTTCAAACGCTTATTGTTGTGATTGTGCTGAGAAACCTTCGATTGAAAAAAACTGGAAAATTGCCAATCAGGTTTTTATTGGCAAAGTAGTTAAAGTAGATAGTTTACTTTATGGTACTTATGGAGAAAAGGTGTATTCATTTACATTTAAAATAAAGAAGACATTTAAAGAAGACGTTTATCCAAATAGAGAGTATAGAACAATATTGTATGTAGATACTGCGGCTTGTGATTTTGTTTTTAGTACTGGACATGAATATTTAATTTATACTAAAGGAGATGACAAGTGCTCAGTTGCTCTCTTTGTTCAAGAACAGATTTAGTAGAGAATGTAGCAAAAAGCGAGTTACTTATTTTAAATGAATTGCATCAGAGTTATATAAAAAACCGTGGCGAAATAAGAATTATTAAGTTTCAAAATAATATTGAATATCAAATAGATTTAGTTAAAAATTCTTTCGAAGAAAGTTTAAAAAGAAAGATTTTAATAATCTATACGTTATCAGTTGTAGTTGTTCTTTTTCTCATAATAATTTTGATTTTACTAATCAGAAGAAAAAAACGAATGAATTGATGTAAGATTCATTATTATAATTTGTGGCTTAATTCAATTTGAAACAATATCTTTACATATAAATATAACAATTTTAACTAAAAAAGTTACAATGACAACAATAGCATCGCAATTTGGAATGAATGAGGCTCTGGAAAAATTGGGCATTAAATTGATCAATGAAGGAACATCAACAGGAATTGAAAACTTTTCTACAGGAGAAGTTTTAGATAGTTTTTCTCCGGTTGACGGAAAATTAATTGCTTCGGTAAAAATGTCAACACCTCAGGATTACGAAAAAGTAATGCAGGCAGCAACAGAAGCTTTCAAAACTTTCCGTTTGATTCCTGCCCCACAACGTGGAGAAATTGTTCGTCAGTTTGGGCAAAAGTTACGTGAGAACAAGGAAGCTCTTGGTAAGTTGGTTTCTTACGAAATGGGGAAATCCTTGCAGGAAGGTTATGGTGAAGTTCAGGAAATGATTGATATCTGTGATTTTGCAGTTGGTTTATCGCGTCAATTGCACGGATTAACTATGCATTCTGAAAGACCCGGACACCGTATGTACGAACAATATCATTCTTTGGGAGTGGTAGGGATTATTTCGGCATTCAATTTCCCGGTGGCAGTTTGGTCCTGGAATACTGCTTTAGCGTGGATTTCGGGAGACGTTTGCGTTTGGAAACCTTCTGAAAAAACACCCCTTTGCGGAATTGCTTGTCAAAATATTATCGCACAGGTTATTAAAGAAAATAATTTGCCAGAAGGAATTTCTTGTTTGATTAATGGAGATTATCAAATAGGAGAATTGATGACAGCTGATACCCGTATTCCGTTAATTTCTGCTACAGGTTCAACCCGAATGGGAAAAATCGTTGCACAGGCTGTTGCGGGACGTTTAGGAAAATCATTATTAGAACTTGGAGGGAATAATGCTATTATCGTTACTCCGGATGCTGATATTAAAATGACCGTCATTGGCGCTGTTTTTGGAGCAGTAGGAACTGCTGGACAACGTTGTACATCTACACGTCGTTTAATCATTCACGAAAGTATTTATGATAAAGTAAAAGACGCTTTAGTAGCGGCTTATAAGCAATTAAGAATTGGAAATCCGCTTGATGAAAACAATCACGTTGGACCGCTAATTGATACGCATGCTGTCGAAATGTACGCTGTTGCATTGAACAAAGTAGTTGCCGAAGGCGGTAAAATTCTTGTGGAAGGTGCAGTGCTTTCGGGTGAAGGTTACGAAAGTGGCTGCTATGTAAAACCAGCAATAGCTGAAGCTCAAAACTCATTTGCTATTGTACAGCACGAAACATTTGCTCCGGTTTTATACTTAATTAAATATTCTGGCGATGTTGATAATGCTATCGAAATTCAAAATGGAGTAGGACAAGGATTATCATCAGCTATTATGACGAATAATTTGCGTGAAGCCGAAAGATTTTTATCTGTTACAGGTTCTGATTGTGGAATTGCAAACGTAAACATCGGAACTTCAGGAGCTGAAATTGGTGGTGCTTTTGGTGGCGAAAAAGAAACCGGCGGAGGACGTGAATCAGGATCTGATGCCTGGAAAATTTATATGCGCCGTCAGACCAATACAATCAACTATACGACTAGTTTGCCTTTGGCACAAGGGATCAAATTTGATTTGTAAAATTTGATTTTAAATTTTGATATAAAAAAGGCTTCCAATTTTTTGGAAGCCTTTTACTATAGATAGGAGTTTATTTCTTTAAAATTGTTTGGTTAAATGAACCGTTACTAGTATTTACTTTTACTAGATAAGTACCTGGAATCAGTTGAGTGAGGTCGATGCTTTCTATATCTTTTCCTGTACTCTTAACTAATATCCCCGAGATATTATAGACTAAAATCTGTTCTACTTTTTGTATTGAATTTGATAAGTATAAAGTATTAGTCACAGGATTTGGATATAGAACTGTTTTTTGCGTTTCAGTTACTTCTTCGCTCTGGGCTGCTTGTGCAGCCATTCTCGATGTATTGCTACCATATTTTGTACTTATATAAAACAAATTGGCAACAGATCCTTTGGTAATGGTGTGCGAGCCAGAAGCAATTGAAGCTGTAACTATTCCTGCAGTAGCGGTGTAGGAAACATTGTCTACCTTAACTGTTCCTGTAAAATTAGAATCAAATACTAAAGTCAATGTCGAAGCAGCTGTCGTTGTATAGGTAATTGATGTACTTGATTCGATTTTTAAACGTTCGGTTAAAGTTAATCCTGCATACGTTACAGATCCGGCAGAAGAATTCATGCTTCCCGTAATACTATAAAATGTACTCGTTTTTCCGGAAGTTGTAAAATTATGATTCTGATCTGTACCAGGATTATTTGTTGCAACTGTAATTGTACCTGATCCTGTAGCTGCTGTTCCAGTTCCTATTGTAGCAACAGAATAAGATACTGTAGCAGTTGGAGTTCCAGTAATCGTTATCGTTTTTGCCGAAGTATTTTTTACAAAACTAATTCCTGATGCAGGTAATCCTGTTACTGTTGCATCTGTAGCACTGCCTCCCCAAGTAAAAACGATTGAGCTTATTGCAGTTCCGCTTGCTACTGTCTGACTGTTGTTTGAAGTAGAGTTAAGTGTTTGACCGCTTGCTGGCGGAGTGCCTTCACCCTGAACAGCAACTAATGTTCCGGTATAATTCGTAAGTGCAGATTTTAATGCTGCAATAACAAGAGAAGACTTATCGTCAATACTATTATCAAATGTCCATTTTAAATCTCCTCCGGAAACGCGTCCTGCATATTGAGTTGTTTTTGTTTTGGCAACAGCAGGCTGGTCTATCACTAAATTTTTTACATATAAGGCAACGTTGGTGTCGAAGTTATTATAGGTGTTTGCTCCGGATTTAGATTTAACATTACTGCTCACAACCTCGGCTCTTGAAGTTGCTACATAAGCATCAAAATCTGTTGTAGAGCTAATCTTTCCTGAAATATTGTATAAAGGATTTGTATCGCCATAGGCTACAAAACGCATGCTGTTTGTCGCAATATCGGCATCAAAAGTATTGTTGAAAGCTTTTATAGTTCCTCCTGCTTCACCTGAAAAAGTCCCCATTGTTCCGGGATTGTTTACCTGGTTAGTTTGATCCCAAATATCAGTTCCTTGTAAAGAAGTCATCATTGGGTTTTTGCTGTTGCGGAAATAATTTCCTTCTACAAAAAGAGAAGATCCCATCGTTGATCCTGCGCCATATTTTGCAACACCATCATAATAATTATTGTAAACATGTGCAGAATAATAACGAACACGAGGATGGCGCGAGTCTGAGTGATCAAACCAGTTGTGATGATACGTAATATATAAACCGGTTGTAGTTCCTTCGCTCAATCCCAAAAGACTTGCTTTGCCATTATCCCAAAAATGGTTGTACGATAATGTGATATAAGTCGATGATTTATTATCCAGTGCACCATCTCCTTTTATCTGATCGGCATCGCTGCCGGCGTTTCCATAGAACAAATCACAGTTATGTACCCAAATATGATCATTGTCCTGTTGCATTCCAACATTATCTCCGGCAGTACTATCGCAATTCATAAAACCTAGATTGCTTACTTCAATGTTTGAAGCCGATTTAAGGCGTACTCCCCATCCATTAGCAACGGCATCTGTTCCAACTCCTTCAATAGTAATATAGCTAGAGGCATTATTAGAGTTTTCAATGACGATATCTCCACCTTCCATTACGGTCATATCGGTAATATTCCCGATTAGGCGTATGATAAACGGACGAGTATCTTTTCCTTTTTTTATGGCATAAAGAATATTTTGCAAACCAACACACGGATTAGAACTTGCACCTGTTATGTCCATCGATATTGTGTTCTTGGTATTTGGTGTAATGTAGAGAATTACGGCACCAGTTTTTGGGGTTCCATCTGCATTATAACCACCAGGAACTCTGCCTCCATCAAAAGCAAACCCATTACGGTCTTGGGCTAAAACATTTAAATTGCTTGTGGTAGATCCTGATCCTTCAGTTCCTGAGATAACAGGTTTTACTTTGATGGTATAGGCTCCAGCTTTAAGACCCGGAACATCAGCTCTGTAGTAAGAACCGTAGCTTCTGATAAGTTGGTCGTCTATTTTTTTGTCAACCAAACCATTTCCTGTGTAATAAACATTGTACGATTGTGCGTTGCTAACAGGTTGCCATTTTACAAAGGCTGATTCTAGCCATCCTGATGCTTCATTAATTGTTACTTGCTGTGCCCATATTTGCGAACAAAGAAGCAGACAAGTCATAATAAGTAGGTTTTTTTTCATAATTGTGGTTTTTTTAGTTAATAAAGTTTTTTGTGGTTTTTTGTATATCGAAATCAATTGGTTAATTTGTAATCGATTGCATAAAAATAAGTTTAATTTCTTAAATATGTAATAAAATTCACTATTAAAAATTAAAATAGTAATTTTTTGCGCTATAAAATGGTTATTATGTAATAAATTACACTAAATGCAATTTATTACATAATGGGTTTAGAATGCGCCAAGTATTATTTTTGTTGTATTTTGTAAAGCAGAGAAGAATTAAATTCTTTGATAATAAGATCAAATTTGTGATTTATACTTATTTTAATTATCAAATCAAAAAAGAAAGAAAAAAGCCACTTTTAAAGCAGTCAATTTATAACGTTTGTATTCATAATTTACTTTTTGGTTAAAAAAAATGTCCATTATGCATACTAAAAAAGAGGAAAACTTTTATGAATAGATTGATTGTTTAGAGAAATAAATAAATGGAAAATAGAAGTAGGGGTTGTTCAGAAAAGACGTTGACAATTGGTTTTTATTTCAAACGGTATAAAGTTTAGGAAATAAATGACCATAAAAAAAGCCCTTTTGATTTTTTGAGGGCACTGAAAAACATCCCTTATTTTTGATCAGGTTTATTTTTTAGACAATAAAAAACGCTTATAACAGGATTTAAAAATATCCGTTATAAGCGTTTTTCGTTTTA
>NZ_JAMZNK010000052.1 GCF_027980145.1 Flavobacterium azizsancarii | reverse complement strand
TCTATCTTAAAATGTATCGTAAATTAAGAACCGCCTTGGTACGGATCCGTATGCCGGGTGGTGTGGAAGGTCGCCTAGGGAATTAATCCCTAGGCTCCTATCCGATTTTATGGCTCTTATGAAAAGCGCTTTAATTTGATTCTTGTTTAATTCACATTAACCTCAAAAATTTCTGTATAAGTAATAGAGGTTTTTTCTTTGTCATTAAATTCATAATTAACAACTGCTTATATCGTGTTAATTCCACTTTTGATTAATACTTCTTTTACATCGATACCTATCTGAGATGTTTTTTTTAATGTTCGTTTAACTTTTGTGTTATCGGCATCTGTATTTTCAATTTTAAAATTACGTTTAGCATAAGGTACATTGGCTACTAAATAGTGATATTTTACGGTGTCTCCAACTTTCAAATATTGCTTGACATCTTCTTTAAGTCGCCTTTTGTTTATTATTTGATTTTGATACGTTTCTATATTAATGGATGTCCTTTAAAGTTTTCTACATTTCCTTTCTTAGTATCATGCGTTAATTACCTCATTTCTTTTACATAGATAGCTTATGTGTGTTTCAAATAAGTGAAACGCCTTTTTTAAGCAAACAAAAAGCTATGTTTCTATGTGTTAAAAACAATTATACCAAGCGTGTTATTATTATTTAAATTTCATTTAAGAAACTATGTATTTTCAATTACAAGATATTGAAGCCGCAAAATTGAATATTGATGATCCCGATCATTTAAGAATACATTCTCTTGAAACATTTGGTACTCATGACGGGCCAGGAATCAGGATGGTAGTATTTGTACAAGGATGTCAGTTTAGGTGTTTGTATTGTCAGAATCCAGATAAACTAGATGTCAAAGGAGGTTCTTTGGTCGAAATAGAAGAATTGGTAAAAAGAGCTGTTCTTCAGAAAAGTTATTTTGGTAAAACCGGAGGAGTTACAGTTTCCGGCGGAGAACCTTTGCTTCAAAGAAACAAACTACTTCATTTTTTTAAATTACTGCAGGAACAAGGCATTAATACATGTCTGGACACCAACGGAAGACTAAATAATCATCAGGCACAGGAACTTTTTGATAATACAGATCTTTTATTGTTGGATGTAAAGCATATTAATGACGAGATACATCACAAATTAACCGGTTTAACCAATAAAAATACCTTAGAAGTTGCTGCCTATAGAGAATCTACCGGAAAACCAATGTGGTTAAGATATGTTTTAGTTCCCGGCTGGACAGATCAACCTGAATATCTGGAAGAATGGGGACAACATTTTATCCATTATAAAACTGTTGAACGTGTTGAAATTATTCCTTTTCATCAATTAGGATCACAAAAATGGGAATTACTAAATATGCCGTATTTACTAAAAGATACTGCACCGCCAACAGCAGAAAGTAAAACAGAAGCATTTACTATTTTTGGTAAATATTTTAAAAATGTAATCCTCAAATAAAGCATTGTGTTTTAAAATAATAATAGGAATGTTCAAAAATTTATCTTTTAATTATGCAGGGATAGTCTATTTTGTTTGGATAAAATCCTAAAATAAAATGTATTTTTGACGTTTTAGATCATCAATCTAAAATAGTTAATCTACAATCTAAAATTACAATGAACTGGGAACAACTTTTATCACTCAAACGCCAAGGCGATACGAGCAAGAGATTACGTGTCGAACAAGATGATACCCGACTGGGTTTTGAGGTAGATTATGACAGAATTATCTTTTCGGCAGCATTTCGATCACTACAGGATAAAACACAGGTTATTCCGCTTTCTAAAACAGATTTTGTACATACAAGACTTACCCATAGTTTAGAAGTTTCGGTTGTTGGACGTTCGTTAGGACGTTTGGTTGGAAAAAAAATAATAGAAAAATATCCGCATCTAAAAGAAGTTCACGGTTATCATATGAATGATTTTGGGGCCATTGTTGCTGCGGCTTCTTTGGCACACGATATTGGAAATCCGCCTTTTGGACATTCTGGCGAAAAGGCAATTGGAGAATATTTCTCAATAGGAAACGGACTAAAATACAAGGATCAGTTAACGGCCAAAGAATGGCAGGATTTAATTGATTTTGAAGGAAACGCAAACGGTTTTTCGGTTCTTACAGCAAGTCGTCCAGGAATCGAAGGAGGGCTTCGAATTTCATACGCCACTTTAGGTGCTTTTATGAAATATCCTAAAGAGAGTTTGCCTAAAAAGCCAACAAATGCAATTGCAGATAAAAAATACGGTTTCTTTCAGACTGATAAGGCATTTTTTGGCGAAGTAGCCAAAGATATGGGAATGATCACCAATAAATCAGGAGAGGATATTGGTTTTGAAAGACATCCTTTAGCTTATTTAGTAGAAGCTGCAGATGATATTTGCTACACAATTATCGACTTTGAAGACGGAATAAATCTAGGCTTGGTATCTGAAGATTATGCTTTAGAATATTTAATCAAATTAGTAAAAGACAATATTGGTGTTGCGAAATACAAAACTTTAACAACAAAAGAAGACAGAATCAGTTATTTGCGTGCTCTGGCAATAGGAACTCTGATCAATGATGCTGTAAATGTATTTATTGAGAACGAAGAAGCCATTCTTGCCGGAAAATTCCCTTTTGCCTTAACAGATAAAAGTAAATACAAAGCTCAGATGAATGATATTATCAATTTAAGCGTAGATAAAATCTATCAAAGCCGCGAGGTTATCGAGAAAGAAATTGTGGGTTATCAAATCATCCAGACTTTATTGGATAAATTTATAACTGCTTTTAATAATAAATACGAAGGAACAGCTTCAAATTACGATAAACTGATTTTGAAAATGTTGCCGGAAAAACATCAGTTAGACAAAGATAATTTATACGAACGTTTATTGCATATCTGCCATTATGTTTCATTACTAACAGATGGAAATGCACTAGAATTATTCGAAACAATAAACGGACGAAAAAAGAATTAAAACGACTTTGTTTGATCTAAAAAAAATAACACATAAAAACGATGTTTCTATGTGTTATTTTTTTGTTTAGTATAGAGTGCTATTTTTATTATTGAAAAGCATATACAAGACCAACACCGAGAACTTGTCTTAGCTGTGCTCTTGGTCCGTTATTTACCTGAGAAGTAGATCCCGTTGTTGGATCAATAACATCTTTTTTAGTTTTGATATCGTCATCATAAACCAAATGAATACCAATGTTTGCTTTTACATAGGCATTAACTACAAGATCTAAACGAGTATCATAATCAATATCGACATTCCCGAATTTGTTAAGATAATCAGTGTATAAACTCAGTCTGTTCTCATAAAAAATGTTTTTATAAATTTCATTTTTCATATATCCGGTCAATAAAATACCAAATTCAGCTTTTATTTTCTGTCCGTTTTCAATTAAAATCTGGCTGTTAGGATCCATCGGATCAGGAGCGTAAATGGCTTTTTTAACACCAAAAGATCCCTGATTAGCTAAGTCCTGATCTAATACCAAAGTAGTCTTTAAAGTAATAGGAGAGAAATAAAATACTCTGTTCTTCTTTTTATTTGAGTTTTCTGCCCCTGCTCCTAAAAATACATACGCTGGTGCAAAAGGTTTCGAAATCGCAATGTCTCTGTTAGGGTAGTTGTACCCATTTGTAAATTGCGTATTGAAGTTGAATTTAGCCGAATAATACCAATTTGAAGCTGTGTCTTTTCTGAATCCATAAGTAGAATTCAGCATAAGAGCGTCATCTGTTTTTCTAAGTTCAGTACCGTCCTGTTTATTCAAACCATATTTCACAATAAGTTCATTCACCCATTTGTGATTTCCTATTACATAAGTTCTGTTAAATTCACCTTTGAATAAACCGGAAATCGAACTTGTTCCCCCTGCACTCCAATTCACAAAGGCAATTTCTGAAATGTCAAATCCCAATTGATTTTTTTTAGTCCAATTAGAAGGCGGTGGAGGTGTTTCATTAGGAGCTAAAGTCGTTTGTATGATTTGAGCAAAGTTATGTGAGGTACACAAAAGCAATAAAAGCAAAAGGGTAGAACGCAATAATTTCATTATGATTTCAGTTTTTTTTGGTAGTGCAAAATAATTATTTTGTGCCGTTAGAAAAAAGATTTATCAAACTTTTAACGTCTATTTTGCATAATTGTTGTAATTGGTTTACAGTACCATGTTCAATAAACGTATCAGGAATGCCCAAAATGGTCACTTTATTCTTAAAATTATGCGAGGCTGCAAACTCCAGAATCGCACTTCCAAACCCACCATTTACTGTGCCGTCTTCGATCGTAATTATGTTCTCAAAACTAGAAAAAATAGTTGTTAATACGTTGGTATCTATGGGTTTTATGAATGGAAAGTCATAGTGCGCAATTGTTTCAGAATTGTTACATTCGCTAAGTGCTAAAGTCACGTTATTTCCAATGGTTCCAGTAGATAAAACAGCCGTTTTAGTTCCGGATTTTAGTTGGCTAGCCTGTCCTATAATAATTTTTTGATAATGTCCGAAATTTTCTACTTCCCAATTTGGTAAAACTCCCCGACCTCTTGGATATCGAATTGCGATGGGATGATTTAAGCCCAATTGAGCGGTGTATAAAATGTTTTGTAACGCAATTTCGTTAATTGGTGCGTAGATAATCATATTGGGAATCGCTCGTAAATAAGCAATATCAAAAACACCGTGGTGTGTTGCGCCATCTTCACCAACCAAACCAGCTCTGTCTAAACAAAAAATAACCGGCAAATTTTGTAGTGCCACATCATGAATCACCTGATCGTAGGCGCGTTGCAGGAAAGTCGAATAAATAGTACAATACACAATCATACCTTGCGTCGCCATTCCGGCAGCAAGCGTTACAGCGTGTTGCTCTGCAATCCCAACATCAAAAGCACGTTCCGGAATTTCGTCCATCATAAACTTTAGAGAACTACCAGATGGCATAGCCGGAGTAATTCCTATAATTTTTTTGTTCTTTCTGGCCAGATCTAAAATAGTCAAACCAAAAACATCCTGATATTTAGGAGGAAGATTGGCCTCAGATTTTAAATGAATTTCCCCGGTCGAAGCATCGAATTTTCCTGGAGCATGGTATTTTACCTGATTTTCTTCAGCTTGTTGAAGGCCTTTTCCTTTTGTGGTTACAATATGAAGAAATTTAGGGCCTTTTATCTTTTTTAAACGGTTTAATTCTTTGATTAAAGTTGGAAGATCATGACCGTCAATAGGTCCTGAATAGTCAAAATTCAGAGACTTAATCATGTTATTCTGTCTCGGGTTTTTTCCTTGTTTTACAGCAGTAAGATATTTTTTAAGTGCACCAACACTTGGGTCAATTCCAATAGCATTATCATTTAAGATCACCAATAAGTTAGCATCAGTAACACCGGCATGATTCAAACCTTCAAATGCCATTCCTGATGCAATAGAAGCATCGCCAATAACTGCAATATGCTGCTTGTCGAAATCACCTTTTAATTGAGATGCAATTGCCATTCCCAGTGCTGCCGAAATAGAAGTAGAAGAATGCCCAACGCCAAAAGTATCGTAAATACTTTCGCTTCTTTTAGGAAAACCAGAAATACCATCAATTTGTCTGTTGGTATGAAAAATTTCTCTTCTTTCAGTCAAAATTTTATGTCCGTACGCCTGATGTCCAACATCCCAAACCAATAAATCTTCAGGAGTGTTAAAAACATAATGCAACGCGATTGTCAATTCGATTACACCTAAACTGGAGCCTAAATGTCCTTCTTTTACAGAAACGACATCGATAATAAAATCACGTAATTCCTGAGCTACCTCAGGAAGTTGCGCTTCAGAAAGTAAGCGTAAATCAGCGGGATTGTGTATGTCTGAAAGTAAATTGCTTTTCATTGTAAGGTAAAAAGCAAATTTACGGTTTTAAATTTAATTTGTACGTAGGGTTCAATTAGTACTATTTTAATTTTTAACTGTAATCGGTAAAACATAAGTTGATCGAACGACTTTATTTTTTAGTTTTCCGGGAATCCAGTTTGGAGCTTTTCTCAAAACTCTAATAGCTTCTTCTCCTATTTTTATTGGGGTATTTTTGGGGATATTAAAATTACTCAAACTGCCATCTTCTTCGACTACAAATAAGATATTTAATTTTTCCTGAAATTTTTCTGGTTTGTTTGGAGCAATATAATTTTTGCTAAAAAAATCATAGAATTTTTTCATTCCATTTTCTGGAACTGGTAAAACATCTAAATCAGTTGAATTGTATATAATATTATACTTAAAACTTCCTGTTTCAATAGCATTAGCAGGAAGCAAAACGCCTATTGTAATCCCACTTCTATTTTTTTTTGTTTTTTCTTTTTTAGATTCGATCTCATGTCCATAACATGAAGAATGAGCCTCGCTTTCATCCTGATTTTGCTTGGTATTGTCAATAATTTCGATTTTATCAATCTTATTTTTGTTCCCATCTTTATCCGCACAGCTAAATAAAGTAGTTCCCATAGCAATAAATAAAGCCAGTAAAAATATTTTATGATACTTCGTTTGTGTATATAAAACCTGACTTGGTATTTGAATAATTATAGTTTCTAATTGTTCATTTTTAAATCTTCCGCAGATTTTCTTATTTTGATTTTGAATAAAAAAATGCTGAATTTCATTTGGCAATATTGAAGTAAAGTCCACAACAGTTTTAGAACAACTTAAACAAAAACGACCATTATCTTTTGGCTCCATTTTATTCCAGTCTTCTTGACAAGGTTCGGGAATCGATATTTTAAAATTTCTTTCCATATTTGAATATCAGCATTTAAATATAATAAAAAATAAGTATGAAATAAATCATTTTTTTGAGGCAATTGCTTTTTTAAATTGCCCCAAAGTTGTAGTTGATGTTTTATTTCAAAAATCCCTATTTTTGCAACTATGATAAATCCCTTCACCGACGAATATTTTATGAAAAAGGCTTTGCAGGAAGCTGAGGTAGCTTTTGAGAAAGGCGAAATTCCTGTTGGAGCCATTATTGTTGTGGCAGACAGAGTAATTGCAAGCAGTCATAATTTAACTGAATTACTCAATGATGTTACGGCGCATGCTGAAATGCAATCCATAACAGCAGCAGCTAATTTTCTAGGCGGGAAATATCTTAAAGATTGTACACTTTACGTTACGCTCGAACCTTGTCAAATGTGTGCCGGTGCTTTGTACTGGAGTCAGATTTCGAAAATTGTTTTTGGAGCCCGGGACGAACAACGTGGTTTTATAACCATGGGTACTAAACTACATCCTAAAACTACCGTAGTTGCTGGAATTATGGCGAATGAAGCTGCTGATTTAATGAAACGTTTCTTTTTAGAAAGACGAAAATAACATTATGAAATCTAATAAACTCCTTATTTTCTCTTTAAGAATTTAAATAATTATCTTCGGAGAATTTTCCTCTTAAATTATTTAGAAAAATAATCTATATTTACTACAATATAATTGACAGTACAGCAGTTATGCATTTGATTCGAAAAATTTAAAATGTTCTGTCAATTTTAAATTTGTAACCTTATAATTCTAAATAAAAGTGAAAGCAAAAGGATTAGTTCTCGTGTTTTGTGTGTTCTTTATTTTTCAATCTTGCGGTAGAAAATCAGCTGCTGATTTTAATTCCGATTTTTCACTATTTAAAGAGTATATCGTCAGTTTTACGGGAGGAATCGTCTCGTCGGAATCTGATATTCGGGTAGTTTTAGCCTTTGATAAAAAAGACTGGAAAGTCAATCAGGTTTTAGACAGTGATTTGTTAGATATTTCACCAAGTGTCGACGGAAAAGTAGTAGCACTTTCCACCAACACACTTGCCTTTATTCCTGAAAAAAAATTAAAACCCGGAACAGAATATCAGGTTACTTTAAACTTAGATAAACTAACCGCAATTCCGAAAGAAAAAGAGGCGGCACTTTCGAAATTCAACTTCACGGTAAAAACAATCAAACAGGATTTTACGATAAATACGGCAGATCTTCAGTCGTATAGCAAACAATATCAGTATTTAAACTGTGTCTTAAAAACAGCAGATAATATTGATCTTGAAACTGCTGTAAAGCTAGTTTCGGCCAATCAAAAAGGAAATAATCTAAAGATTAAATTTGAAAAAAAATCAGGTTCTGCTAAAGAATTCCATTTTGTAATTGATAGTATTCAGCGTTATGATGAGGCTACAAATCTTGAGATTAAATATGACGGAAGTGATTTTGATATTGACAAGAAAGGACAATTAGATTACGCGATTACAAGTATAAATGAATTTAAAATCGTAAAAGTTGATATTCCGGAAGGAAGCAATCAATCCCTTTTAATCAATTTTTCGGAACCATTAGAAAAAGGACAGGATTTTAAAGGATTGGTCTCAATTCAGAACACTAATAATTTAAAATTTTCGACACAAGGAAACGTGCTGAAAGTTTATTTTAGTAATGAAGCTGCAGCCAAAAAAGAAGTTCCCACTCCGGTTGCGGTACAAGAGCCGGCATATGTTACTGTCGATTCTGCCTCAGTAGCGGTCGATTCTGCAGCAGTTGCAGTAGACACTGTTTCTGAAGTTGTGGAGGTTGTTCCTGATGAGCAGCCCGAAACGGTTATAACAGGAGAATTATTATTAGAAGTTTTTGAGGGAATCGAAAGCCAGTATGGTAAAAAAATGGACTCGAATTATACCGAGAAAATAACTTTTGGACAAATAAAACCAAGTGTTCGTTTTATTAAAAACGGAACAATTCTGCCAAGTTCAAATAATTTAAAGTTAAATTTTGAAGCTGTAAATTTAAGTGCAGTTGATGTAAAAGTATATAAGATTTATAAAAACAATATTCTTCAATTTCTTCAGTATAACCAATTAAACGGAAGTCAGAATCTTAAAAAAGTAGCGCAGCCAATTGCAAAAACAACACTAAAATTAAATGAAAACGGATTAATAAACCCAAGTAGATGGAATACGTTTGCCTTAGATTTATCTAAAATAATTACACCGGAACCGGGAGCAATTTATAGAGTAGAATTTGTTTATAAAAAGAAATATTCTCTATATAAATGTGAAACCTCTGAGCCAGACCAAAATGATGAAGACGAAGATGAAGTTGATGAAAATGATGTAAACTACAGTGGCAACTCCTACGATGATTATGACTATGATTATGAGAGTTATGACTGGAGAGAAAGTGAAGATCCTTGTACAGGCTCGTATTATTACAACGCCAAAATAGGAACTAATATTTTAGCAACTGATTTGGGGGTTATTGCCAAAAGAGGAGAAAATAAATCATACTTATTTGCCGTAAATAATATAGTAACAACAGAGCCAGTATCAAATGCAAGAGTTGATTTGTATACCTATCAGCAGCAAAAAATAGCTACTGCTGCAACAAGCAGTGAAGGGATTGCTTCATTTCAATTAGATAAATTCGCTTATTTTGCCATCGTTACTTTAGGCGATCAATCGACCTATGTCAAACTGGACGACGGACTTTCTTTGTCTGTAAGTAATTTTGATGTTGCTGGAGAAACTTTGCAAAAAGGGCTAAAAGGATACATTTATGGAGAGCGTGGCGTTTGGCGTCCGGGAGATAATTTATATTTATCGTTTATCTTAAATGATGAGTCGAATAAACTGCCAAAATCACATCCAATAAAGTTTAGACTGAATGATCCAAACGGAAAAACTACCTATCAGACAATTCAGAAAACAAATGAATTAAACCATTATTCATTTGTAGTTCCTACCAGTGCAGAAGCGCCAACAGGAAATTGGGAAGCGATGATAAGCGTTGGTGGTGCTAAGTTCTATAAAAGCATTAAAATTGAGACAATTAAACCAAACCGATTAAAAATAAAGAATAATTTTTCAAGAAAAACACTTTCGTCCTCTTATCCAAATACTAGTAATCTTGAAGTTACGTGGCTTCATGGTGCAATTGCGAAAAATCTGAATGTAGAAATGCAGGCTAAATTTTCGCAGCAAACGACAACGTTTAAAGGATATGATAAATTTACTTTTGATGATTTGGTACGCAAATTTAGTACAGAGGAAATCAATGTTTTTTCAGGAAAATTAAACGAAAACGGAAAAGCTACAGTAAATATAGAGCCTAAATTGCAAGGTCAGGCGCCGGGAATGCTTCGTGCGTCATTCATTACAAAAGTATATGAAGAAGGAGGAGATTTTAGTACAGATGTTATCTCGACTACTTATTCTCCCTATAAAACATATGTAGGAGTAAAAGCACCTGAGCTTAACAAATACAATATGCTTGAAACAAGAGCAAATAATCGCTTTGAGGTGGTTACTGTTGATGAAAACGGAAGGCCAAAAGCAGTTCGAAATCTTGAAGTCAGAATTTATAAGGTAGACTGGAGATGGTGGTGGGATTCTTCAAGCGATAATTTATCTAATTATAACTCATCGAACTCAACAACAGCTTATAAAACGACCATAATTGATACAGATTCTAACGGAAAAGGAAGTTTTCAATTTACTTTGACAGATGAAGAATGGGGACGTTATATGATTCGGGTTTCAGATCAGGACAACGGACATGCAACTGCATTGACAGTAAATATTGACTGGCCAATTTGGTCCGGAAAAACACGTAACAGAGATGCTTCAACAGCAAATATGTTGGTATTCTCAACAGATAAAAAGAATTATGCAGTGGGCGAAAAAGCCCAAATCTCTTTTCCTTCAAGCGAAGGCGGACGTGCTTTAATTTCGATCGAAAACGGATCAAGAGTAGTGCATACACTTTGGGCAAAAACAAAACAAGGAGAAACCAAAGTCGAGATTCCAATTACGGCGGCAATGGCTCCAAATGTGTATTTTAATATTACACTTTTACAACCGCATGCTTCGACCAAAAACGATTCGCCTATTCGTATGTACGGAATTGTTCCAATAGAAGTTGTCGACAAAAATACCATTTTGGCTCCAACACTTTCAATGCCGGATGTATTAAAACCAGAGCAGACGTTTACAGTAAAAGTGGGAGAGAAAACAGACAAAGAAATGACTTATACTATTGCTGTTGTAGATGAAGGTTTACTGGATTTAACTCGTTTTAAAACGCCAAATGCATGGGATAGTTTTTATGTTCGTGAAGCTTTAGGCGTGAAAACCTGGGATATTTATGATGATGTTATTGGAGCATATGGCGGAAAAATAAATCAGATTTTCAGTATTGGTGGAGATCAGGATTTAGGCGGAGGAAAAGCCAAAAAAGCCAACCGGTTCAAACCTGTTGTATTGTATTATGGTCCATTTAAATTAGAAAAAGGGCAAACCAAATCACATGAACTGAAATTACCTAAATATATTGGCTCTGTTCGAACAATGGTGGTTGCCGGTGATGCAAATACAAGTGCTTATGGAAGTGTAGAGAAAGCAACTCCTGTTCGCAGTCCTTTAATGGTATTGGCTTCATTGCCAAGAAAAATTTCACCATCGGAGAAAGTAACAATTCCTGTTACAGTTTTTGCAACCGAAAGTAAAATTAAAAATGTTTCCATTCAGATAAAAACAAGTGCCGGACTAAAAGTAATGGGAAGTGCAGTTCAAAGATTGACTTTTGCACAACCTGACGAAAAAATGGCATATTTTAACTTAGTGGTGGGGGCTGCAACAGGAATTGCGAAAGTTCAGGTTATTGCGACTTCAGGAAGCGAAAAATCAGTTTATGATGTCGAGATTGATATGACAAATCCTAATCCGGTTACAAGCACTTATACTGATGTGATTTTGCCGCCAAACAGTACAAAAACTATTGCATGGCAAACCTTTGGTGTATCCGGAAGTAATAAAGCGAGACTAGAAGTTTCATCAATGCCAACTATTAATCTGAACGGGAGATTGCAATTTCTTATTCAGTATCCGCATGGATGTGTAGAGCAAACAACCTCGTCTGTTTTTCCACAATTGTTTTTAAATGATGTAGTCGATTTAGACGCAACCAGAAAAGGACTAATCCAAAAGAATATTACTGCAGGAATTGCCAGATTGGGAAGTTTTCAGTTATCAAACGGAGGATTGCTTTACTGGCAGGGCAATACAATTGCAGACGATTGGGGAACTTCATACGCCGGACATTTCCTGATAGAAGCAGAGAAAAAGGGATATGTTTTACCAATAAACTTTAAATCAAAATGGATTTCGTATCAACAAAAAGAGGCGAAACAATGGCGTTTTGAACCAAAGTATGGTAATGATATGGCGCAGGCTTACAGGTTATATACATTAGCCTTAGCCGGAAATGCCGATTTATCATCAATGAACAGATTGCGTGAAACAAAAGGTATTTCGAACGAAAGTAAGCTTCGTTTGGCTGCAACTTATGTTTTAGCCGGTCAAAAGGCGGCGGGACAAAATCTGTTATTGCGTACAAGTGTTGATAATGAATCAAGTGATTACAATTATTACTATTACGGTTCAAGCGAAAGAAACAGAGCAATGGCTTTAGAAACGATGTTGCTTTTAGACCAAAAACAAAAAGCATTTACTATGGCCTCAAAATTAGCCAAAGAAATGTCTAATAATCAATGGATGAGCACGCAAACAACAGCTTATTGTTTGTATGCGATGTCGAAATTTGCAGCAAGTAATGGTCCTAAAGGAATCAATATTCAGTTTAGCAAAAGCGGTAAAAGCGAAACTATAAATACACAAAAAACAATTGCCGACAGAAGTTTAGTAGTTCAAACAGGATCTAATAGCATTACACTCAAAAACAATAAAAACAATACGATTTATGTTCGTGTTTTAAACACGGGAATATTGCCAATTGGACAAGAAAATGTAGTTCAGAGTGATGTTGCTGCTGCTATTGTTTTCAAAAATAGAAAAGGCAGTGTAATCAACGTTTCTAAAATTAATCAGGGAACCGAATTTATTGCTGAGGTAACGGTTAAAAACCAAAGAAATGAAAGCATTGAAAATGTAGCTTTAACCCAAATTCTGCCTTCAGGATTCGAAATTGTAAATACTCGTTTTACTGATTATGGTGATGCAACAAATAATATTGCCGATTATATAGATATTCGTGACGACAGAACTAATTTCTATTTTGGAATGAAATCCAGAGAAACAAAAGTATTCCGCATTTTGCTGAATGCATCTTACTTAGGGAATTATTACTTACCTGGATTACAATGTGAAGCCATGTATGATAATACATTCCTTGCCAGAACAAAAGGATTCTGGGTTGAGGTGGTGAAATAAAATTCACATAGGATTACGTATCCTAACAGGTTTTTAAAACCTGTTAGGTATTTATATGAATTCTAAGAATAAAAATAAAGTTAAAAAAAAAAAGATACCTAATAGGTTTTAAAAACCTGTTAGGATAATAAAAAGTTAAAGAAATAATTTAAAAGTTCATTGAAGGTGAAGAAGGATATTTTTGAAGCGGGACAATATTATCATATTTATAACAGAGGAAATAACAAAGAGAATATTTTTATTGAAGAAAAGAACTATAATTATTTTCTGGAAAAAGTAAAGAAATACATTTTACCCATCGCAGATATTTATGCGTATTGCTTGCTTAAGAATCATTTTCATATCGTGTTAAGGATAAAAGATAAAGTGGACATTTCCGAAAAATTAAAAGAGAAAATTCATCTGCCATTTTCGAATTTGTTTAATGCCTATTCAAAAAGTATTAATGAAGCTTACAATAGAACCGGAAGTTTATTTCAGGAGCATTTACAAAGAAACAGAATAGAAGATGAAAATTATTTAAGGCAATTAATTGTATATGTTCATTTAAATCCTGTTAAACATAAATTTACGGAACATTTTGCAAGTTATTTACATTCATCATATCGTTCTTATTTGTCTGAAAGAAGGACGAGTATTGATAGAGATTTTATTTTGAATTTATTTGGAGGATTAGAAAATTTTGAATTCTGTCATGATGAAAGGAGAATTATGTACGAAGGATTAATGAATGATATTTATTTAATGGACGAATAGAAAATCCTTAAGGTTATTTATTCTAGCAGGTTTCCAAAACCTGTTAAGTATGTTATAGAAAAGGATATTTTTTTTGGGGATTGAAAATAGATGCCTAACAGATTTTGGAAACCTGTTAGGATATGAAAATGATAATATTATTTTGAAAAATAAATTAATAGCGTTCTCACAACGCATTATAAATTGGATTAAAAAAAATAGGATAAAATCAGTAATTGCATTTTTGCTCTTGCTGATTTATTATTTCTCATTACCCCGAACTTTATTTCAGGAGCCTTATTCTACGGTAATCGAGAGTAAAGAAGGCGAATTATTAGGAGCTAAAATAGCAAGAGACGGACAATGGCGTTTTCCTGCCCAAGACAGCGTTCCCGATAAATTCAGGAAATGTATTGTTTATTTTGAAGACGAATACTTTTATAAACATCTGGGGTTTAATCCTGTGGCGGTGGTAAATGCTATCAAGCAAAACCGAAAAGCCGGAAAAGTAGTCAGAGGAGGAAGTACATTAACGCAGCAAGTTATCCGATTGTCCCGAAAAGGTAAAGGAAGAACTTATTTTGAAAAATTTATCGAAATTATTCTCGCAACACGATTAGAATTAGGATATTCTAAAAATGAAATTCTTGAGTTGTATGCTGCTCATGCGCCCTTTGGAGGAAATGTTGTTGGACTTGAAATGGCTGCATGGCGTTATTTTGGTGTGCAATCCAATCAATTGTCCTGGGCAGAAAATGCAACTTTGGCCGTTTTGCCAAATGCTCCAAGTTTAATTTATCCGGGTAAAAATCAGATTAAGTTATTAGACAAACGAAACCGACTTTTACTAAAACTACATAAGGAAGGAATAATTGATAAACAAACGTACGAATTGGCTGTTGAAGAACCATTACCTCAAAAACCGTATGATCTTCCGCAAATTGCACCACATTTATTGCAAAGAGTTGCAAAAGGAGAAGAAGGAACACGTGTAAAAACAACTATTGATTATTCATTACAGAATAGAGTAAATCAAATTGCAAAATATTACTACAATCAATACAAGCAAAATGAAGTCAATAATTTAGCAATTTTGGTGATCGATGTTTCAAATAGAAGCGTCATGAGTTATGTGGGAAATGCCCCAACAGATAAAGACCACCAAAAAGATGTTGATATTATTGATGCGCCACGTAGTACCGGAAGTATCCTGAAACCTCTTTTATATGCTGCGATGTTAGACGATGGCGAGTTGTTGCCCAATACTTTGGTAGCAGATATTCCAACGCAGATTGCAGGATATACACCTCAAAATTTTAATCTGACTTTTGATGGTGCTGTGCCTGCGCATCGTGCTTTGTCACGATCATTGAATATTCCGGCTGTTTTGATGCTGCAGGATTTTGGCGTGAATAAATTCTATGAAGAATTACAGAAATTCAAATTAAGAGATATCAATAAAACGCCTGATCATTATGGATTATCTCTTATTTTAGGTGGTGCCGAAAGTAATTTATGGGATTTGTGCAGAACGTATGCAAGTTTGTCTTCAACGGTTAATTATTATACTAAAAATCAAGCAAAATACAGAACCAAAGAATTTACAGAGCTCAATTACAGAAATGATTTTGAGCCTGATTTTGGATCAGAAACAGACCAGAAGAATATAATAGGCGCCGGATCAATTTGGTTGACATATAATGCAATGGAAGAAGTGAACCGACCTGAAGGAGATGAAGCCTGGAAGTTTTATGACAGTTCCCTGAAAATTGCCTGGAAAACAGGAACCAGTTTCGGGAACAGAGATGCCTGGGCAATTGGAACAAATTCGAAATATGTAGTGGGAATTTGGGTGGGAAATGCAACAGGCGAGGGAAGGCCAACCTTGACCGGTGTAACTAGTGCAGCGCCTGTTTTATTTGATATTTTTAATTTATTGCCAAGACAAAGATGGTTCGAAACACCTTATAAAGATTTAGATGAAGTAGAGGTTTGTCGCCTGAGTGGTTATCTGGTAAAAGAGGAATGTCCTAAAATCAAGCAATGGGTTCCCAAAAAAGGAAAATCTACAGCAGTTTGTCCATATCATAAAACAGTTCATTTAGACAAAACAGAGAAATTTCAGGTTAACAGCAGTTGTGAAAGTATCGATAATATAGTAACTAAAAATTGGTTTGTTTTACCGCCCGTTATGGCTTGGTATTACAAAAGCCAGCATATTGAGTATTTGCCTTTGCCTCCTTTTAAAGAAGATTGTCAGGGAACACAAACGACAACGATGGATTTTATTTACCCAAAGTCGAATAGCAAAATTTATTTAACGAAGAATTTTAATAGCGAAGTTCAGCCTGTAATTCTTAAAGTAGCCTATTCAGAGAGGGATAAAGAATTATTTTGGTATGTTGATAATGTTTACAAAGCAACAACAAAAACGTTTCACGAACTGCCAATTACACCAACATCAGGAATACATCATATTACGGTGGTGGATGCTTTTGGTAATGAAATAAGAAGAAAAATAGAAATTGTTAGAGAATAGATTTTATTACATGACTCTGATTTGCGTGTATGCTTTTTGATTTCTTGAAAATCTGAAAGTAGTCCCAAAAGTAAAGCCTTTGATTACCGGAATCTTATCGTTATTAAATGGCTGTGAATAACCAAAGCCTAAATCTATAATATTTAGCAGCGTTACTCCGGCCAGGGCATAGGCATGTTTGTCTGAAAGGCCGCTCTTGACAAATAGAATCTCCCTGTTATAGGATAAATGGAAATCAGGTAAGCCATAGTAAGTATGGTTATAAGAAGTTACTCCGAATCCTACTCCTAAAAACAATTTATTTTTGTTTTCACAATCTAAACAAAATTCAAGCCCGCCGGTAAATTGACTTTTTACGGCAATTTTATAATCTACAAATAGAATTGGCCATTCTGGAATTTTAAAACCAGGACTGTCTCCATTTTGCTTGTAAGTGAAATCTCTGGATTCAATAAGATTGCCATCTTCGCTAAACCATTTAGCATTTCCTATTAAGTGCTCTCCTTCGGGATCTTTTGAATATCCTTCAAATTGTAGTGTGTTGTCTTTTAGGTAATAATCCTTAATTATATAAAGAGAACGGTATTTTTTACTTTGCAGCCAGCAGCCGGGTTTGTCTTTGTTTTGCAGTGGTTTAATTCGATAATAAAGCGCAGTTTCTTTGTTGGTTTTTTTCCAATTCTGATCAAAGAAAATAGTGTCATTCTGAGCAGATATTTTTGATGAGATTAAAAGTATAGTGATAAGCAGAAAATTAATAGTGATATTTCTGCGTAGGTTATTGATTTTATTTGTTTGCATTTTGTGTCTTTTAGCTTTAAGAAAATATTAGGCAAGGTACTTTTAAAGTTGTATTGTAATGACCATTATAAGTTTTCTTTGTAATGTTAAAAGCCATAAGGCGTATAAATGAAAAACTTTAAGGCATAAAAAAACCGCCAATCTTTCGAGAGGCGGTTTCTGTTTTTATTCTGAAATAACATTTCCTTTTTTATCATAGAAATGATATTCTAAGTACGTGTAAGCGTCACGAGGTATGATTTTCACCCATTTCTTATGTTCAAAAAACCATTTTGAACGTAATGATGGAAAACCTTGACTGAGGTATGCAGCCACAAACGGATGTACATTAAGCACAACATTTTTGTGGGTTTTTAAAATTCTGTCCAGATCAGATTTGATTCTGTCAATGATTAAAATTGGCGCTTCAATTTCGCCATGTTCATTGTTAGGATCTTCTTCTCTGGTCTTAATATTAACTTCTGGTCTTACGCGTTGTCTGGTAATCTGAACTAAGCCAAATTTACTAGGCGGTAAGATTTTATGCTTTGCTTTATCGTCGCTCATTTCTTCTCGCAAGAAGTCGAACAGAACCTTCCTGTTTTCAGGATTAGACATATCGATAAAATCTACTACAATTATTCCGCCCATATCACGCAAACGAAGTTGTCTGGCAATTTCAGCGGCAGCAATCATATTTACTTCCATGGCGGTATCTTCTTGATTCGTCGCCTTATTCGAACGATTTCCGCTGTTTACGTCTATAACGTGAAGAGCTTCAGTGTGTTCGATGATAAGATAAGCGCCTTTGCTCATAGAAACCGTTCTTCCAAATGAAGTTTTGATTTGTCTCTCTATATTGTATTTCTCGAAAATTGGAGTGTCATTTGATTGATAAAACTTAACAATCGATTGTTTTGAAGGTGCAATTTCTTGCAGATATTCCTTCGTTTGATGGTACAACTCTTCGTCATCTATCTGAATACCACTAAAGGTATCATTGAATACATCTCTTAATATCGAAGAAGCCCTGTTGAGCTCTCCTAATACTTTTGATGGATGATGAGCAGTTGGTAATTTTTTACACATTGCAGTCCATCTGCCAAGCAGGTTCTGCAAATCTTTTTCTAATTCGGCTACGTTTTTGCCTTCGGCTACTGTGCGAACAATAACACCAAATCCTTTTGGTTTGATAGATAATACAAGTTTTTTTAGACGATCCTTTTCCTTTTTGTCTTCTATCTTTTGTGAAATAGAAACGCGGTCAGAAAACGGAACGAGAACAATAAATCTTCCTGCCAATGAAAGCTCAGCGCTTATTCTTGGACCTTTGGTAGATATAGGTTCTTTTACAACTTGGACTAAAACAGATTGATTGGCACTTAAAATATCAGTAATGATGCCATCTTTGTCAATCTCTTTTTCAAACTGAAAGGTTTTTAGGGAGAAATCTTTTATTTTACCTGCGCTTACAAGTTTTATGAATTTCAGTTGAGAAGCTAAGTTAGGTCCTAAATCATGATAATGTAAAAAGGCATCTTTTTCGAAGCCTACATTTACAAAAGCAGCATTAAGTCCGGCAACGGGTTTTCGTATTTTGGCAATAAAAATATCACCAACCTGAAAGTTGCTTTTCTCTTCTTCCTTGTGTAATTCAATTAGTTTTCCATCTTTTAATAAGGCAAAATCTACGGCTTCAGAACTAGATCTAATGATTAATTCTTTATTCACACTGTAAATTTTTATCCGTGAATTGGTTGTCGGTTGTTTGTTGATAGTTGTTGGTAAAATAACCAAAAACCAAAAACCAAAAACCATCAACTTCTACAAGGATGGATTAAACAATATTTTTTTAACAGGTATTGAACCCGGGGAAAAGAAGATTAATAGAGAATAGAGTAAAGAACATAGATTTTTACGTCTATATTCTATAATTCTTTTCTCTTTCATCTTTTTTTTCAATTTCAATGAACGTTTAAAAAGAAAAAAGTAGTTTAAAACTACTTTTTCTTTTTGTGACGGTTAGCTCTCGCTCTTTTCTTTCTTTTGTGCGTAGCTACCTTATGTCTC
Source organism: Flavobacterium azizsancarii (assembly GCF_027980145.1). Taxonomy (GTDB): domain Bacteria; phylum Bacteroidota; class Bacteroidia; order Flavobacteriales; family Flavobacteriaceae; genus Flavobacterium; species Flavobacterium azizsancarii. The sequence continues at coordinate 17,374 of NZ_JAMZNK010000052.1, read as the reverse complement.
TTTCTTTTTTTACCACTTGGCATATCGTGTCGATTTTATGATTAATTAATAGTATTATTTTGCTTCGTTATTCGTTTTTACTCCTTCTACAAAAACTTTTGCAGGTTTGAATGCAGGAATGTTGTGTGCTGGAATTTTGATAGTGGTGTTTTTAGAAATGTTTCTACCTGTTTTTTCAGCTCTTGTTTTTACAATAAAACTTCCAAAACCTCTTAGGTAAACATTGTCTCCAGTTTCTAATGAAGTTTTAACTTCTTCCATAAAAGTTTCTACTGTTGCTTGAACATCTCCTTTTTCAAGACCTAGTTTCTCTGAAATTTTCGCTACGATATCTGCTTTCGTCATTTTCTTTCCTATTTTATTTTATAAATGGTGTACTATTTTTTTGAGTTTGCAAATATAGGAATTAAAAAAATAATTAATCAAGCTAATTCGTTAAATTTTAATTACATAAACATTTACTTTTGTATTCTAAGTATTTTGCAATGAATTTTTCTAACATATTGATAAAATGGTATTTACAAAACAAACGTGATTTGCCATGGCGAAAAACCACCAATCCGTACCATATTTGGCTATCAGAAATTATGTTGCAGCAGACAAGAGTTGCGCAGGGAACGCCCTATTTTTTCGCTTTTACCGAGGAATTTCCTACCGTATTTGATTTGGCAAATGCCTCTGAAGAGCAGGTTTTGAAACTCTGGCAGGGATTAGGCTATTATTCACGCGCCAGAAATTTGCATAAAACAGCGCAATATGTCGCAAATGATCTCAAAGGAGTTTTTCCTGATGCTTATAAAGAGTTATTGAAATTAAAAGGTGTTGGCGAATACACGGCAGCAGCAATAGCTTCTTTCTCTTATAATGAAGCCGTTCCTGTAGTTGATGGGAATGTGTTTAGAGTACTTTCCCGTTATTTTGATGTTGAATCTGATATTTCTCTGCCAGCCACTAAAAAAGAGTTTACAGAGTTAGCACACGAATTAATGCCAAAAGATAATCCTGCGATTTTTAATCAGGCAATTATGGAGTTTGGCGCTTTGCAATGTGTTCCTAAAAGTCCGGATTGCCCGGTTTGTGTTTTTAATGATAGTTGTGCGGCACTTCAAAAAAAGAAAGTTGCTGTTTTGCCGGTAAAGTCGAAAAAATTAAAAGTCACAAATCGTTTCTTTAATTATTTAATTTTAGAAGATGTTTTAGGAAATACTTCAATTCAAAAAAGAACAGCAAAAGGAATTTGGCATAACCTGTATGAGTTTCCTCTTTTAGAAACGACAGAAATTGTTGGCTTTGATGTTGTTTCAAAAGCAGTTCAAAATGATGTTTTTCCGTCCTATAGTATATTAAGTATAGAGGAGTGTATAGAAACAACTGTTATTCATAAACTTTCGCACCAGCATCTTCATATTCAGTTTTGGAAAGTCAAGATTGCAGAAGTAATAGAAAGCGGATTGAATACCAGTGAATTGAAAACTTTTCCCTTTCCAATTGTAATTTATAATTTTATTGAAAAGAAATTTGAATTAGAAGTTTAAGTATTATCGTTGATAAGCATACAGGAAAAGTTTGATAGAAATTCCAATGAAAATCCCGGCGATTGCCATTTCACAAGCCGAAGTAGCAGCTTTGGGTTCTGAGTTTTTCTTTTTGGCATAAATAAGAAACCCTAGTATTGGTAAACAAAGCGAAAATATCTTTAAAATAAAATGCAGATCTTTATTTGAGGTTTGACTGTATCCTGATTTGTTTTCAAACATAGGAGTGGTTTTAAAAGCGAGATTAATGAGTAAGTAATTTATTACGAAAGTATATTGTTTTTATGGTTTTACAATCAATTTGTATATTTTTAATACAGTGACTTTAAATTCAGTTACGCAAAGATAAGATCCGATAAATAATTTAAAATAGATTGAATACCAGTGATTTAAAAAATTTTTGTTTTCCAATTGTAATTTGTAATTTTATTGAAAAGCAAGAAATAAATTGCTAAAAAAATGTATCTTTGGGATAAATACCACGAATAAATTATGAACGGAACATTAAATAAGGTTATGCTAATTGGTCATTTAGGAGATGATGTAAAAATGCATTATTTTGATGGAGGAAATTGCATTGGACGTTTTCAATTAGCTACAAATGAGGTTTATATTAATAAAACTACCAACGAAAAAATAACTTCGACGGAGTGGCATAATTTAGTTGTACGTAATAAAGCAGCTGAAATTTGCGAAAAATATCTTTCTAAAGGAGATAAAATATATGTCGAAGGACGCATAAAATCGCGCCAATGGCAAGCCGAAGATGGTACTACAAAATATACAACAGAAATTCAGGTAACTGAGTTTACTTTCTTGACTACCAAAAAAGAAACTGGAAATCAGAAGCCAAACCACGATTCAGAACCAGTAAAAAATACTAACTTTGATGCGACGAGTGAAGGCCTGCCTATAAACGACCTGCCTTTTTGATTGTTTAACTAATCTTTTTTAATTTGGACCCGGAGCCCAGTTTATTTTTTAATACCACTTTAGACATCAATTTAATAATTGGTTTTGTCGGAATATTTGTTTTGCTGTTTTTATCAGCAATTGTATCAGGTGCTGAAATAGCGCTTTTTTCTTTGTCTCAAAAAGATATCGACGAGACTGTACAGGAAAGCCAGACTAAAGGAAAAATTATTTCTAATCTTTTAGACAAACCCAAAAAACTTCTGGCAACCCTGCTTGTAGCCAATAATTTCTTTAACATTGGAGTCGTTATTTTATTCTCTTTTGTAGGACAGAATGTTTTTGCAAATGTTAGTTCTCCTGCGTTAAAATTTATTCTTGAGATTGTTGTAGTTACTTTTTTTATTTTATTGTTTGGAGAAGTCTTGCCTAAAGTTTACGCAAGTAGAAATAATATAAAATTCGCAAAACAAATTGCATATCCAATTGCTATTTTAGACAAATTACTCTCGCCAATAAGTTTACCAATGCGCAGTGTTACGCTATATTTGCATAATAAATTAGGAAAGCAAAAGAATAGTTTTTCGATCAATCAGCTTTCTCAGGCGCTGGAATTAACAGATTCTGAAGGAACATCAAGCGAAGAACAAAAAATACTGGAAGGAATTGTTTCGTTTGGAAACACAGATACCAAGCAGGTAATGAGTCCCAGGATTGATATTTTTGCATTAGAAGTATCTGAGTCATTTAGTGCCATTTGCCCTAAAATAATTGAGAAAGGATTTTCGAGAATTCCGGTTTACCGAGATAATATCGACCAGATCGAAGGCATTTTATTTGTAAAGGATTTATTGCCTCATATAGATAAGGAAGAGTTTGAGTGGACCTCTTTAGTAAGAGAAGCTTTTTTTGTTCCTGAAAATAAGAAACTCGATAATTTATTAAAGGATTTTCAAAGCCTTAAAAGCCATTTGGCGATTGTGGTCGACGAATATGGAGGAACTTCAGGATTAGTATCTCTGGAAGATGTTATAGAAGAAATAGTAGGAGATATTAGTGATGAGTTTGATGATGAAAATTTGAATTTCTCGCAGATAGATGAAAAGAATTTTCTGTTTGAAGGAAAAATAAACATGAAAGATTTTTATAGAATCGTTGATGTTAATGAAGACGTTTTTGAATCGCGTAAAGGAGAAGCCGAAACATTGGCAGGATTTATTCTTGAAATTTTGGGTAATTTTCCTAAAAAAGATCAAAAAGTAGCTTTCGAAAACTGTGTTTTTACAATAGAAACAGTTGATAAAAAGCGTGTAAAACAAATAAAAGTAACAATAGATTAGAATGTTTAAAAAGACGATTTCAATAGCAACAATTTTACTGGCATTGACTGTTTTAAGTTGTAAAGATGATGTCGTGCCCAAGCCGGCGGGTTATCTTCGTTTAGATTATCCTGAAGCAAAATACGTTGGTTTTGAAAATAATTGTCCGTTTTCTTTTGAGATGAATGAAGCAGCTATAATTAAAGGAGAAAAAGATTGTGGATTTGCAATTACATATCCTAAAATGAAGGCCACTATTTACCTGACATACAAACTAGTAAATGGTGATATCAATAAATTGCTTAAAGATGCCCAAAAATTAACGTATGAACATGTTATTAAGGCAGATGATATATTAGAACAACCGTATTTAAACCCTCAAAAAAAGGTTTATGGTATGTTTTATCAAGTTGACGGGAATGCGGCTACAAACTCTCAGTTTTACGTTACAGATAGTACAAAGCATTTTATAACAGGATCAGTTTATTTTTATGCCAAGCCTAATTTTGATTCTATTATGCCAGCGGCAAGTTATATAAAAAATGATATGCAAAGGCTAATGGAAACTTTGAAATGGAAGTAGAAAACTAAGACATAAAAAAGGGCGTTCAAAAATTTGATCGCCCTTTTTTATGTCTTAAAATTAAGAAAAATATCCAATGTCAATTTAAGAAAATAACCCAACAAAAATTCTAAATCACAATTGTTGTTGGGATTTGGAATTTAAAAATATTGGGATTTTTAAAAAAAAATATTAGATTTTTTTTAAGATTTAGTATTCAAAACTTTGTATGTTTTTCCGTCTCCGGTTGCCTGAACCACTTTAGTTAATTTTTCTTGATTTTGAACCGTTTTGTCAAAAACAACAGTAGCCGTTTTTTTGTCAAAATCAACCGTAGCTTTTTCTACACCATCTAAATCAGCCAATTCTTTTTCGATAGTTTTTGCACATCCCATTGCACAAGTCATTCCTTCGATTTCAAAACTTGCAGTCTGAACATTTTCGGCAGCAATTGCTTTGTGTTCTTTTACCACTGTAGTTTCAGATTTTATATTTGCTAGGTTTTTGTCTTCTTCTTTTTTGCAGCTTACTAATACTAAACTTGCGATTGCGAAAGTGGCAACGATTTTTGTAAATTTCATTATATATGATTTTTAATTAGATAAAGTTGTGTTCTTTGCAAAATTAATAAAAAGGAGGAGGTCAGTTCATAAAATTATTACAAATTTGCATCAAAATCGTATTTATGGATGCAAAGCAATTAAAGTGGGCTTACTTACTTATTCTTTCTCTTATTTGGGGAAGTTCTTTTATTTTAATAAAGAGAGGTCTGGTTGGTTTGACAGCTGTTCAGGTGGGTTCGTTCCGAATTATTTTTGCTGCTTTGTTTTTATTAATTGTAGGCTTTAAGAGTCTAAAGAAAATTTCGCGCCGTCAATGGAAATTTGTTGCCATAACTTCTGTTTTTGGCACTTTTATGCCAGCTTTTCTTTTTGCTATTGCAGAAACTCAGGTTGATAGTTCGATTGTGGCGATTTTAAATTCGCTGACACCTTTGAATACACTCGTTTTAGGAATAATTATTTTTGGAATTCAGTTTCAAAAACGACAGGTTCTTGGGGTTTTTGTTGGTTTAGTAGGTTGTTTATTGTTGGTTTTTAGTGGCGCGTCAGCTCATTCGGGGCAAAACTACTATTATGTGATTCTCGTTGTCATTGCGACACTTTGTTATGCTATAAATGTCAATTTAATCAAGAAATACTTGTCTGATTTGAATTCGGTTAGTATTACAACAGGGAATTTTGCTGTTTTGCTTTTGCCTGCATTAATCATTTTAAGTACAACTGATATTTCGCAAAGAATAAATATAGATATCACGCAGCATTCGATTTATTTTGTAATGGTTCTGGGAGTTTTAGGAACCGGAATCGCGAATGTTTTGTTCTTTAAATTAATACAAATGTCGTCGCCGGTATTTGCAACATCGGTAACGTATTTGATTCCGATAGTGGCATTTTTCTGGGGATTATTAGATAATGAAATGCTAACGTCAATTCAGTTTTTTGGAGCATTTATTATTTTGATTGGGGTTTATTTGTCTGCGAAGAAATAAAAGCTTTGAATTGAATATCTTTGTTGTGAAAGAAGGTTCAGAGATGTAAGGGTTCAAAGGTTCAAAGGCTTTTGAAAATTAGAACTTAAAAATATTTCACAAAGTAACCACAATTATTGTATGCGTATTTTTTGTCATTTCTGACGAAGCAGAAATTACATCAGATATTCTGCAAGGATTGGAGATTTTAGGGGTGGAGTTTCTCATGTGATTTACTTCGTCCGTTCTCCTTTGTCGAAATGACAAAATTGTGTTATAGCCATGTAATTTAGTCCCTACGGGACATTTTTTTATTTTTCATGTTCATTTTTCTACCAACATTAAACTCCTAATGGAGTAAGGTTTTGATTTCTAAACATTCAATGTTTATTCTTTATTTCAAAAAAGAGATTATAAATTGACATTTTTTATTCTATCAAATATTTAATTCCTGCTTTTCTATCTCGGAGAGATTGCATATTGGTAGAAATATCATTAAACCACCAAGTGTTTTATCCCGTAGGGATTATACTGCGCGATCTAATAGGGTCAGGCTTCTACTCCGTTCAGCCAGACAAATAAGAGCGCATAAAAAAAGCTTTGTCAAAGTTCTTAAACTTTGACAAAGCTTCTAAAATCTTAGAACCTTAGCAACTTAGTACCTCAGAACCTTTATAAAAAATCTTTCTCAGAAACCCCTTCATTAATCTTAATTTCAGATATTTTAATATCCAATTCAAAACCAACATTCTGAATCAAATTAAAAGGAACTTTGATGCCTTTTACTTCTCTGTAATCGTTAAAGTTTGTTATTTGAGCAGATGATTTTCCGTCTTGTTCGCGAACTTTGCCTTTTGCTGTTTTTAAGCCTGATTTTACATCGTAGTAATACGTTGTTTTACTATCTTTTATTACATAAGCATCGCTGCCGTTTATAGGTTCAATTCCTTCTACTTTTAGGTCTGTTCTTTTTACAAGTTGCAATTCTTCAAAAGGAGCAGCGCTAGCTTTCATGTCGGCAAGATCTGCACCTTCAAGGTTTTTGCGTTGTCCTTGTTGTTCGATATAAGCACCTTTTTCGTTTACTACTTGTTTCATTAAGTTCATATTTCCCATAGCAAGAGAAACCATCATTTTTCCTTTCGAATCCAGTTTAGATGTAAAAGTCAAAGGTCCTGGTGCTTGCGGAACGGTTGTAGTTCCTGTCATTGCCAATGTTTTTACTGAAGAAACCGCTTTTTCTCCGCCAATTGCATTAAGGTAATTCTCGAAAACTGTTTTTGCAGTAATTCCAGCCGGGGCATCTTTTTTGGTTGCCGGTTTTTCAACAGGATTTCCGTATCTGTCAAAATAGAAAATCGGAATTTGCAATTTTTCTAAACCAGTCAGAACATCCGAGCCTTTTCCTGCAATTACAATTCGCATATTGTCTAGCAGGAAGTATTTGTTGGCAACACGATAAATGTCGTCTGCGGTAACATTATTGATGGTCTGAATGTATTTTTCGTAGAAATCAGCAGGAAGTTTTTCTGTTTCAATATTCAGGGCGTATCTGGCAACAGCTTGTGGTTTTTCGACCTGCATTACAAATCGTCCAATATATCCTGCTTTTACATTTTTTAAAACATCTGAAGAAACTTTCTCTGTTCTGATTCTTTTTATTTCTTTAATAAACTGAACTACTGCACTATCAGTAACAGCATTTCTAACGGCTGATGAAGCCTTGAATTTAGTTACATATTTCCCAGCTCCAATATTTGAGCTTGCGCCATATGTCCAGGCATGCTGCTCGCGTAAATTCATGTTCAGGTAACTGTTAAAATCTCCTCCCAGAATTTGATTTGCAATTACTGCAGGGAAAAAATCAGGATCGCTCATTTTTAAAGTTACAGTATTAACTAACGAAATTTCAGATTGAACCGCATTTGGAACATCTACAAAATCAATTTGAAGTTTAGAAACGTTTTCAGGATTTGGATAAGTGTTTTTTGGTGCAGCTTGTTTTTTCCATCCGCCAAAAAGTTTGTCTACGGCTGCCTTTGTTTCTTTGAATTTAATGTCTCCAATAATTACTAAATAAGCATTTTCAGGAACAAAATAAGTAGCGTAGTTTTTCTGAACATCTTCCAGAGTTACGTTTTTTACTGTTTCTTCTGAAATGTATTCTCCCGAAGGATGATTTTTTCCATAAGCCAAAACATCAACAACTCTGCTGGCAATTGCAGGAACGCTTTTTTCATCGGCTTTAAGTCCTTCAATTAGTTTTGCTTTTTCTTTATCAAATTCAGCTTGAGTAAAATTAGGTTGTAGCGCACCTTCGGCCAGAAGTTCTAAAACGCGTCCTGAATATTTAGAAAGAGAACTTGCATAAGCGCCTGATGATGTAAAATTAAGGCTAGCTCCGTAAAAGTCAATTTCTTCGTTAAAAGCTTCTTTGGTTGTTTTTTTGCTTCCGTTGCCAATTAAGCTGCTCGTTAATTCATCTACACCTTTTTTGTTTCCTTCGGTAAAAGGAGCGTTGTCCAGGGTTAGGTTAAAACTTACTCTTGGTAATTTATGATTTTCAACCACCAAAACTTTCATACCGTTTGCCAAAACAAAAGTTTGTGGTTTTTTGATGTTGACTACTGGCGATGGGCCTGGTTTTGGTTGTGGGCGATCTTGTGCTTGCATAATTCCAGTCAGGAATAAAAGGATTAAAAATGTATGTATTTTTTTCATGATTCGATAGACTTAGTTTTGAACTTTAGTTGAAGGAATGTAATCTAAAATTAAACGCTGATTAGGATTTAAGTACTTCTTAGCCACTTCTCTAATTTCTTCTCTTGTAATAGAGTGGTAAAGGTCGATCTCAGTGTTAATAAGATTTACATCGCCGTAAAGCAAATAATAAGAAGCAAGGTTTTCAGCAATTCCTTCTACGCTTGCATTGGCGTTCACAAAATTGTTATCGAATTTATTTTGTAGTTTTTCATAGTCTTTTTCAGAAATCAAGTCAGTTTGGATTTTTACAATTTCTTCATCCATTTCTTTCAAGATATCGGCTGTTGTATAAGGAGCCATTGGTAAGCCGTATAAAATGTACATTCCGTAATCTTCCTGACTAAAACCTACAGCACCAATCTGAAGAGCCATTTTTTTGTCGTCAACTATTTTTTTATACAGTTTAGAGCTTTTTCCATCACTTAAATAAGAAGAGATCAAATCTAAAACCCTTGCATCTCTGGTTTTCATCGAAGGTGTTCTGTAAGAAGCAACAATCATTGGAATCTGAATATTGGGATCTTCATAAGTTGCTTTTATCGTTTGAGTAATTGGCTCTTCGACAAAAGTTTGTTTTTTTACTTCTTCTCCACGCGGAATTGGACCAAAATATTTCTGAATCCATTCTTTGGTTTTAGCTTTGTCAAAATCTCCTGCCACCACTAAAACAGCATTGTTTGGGGTGTAGAATTTTTTATTAAATGCCTGAAACTCTTCCAGCGTTGCTGCATCCAAATCTTTCATAGAACCGATAGTTGTCCAGCGGTACGGATGATTTTTGAACATGTTTTTCTTAACCTCAGGAAGTATGTTTCCGTAAGGCTGATTGTCGTAACGCATTCTTTTTTCTTCTTTTACAACTTCGTTTTGCGTGGCAACACCAATTTTATTAATAATAGGATGCATTAATCTTTCAGATTCCATCCACAAACCAAGTTCTAAACTGTTTGACGGGAAAACTTCGTAGTAATAAGTTCTGTCGTCAGAAGTGTTGGCGTTGTTTACCCCGCCATTTGCAGTGACGATCTTCATCCATTCGCCACGTTTTATATTTTGTGTTCCTTCAAATAATAAATGTTCAAAGAAATGTGCAAAACCGGTTCGGTCAGGACGCTCATCTTTTGATCCTACATGGTACATTACTGAGGTAATTACAACGGGAGCCGATGGGTCGTTGTGCAAAATAACATGCATTCCGTTATCTAAATTATATTCTTCAAAAGCTACCTTTTGAGCATGAGCCACTCCGCCGAGCATTAGTGCTGCACTTAACATCATTATTGATTTTTTCATAAAGATTAATAATTTTTATTTGCCTATAACTTATAGGTAGCCAAGAGTTGATTATCGTTACGCCAAAAATAACTTTTTTTAATTATCAATTAAGGGTTTGGCTCTGTTTTGACGATAATTTAACAGTATTTTACCGCTAAATGTTTTGTTTTAAGACGTGAAATGTCTTTAAAAACAGTATTTTATGCAAAATAATTATTTTTAGAATAAGAGATTGCATACTAAATTATTAATTGTATATTTGCAACCTTAAAAATCAATAAATCAATTTGGTATGTATGCAATCGTAGAGATAGCAGGGCAACAATTCAAAGTAAGCAAAGACTTAAAGGTTTATGTTAACCGTTTGACTAATGAAGAAGGTTCAAAAGTTTCTTTTGACAAAGTTCTTTTATTAGACGATAATGGTAACGTAACTTTAGGCGCCCCAGCTATAGAAGGTGCTTCAGTAGAAGCTAAAGTGTTACAACACTTAAAAGGAGATAAAGTTATCGTTTTCAAAAAGAAAAGAAGAAAAGGATACAAAAAGAGAAATGGTCACAGACAATATCTTACTCAAATTGTAATTGAAGGTATTACTGCAGCAGGCGGAACTAAAAAAGCAGCAGCTAAAAAAGCAGTTGTGGCAGAAGATGCAGCTACTGAGGAAGTTGAAGCTCCTAAAGTAAAGAAAGCAGCAGCTCCAAAAGCAAAAAAAGAAGCTACTAAAGAATAATAACAATATTTAAACTCATACGTCATGGCTCACAAGAAAGGTGTCGGTAGTTCGAAGAATGGTAGAGAATCAGAATCAAAACGTTTAGGCGTTAAGATTTTTGGAGGTCAAGCTGCTATTGCTGGAAACATCATCGTTAGACAAAGAGGTTCAAAACATAATCCAGGTGAAAATGTTTACATCAGTAAAGATCACACACTACACGCAAGAGTAGCTGGAGTTGTTAAGTTCCAAAAGAAAAGAGATAACAAATCTTATGTATCTATCCTTCCATTCGAAGCATAATCATTAGATTACTTATTACAAAACCCGTTCTGAAAAGAGCGGGTTTTTTGTTTTTGTGCCAATCGTATGTCTTATTTTGACAGGATACTAATTTATTGAGGTGTACATTGAGTTATATTATTTGTATTTTTGGAGGAATTAATCTACTTGAATTTTGAAAAAAATAGTTTTTCTTTTATTTCTTTTCTGTACAAGCCTATTTGCAAAAGAAATTGATTCTACTGAGCAAATCGTGTCGTTAAACGATAATCAAAAAAAGATTTTGTATGAATTTGCCGTTTTACAAAAAAGTGGTTATGATGCTAATGCTTATTGGCAGCAACATAAAAACCAGTTTTCAATAATAAATGATACGGTAAGAAATCAACTGGCAAGCGAAGTTTACGCCAACTCGCGTATTTTATATACTCCGGTAAAAAATTCTGCGGTCCAGTTATGGATGCAGACGCAATCACTGACTAATTGGATGTTATATCTTGCTGCATTTATTGGCGTATGCGCAGTTATAGGTTTAATGCGCAATTACTGGGGTCTGATTATTGGTCTGCTTATAAGGCAGTTTGCGCCTTTGTTCAAAGTTTTGTTTTCTCAGATTTTATTGACATATGAATTGTTATTAATTGGTGCAGCTTGTATTTTCTTTGGATGCTACATAGAAGAAATGACATTGCGAACGGTAGTGATTCATATAGGTTTGTTTTTGTTATGGAGTCAGTCAACGGCTATTTTTACGCAGCAATATTTAGTCAAGAGGTATGTTTATGTGGTAAAAAATAATTTTTGGGAAGCTAGTCGATGGGAAGTAGTAAAAACGATCTGTCTTCCTGCGCTTATTGTTACTGCGGCTCTTTTTTATGTATTGAGTAAAGTTCCGGAAGATACATTGTATAATTATGAAATTGTTGTTTCTGGTATGGCGTTTATTTGTGCTTTACCATTTTGGCGTAATTTAGAAAAATACATTTCTCCAATCTTAATTCCTTTTAAGGATAACGCTGTCGAAAGAAGTATTTATTCGCTCGCCGCTTGTGTTGTGTTGGCTTTAGTTATTGCTGGTATTCTTATAGAGAAATTTGATCCGCTTTTTTCGTATTTTATAACTGCTTTGACTGGTTTGTTGATTGTTTCCTTTTTGCTTTTATCGCTCAAAGAAAATTTTAGGTATAATTATAAGAATTATTATTATTTGCAATTTGTTACAATTCTTTTTCTTTCGTCAGTTTTGTTTTATAGTTTTTATATTCATTCCGGCGAGATGATTTGGGCTTCTTTAATTGGGGCAAGTATTTATATTGTCATCAAATATTGGGAGATTCCAACCTTTTTTATAAGCTGGAGAAGAGATAGAAATTCTACTTGGGGATTTTTAGGAATGGCAGTTTTGTTGTGGTTATTGGCGAAGGGCATTTTGTATGTTTCCGCAATGTTGTATGTTTAAGCTGTAGGTTGAGCTAATACAAAGTGACCCCTGTATTAATTTCGGTCGAAATGGCAAGATTGCAAAAAAAAAACCTTTGTCAAAGTTTTAAAATTTGACAAAGGCCGATATCGTTAAATTGGAATTTCCAAAATTGGAATTTAGTTTTTACTCAGAATCTTTAGTTTCTTCAAGGTCTTCACCTTTTCTTCCTAGCTTTATTTTCGGGTTATCCTGTGTTCCGGTAACGGTTAGGGGAATTCCGAATATGCCAAGAGGAGGTAGGCCTAAGCGCATTTTTAAGTTTAGTTTTCCGTCCAGGCTTGTTGTTCCTTCAATTCTTGGTCTAAAGCCGGAAAACTTAAATTTAAAGCGCTCTACAGTCATGATATTGTTCTTGATTGTAGTTTTAATATCAACTTTAGAAAGGTCGGGATTTTGCATAGATTCAGAGTTTGTTGCTTTGCTTACGGCATTAAACATTTTTAATCCTCTTACTTTTACATCTTTTACAGAAAGTGTTCCTCCACCCGTAAGCGATGGATAAACCGGATCCATGTTCCCGTTTAGTCTTCCTTTTAACTGATAATCTACAGAAACAATTCCTTGTGCTTTTTCAGCAGCACTGGCCATTTTTCTAAATACTTCAATTTCGTTGTAGGCTTTCTTAATGTCAAAATCTTCTGCTTTAATGCTAAAATCAAAATTTGCTTTTTGTGGAGTTATTGCCTGATAATTGGCATTCATACCAACATTGCAGCCAATTAAGTTAAAACCGGTATTTTGCATGCTTAGCTTGCCTTTGTTCATGTTTAAGTTTCCAACTGCATTAAGAAGGTTTAACTTGTCGAAATTTACTTTTTGCGCATTTGCTGTAAATTGTAAATTTAAATTAGTCGGAATTATAATTACTCCCGTTTTTGCTGCGGTTTGTGGCGCCGGAGTTTCAGTTTTGGTTTGTGTTACAGAAGTATTTGCCGGAGTATTTGACATAAATTCATCAACGTTGATGTATCGGGATGTGGCCTTAAAAGAGCCTCTTAAAACGCCTGTATTTGTGGTTGCATAATTGAAAACGTTTTGCAGGTATCCATTCATTTTAAAATCTGATTCGCCATAAGCAGCCAAAAAGTTATTGAACGACATTTTGTCCTGATTGATTTTGAAAATTCCTTCTTTGATGATGAATTTTTTTGGTAAATATTCTGATGTAATGCCAATATTTCTAAGTTCGAGAGTTCCCTTGTTGTAAAGTTTGCTGTATCTCCCTTTTTCTGCATCGCTTTGTTTTCCTTTCAAAACTAAATCAGCTTTTACGAAACCATCCAGATCAAGTCCTTTTTGAGAGAAAACTTTATATATTTTATTAATGTCAAGTTCGCCTTTCGCTTTAATATCGTACGTTAAATCATTAAAGTTGCTCAGGTCAGCTTCTACAAAAACAGGTTTGCCTTCAAATGTAAATTGAGTTGGTTTTAGGCTTACTTTCAAATCATCAAAAGTTCCTTTTTGATTGTTGATTGTAGATTTGATAATAATATTTGTAATAGGATTTGGGTAGTATGGTGTTTTTAGATATCCATTTTCCAAATTAATAGTTCCGTTTGTAACCGGGAAAAGTTTGTTTTTCAGATCAAACTTTCCATTTGCTTTTGCGTCTCCTTCAAGGTTTCCTTTTAGAACTATGGCAGGAATTCCTAATGCTTTGGTTAGTTTTTCCAGATCTATCTTAGCTTTAAAATCAGCATTGATATTTGGGGTATTTATACCTTCAACATAGAATTTCGATTTTAAATAATCCTTGTTGATGTTTAAAGATAAGTTTTTAGCGTCAACGATAACAAGATCCGGATTTAAGGACGGCACTTTGGTTTTTACCTCTAAATTAAGATTAGAAACCGGAAATGCACTTTTGTTATAATTTACAAATCCGCTGTCTATTTTTACGTCCAGATCAAGATCAGGAGCGATATTTTGTGATGCAATATAGTTTCCTTTTAAAGTTAAAAGTAGATTGGTATTCCCTTTTAATTCGGTCTTAGAAAGCCAGGTAATGTATTTGGGAGGAAAAGCTGTAAAAACGTCATACAGCTTACTATTATCTGATTTAATGACAAAATCCATGTTGTAGCCGTCTTTCAGGAAATCAAATTTCCCTTTGAAATCTACCAAAAGCTGGTTGATTTTAAGGTTGTTTTGTTGAAAATAGAAAGATAACGAGTTTACATTTACTTTAGTAATTAAATCGGCATCAATCTTTTTGTTCATTAAATAAGGTTCGCCTTCATAAACGATATTTAGTTTTTCGATTTTGGCTTTTGAGTATAAATCGAAAACAGCTTTGGTTAAATCCCCTTTTCCTAAATAATTAAATCCAAAAGCATCAAAATGAATTTTAGTTGACAAGTCGTCGTAAATTATTTTACTGTTTAGAATTTCAATTTTTTCGAGTTTTAGTGATGCATCGGCGTCAGTGCTGTCTTTAGGATCGGTTGCATTCGCAGATGATTTGTAAACATTGTAGTTTGCTTCTCCTTTTGCATTTACTTTTACATTAATAAATGAGTCGGATAAATAAATCTGATCAATTTTTACTTCTTTGCTAAATACAAGGCTGGCTACGTCAATTCCAAAAGAAACCTCTTTTGCTGTGATGAATTTTTCGCTTGTATAAGGCGCTGATCCGTTAAGGCTTAAATCGCTTAAAGTTAGGGTTAGGGAAGGGAAATGCTGAAAAAAGGAAACAGAAACGTCAGAATAATTCAATTCTGCAGTCAATTTTTCGTTAGCTGTTTTTTTAATCTGCTCTTTGATTTTGTCAGCAAAAATAATAGGGGTTAAGAATAACAAACCTATAATTACCACAAAAGTAATTCCCAGGTATTTAGCCGTTTTTAATAAAATAGACTTCGTTTTATTTGTTGACATAACAAATTATGGTATTTATAGGTAAGATTAAAATCGAATGTTGAAGATTATTATCCGTGTACGGTTTCGCTTTTTCCGTAATTAGTAATAATTGAACCTTCATATTCAATCCATTCTTTCCAGCGTTTATCAATATCTATGTTGTCTGTATATTTTCTTGCAAATCCTAGAAAAGTAGTATAATGACCGGCTTCAGAAATCATTAAATCGCGATAGAATTTAGCTAATTCTTCATCTTTTATATTTTCCGAAAGTACTTTAAAACGCTCGCAGCTTCTGGCTTCGATCATTGCTGAAAATAATAAACGATCGCAAAGTGCATCTTTTCGGCTGCCATCTTTTTTCATGAATTTAAAAAGTTCATTTACATAATGATCCTTTCTTTCGCGCCCTAATGTCAAGCCTCTTTTTTTAATAATGTCATGAACCATTTGCAAATGCTCTAATTCTTCTCTGGCAATCACGAGCATTTCGGTTACTAATTCTTCTAATTCAGAATTGTAAGTAACTAAACTTATTGCATTCGAAGCTGCTTTTTGTTCACACCACGCATGGTCTGTCAAAATTTCTTCGATATTCGATTCTACTATATTTACCCAACGAGGGTCTGTGGCTAATTTTAATCCTAACATAATTTCCCGGCATTTTAGTTCTTGCAAAATTAGTGTTTTTTATTACTAAAAATCAGGAAATATTGTATGATTACGCTCAAAAAAGCATTATTTTGTAGCTTGAAATATTTTAAAATGAATCAGATAAAAAAACTTTTAATCATTGGCTTTGTGTGGCCTGAACCCAATTCGTCTGCAGCGGGCCGAAGAATGATGCAATTGATTTCTATTTTTAAACAAAACGGATTTGAGATTACATTTGCGAGCCCTGCTTTAGACAGTGATTTTATGGTCGATTTATCTGAATTTGGAGTAAAGAAAGTATCCATAGAACTCAATAATTCCAGTTTTGATGATTTCATTATCGAATTGAATCCGGATGTTGTTTTGTTTGATCGTTTTATGATCGAAGAACAATTTGGATGGCGGGTTTCTGAAAATTGTCCAAAAGCAATTCGGTTATTGGATACCGAAGATTTACATTGTTTAAGAACGGCAAGACAAAAAGCTTTTAAGGAAAACAGGGCTTTCGAACTTCTGGATTTGTTGTCTGAGGAAGTTGCTAAACGTGAAGTTGCCAGTATTTTAAGATGCGATCTGTCTTTTATTATTTCTGAATTTGAAATGAAAATTTTAAATGAGGTTTTTAAAATTAATTCTGATTTGCTTTACTACTTGCCATTTCTGGTATATGAAATGTCTGAATTGGATCTTCTGAAATTGCCTTTGTTTGAGGAGCGTAAAAATTTTGTATTCATTGGTAATTTCCTTCATGAGCCCAATTGGAATACGGTTCAGTATTTGAAAGAAACGATTTGGCCATTGATCAAAAAGCAATTTCCGGAAGCTATTTTGGAGGTTTTTGGTGCTTATCCTTCGCAAAAAGTATTGCAATTGCATCAGCCTAAAAACGGTTTTTTTATCATGGGAAGAGCTGAAAATGCAAATGAGATTGTTAAGAAATCACGTATTGTTCTTGCGCCAATTCGGTTTGGTGCCGGTTTAAAAGGTAAACTATTAGAAGCAATGCAATGTGGAACGCCAAGCATAACTTCGGCTATTGGTTCTGAAGCAATGCATGCAAATTTACCGTGGAATGGTTTTATTACGGATGATGTCGAACTGTTTGCAAAAAAAGCAGTTGAGTTATATCATGATGAAAACTTGTGGAAACAATCTCAAAAAAATGGAGTTGCAATTGTGAATGAATGTTATCAATTGAGTAAGTATTCAACGGCTTTGGTGACAAAAATTAATTCGCTTTTGAATGATTCTGAGAATCATCGTCTGCATAATTTCATGGGGAGTTTGTTGCAACATCATACTCTAAAAAGTACCAAATACATGGCAAAGTGGATAGAAGCTAAAAATAAAAATTAAGCATAAAAAAATGAGGTTGTCTGAAAAGACGACCTCTTTCTTTTATTATACTAGTAGATTTACAGAGTGTTTCTTGAAAAATGTAAATTTGGGCTAAAATGGTCTTCTATAAACTTTTCTAAA
>NZ_JAMZNK010000051.1 GCF_027980145.1 Flavobacterium azizsancarii | reverse complement strand
CTGTACGAAAGTGTTCTCCGTCACCTATCCGAGGATATCAAAGAAAAAGAAGCTGTTTTCATATTTGAAAACAGCCTCTTTTGATAAACGGTTACTTTTTCAGTGCCCTCTTTTTTAAGATCAGGGCTTTTTCGGTTTATGATAATTTTAAATCTCCTGATAGAAATTATTCTACATCAAGATAAGGATTTAAAATTTCGGCTAATTCATTCAGCCAATAAAAACTGCTTTCTATTCTGGTAACTTCTGCTGTAGAGTTTCGTCTTCCCTAATAACTCCTAAAGCCATGACATAATTTACTTGTCTCAATGCTTTGGCCATTCCTTTTGGGGCAATTGTGTTGTTGAAGAAATTCAAAAGCCTTGTTTCGTCTTCTTTCGAAAGGGTGTTTGTACTCATAAACGTGACATTTTAGTGAATGTTAAGCCCATGTTGATAAGGTGTTGTTATTGTTTTTAATAGCATTACCATATAACAAAGGCAAATTTTGTTTGATTCTCGTGTCGTAGTTTAAGAACACGTAAATGTAATAAAAATTCTTAATTTATAATATTTTTCTTATTTAAATAAATCTAGCCCTGATGGGAGGGGAAATCCTTTTTCTTGCTTCTTGAGCAAGAAAAAGATTGGAAGGACAGCGGAAATAGCTTCAAAAAAATCTAATAAAACTTTATTTTAGCAAATGTTCTCGTATAGAGTTAATTATGAAAATATATTGCAGAATTGTATAACGACTAATTTCTGGTTTTTGAGGAATTTTGATATAACAAATTTCTAAGTTATTAACCTCAAAATTTTTCAGTCATGCCAGATGCAAGAATTAAAAACGAAAAACAATATCAAGCACTTTTAGAAATTGGGTATAGTAAAGAAAAAGCAGCCCGAATTGCCAATACGCCAGATTCTGGTGAAAAGGGCGGAAGAGCAAAACCATATGACGAATGGACAAAAGCTGAATTATACGAACAAGCCAAAAAAGTTGGAATCGCAGGACGCTCGTATATGAGCAAAAAGAATCTGATTCATTCGCTGCAAAATAACTAAAGAAGGTTTACAAAAAAAAACACATTTTTTTTTACATCAAGCACTATGTGTTTTTTTAGATAAGTGAAACGACTTTTTTTTTAAGCAAACAAAAGATATGTTTTTATGTATTTGATATTTTAAGTGTTTAAATATGTTTGAATAATCGAAACCAACATTAGTAAAATAGAGTTTAAAAATATAAATGCCACAATAAACAAACAAAACGATCATGAATGCAGCTGCGAAAACCGAAAAACTAATGAATCAATTGATCAAAACACCGCATTTGGTAATTGATAAATTAGATTTAGTTTATGTAAACAATCAAAAGTTGCCTATAGAACGATGCAAATGCGATGATGGATTTGTTTATAAAAAGAATGGACGCTGTATTAAACAAAAAAGCGAACTGAAACGCTTTAGCAGTTTGGTGCTTCCGCCGGCTTGGGTAAATGTTCAGATTTCGGATTTGCCAAACGGACATTTGCAAGCAGTAGGTTTAGATGTGAAAAATCGAAAACAATACAGATATCATCCTAAATGGAATTTGATCCGCAATCAGACTAAATTTTATAAAATAGCCGAATTTGGAACGAAGTTGCCTTTGATTCGAAAACAAGTCGATGAAGATCTTGAAAAGAAAGAATGGTCTAAAGAGAAAGTGGTTGCTCTTGTGATTCGATTAATGGAGGAAACACACATTAGAATTGGAAACGAGAAATATGCCAAAGACAATAAATCATACGGATTGTCGACTTTGCGAAAACGCCATATCAATATCAATAAAAATACGCTTCGGTTTGAATTTACAGGAAAAAAAGGGGTACAGCATACAATTACGACCCGAAATAAAAAATTAGTAAAATTGGTTAGTCGCTGCGAGGAAATTCCGGGTTGGGAAGTTTTTAAGTATTATGATAAAAACGGCGAAAGAAAAGTGCTCGACAGCCATATGGTCAACGAATATTTGCATGAAATCTCAGGAGAATATTTCAGCGCCAAAGATTTTAGAACCTGGGCAGCATCGATTGTATTTTTTGAAACTTTGATGGAGATAGGAACTACAACAGACGAAAAAGAAATTAAAAAAAATATTTTATCTGCTTTTGATACAACGGCCAAAGCCTTGGGAAATACCAGAAATGTATGCAAGAATTACTATGTTCACCCATTATTGGTTTCGACCTACGAAGATGGTTCGATACAGCAGTATTTTGATCGGGCAAAAAAATGCCGAAGCACCAAGGAGCATTTTTCGCATAGCGAAATTGCGTTTTCAGAACTTATCCAGAATTATCAGATCAATTTATTGTAAATCAGGTTTGATAGCACTAAAAAAATAATGTTTAGAGTTAATACATCTCTTTAAAAAGTATGAAATTTGAGTAATAAACAAAATCATTATCAACTAAAAACACAAGCTTATGTTACGTTATACAGTCATTTTTATTATTCTTGCGATCATCGCCGGAATATTTGGTTTTGGAGGAATTGCTGCAGGAGCCGCAAGTATTGCCAAAGTTTTATTCTTCATATTTTTAGTCTTATTTATTATATCACTAATTAGCGGAAGAAAAAGAATTTAGTCAGCAAATAAATAACAATTAAAAAACGACACATATATCTCGGTAAATGTGTCGTTTGCATTTAAAAAATAAATATTATGGGAACTAAAAGTGGTGCTTATCAGGATGTCTATATAAAAAGAGACAGTGAAATGGTGAGTTTAAAAAACGATGTAACAGATTTTTGCGAGAAATATATAAAACCTGTACATCCTGAAAATTGGGATTGGTCGACACGTGATTTCGAAAATCCTGACAATGATCCTACAATTGCCGAAGCAAGGGCGATAGGAAATGTCGTTTTTAACGATTTAAGCGATCAAAAAGAAACAGATGTTGATTTGTCTACCATGAACAATGTTGAGTCGATTAAGGCTTATTTAAATCCAAAAAGCAAATACCACGCTTTTAATATGGAAGAATTTGCTTTTGCGTTGAAAGTAGAACTCGAACACGGAAAAATTAAGGATGTTAATGTAACCAATAATCATCCGTTTTTAACAGCAATGATAGCATTGGCGCATATGACCGAAAGTCTGACGTACTACAAAAGACTGAAAGTAATGGAGGCAGAAGGTGAAATTTATGAAATCATGCGTAAAATCGATAAAGTCACAACAGGAAAAGATAAACTACTGGAAGAACTAATTAAAGCCGAAGAAGAACTAAAAGAGGCAAGGGCAGGACTGGCAGAACGCCTGGAAAAAATGGACGATATCCCGGTTCTTGAAATTATTGGGGATTAGTTTTTTTTTAAGGTTCAAAGGTTTTGAAAAAAGGGACAAAGGAACAAAGGTTCAAAGAGAGAAAGGTTCAAAGGGACAAAGTTTTTTTTAGGTTCAAAATCACAAAGGTTCAAAGCAGCAAAAGACAAAGTATAGAAACTTTGAACCTTTGCGACTTTGAACCTTTGTTCCTTTTTAATTTTTTGAAAAAAAATTAAAACTTCCTCGGATATTCTACATCTTCTTCCTGAACATCATCTTCGATGTATTCATCCTCTTCTTCATCCTCGTCGTCATCGATATCGTCCAGATCATCTCCGGTTTCATTAAAGTCTTCCTCTTCTCTTTCCAGAGATGCCTCAGACGGATTATCAAGTTCGTCATTTACATCATCGACATTGTTGCCGTTCTGATCCAGTTTTTCTTTGTATAAATCATCGCTATCATGCTTTAGATCATCTTCGTCATGAAAGTCATCGTTCAGGTCTTCTTCGTCATCAAGTTCATCTGGATTTGGTTTATCGGTATTATGACCATTTCTAACGGTATAACCACGTTCAGCGATTTCTTTGTTACTATCATCGCCTTCTTTCATTTCATCGATATTATACATTTCTTCGTTCATAAGTGTATTTTTATCTGTCGTATCTGGATTCTGATTTCTAGGATCTCTATTTCCTTTAATCATGCTGTTTTTTTGATCTGTAGTATTCATGATTTCTGTGTTTTAATATTTTTATATTACAAATCTATAACGAAACCCACCGATTGTATTATAAAATTATGTGATGTAATTGTATAATTAACAGATGGTTATATTTTATTTAAGTTTACAACAAAAAAAAGACCGATATGTAAATAACAGTCTTTTGTGTTTAGTATGTTCAGAAACATTAGTTATCGTTTCTTTCTAAATCATCATCATCAAAATGATCTTCGTCTTCGATATGTTCTTCGTCATCCAGATTGTCAACATCAATAATTTCAAATTCTTCGTCCTGATTATTGTTGATGTAGTCGTCCTCATTTACTGCCTGTTCTTCATTTGGGATATTTTCATTTCTTGCAATATTGTCTTTCTTAAGAAGATTGTCAATCGCATTATCAATTAAAATAGCCGTATCAACATCTAAATGTCCCCTTTGATATTTTTGTTGAAAGTAAAGTTCAGCTTCCTGATAGGTATAGTCTGTATATGTTTTCATTGTAATATGTTTTTTTAATATTGATACTACAAATCTATCTCTCAAAGCAAAAAAATGTCTTACAGAATTCTAAAATCTAATTGTATAATATACAGGTGCTTAGAATGAAATTTTAACTTATAATAGTATAACCGGCCTGATAATCAAGATGGTAATTTTATCAAATATTAATTAACAAAAATTATTACCATGAAAAGTACAGATAGCAAAAAAGAGACAGCTTCTAAACCAGAAGTAAAAAAAGGAGCTACAAAAGCAAAGTCAGATGCAGCGTCAGGACTGACAGAATTATTTGAAGATGGATTAAAAGACATTTACTGGGCCGAAAAGGCCTTGACCAAGGCAATACCTCTCATGACCAAAAACGCAACGTCAGAAGAGCTAATAGACGCTTTAAACAATCATTTGATCGAAACCGAAGAACATGTAACAAGATTAGAGAAGGTTTTTGCGCTAATTGGTAAAAAAGCTTCGGCAAAAAAATGCGATGCGATGGCCGGCTTAATCGAAGAAGGGAAAGGCATTATTGAAGAAACAGAAATTGGAGTTGTGCGTGATGCAGGTATTATCGCGGCAGCACAAAAAATAGAACATTACGAAATTGCTACATACGGAACTTTAAGACAATTTGCAGAAACTCTTGGTTTGCCTGAAGCTGCCACAATTTTAGAACAAACACTTGACGAAGAAAAAGGAGCTGATAAAAAACTTACAGAAGTGGCTGTAAATGCCGTAAATCTTGAAGCTGCAGAAGCAGATTAATTCACAACATAAATATCCTGAAAAGTGCGACCGCCAGGTTGCACTTTTTTTAGTTTATAAATTTAAAATTGATATTATGCCAGAAGGTCCGTCTATAATAATTCTAAAAGAAGAAGTACAGCAATTCGCGGGACAAAAAATAATCGAAGTTGATGGAAATAGTTCTATTGACATTGAACGTCTCAAAGGCAAAACAATTCTTGATTTTAAAACATGGGGAAAACATTTTTTAATTTGTTTTGATGATTTCACCGTTAAGATTCATTTGCTCATGTTTGGAACATATCGAATAAACGAACGCAAAGAAACCAAGCCAAGATTGAGTATGATTTTTTCTAACGGAGAATTGAATTTTTATACATGCTCAGTTAAAATTCTCGAAGGCGATATTAATCTTTATTACAATTGGAGCGAAGATGTAATGAATGAAAAATGGGATCCCAAAAAAGCAAAAAAAAGTTTAGATAAAATTCCGGACGAAATGATTTGTGATGCAATCCTAGATCAGAATATTTTTTCGGGAGTAGGGAACATTATTAAAAATGAAGTTTTGTACCGGTGTAAAATTCACCCCGAATCTTTGATTGGAAAAATCCCGTCTAAAGATTTAAAAAATATTATCAACGAATGTTCGATTTATAGTTTTGAATTTCTAGATTGGAAGAAAAACTATGAATTAAAAAAACATTGGCTCACTTACACCAAAAGTGTTTGTTTGCGATGCAATCTTCCCATTCACAGAAAACACACAGGGAAGAGAAATCGCAGAAGTTTCTTTTGTACCAACTGTCAAAAACTACACGTATGAAAAATCAGGTTTTAATAGGCTGCTCAAGTTTCAATAATCGCTTTTGGAGAGGGATTTTCTATCCTGACAACTTGTCATCTTCTAGGTGGTTTGAGTTTTATTGCCAGTACTTTAGCACGTATGAGTTCAATGGAAGCTTTTATAAGTTTCCGACAGTCAGAATATTCGAAAACTGGTACGAAAAAACACCCGAAAATTTCATTTTTTCCGTAAAAGCACCAAAAGAAATTACGCATATTAAGAAATTTTCTGATTGTCAGGACCGTATAAATGAGTTCTATAATGTATGCAAAACAGGTCTGAAAGAGAAATTAGGCTGTATTTTATTCCAATTTCCGCCCAGTTACCAATTTAGCACCGAAAAGCTCCATCAAATCATCTCTAATTTAGATTTAAACTTTCAAAACGTGATCGAATTTCGTCATGAAAGTTGGTGGAATGAAGAAGTCTGGAATGCATTTCGAGAAAATAATATTACGTTCTGCAGCGTCAGCCATCCGCAATTACCAAGCACTATTTTTAAAGATTTTCCGCTAATTTTTATTAGATTACATGGAAAACCCAAAATGTTTTACTCCAGTTATCTGCCTAAAGAATTACTTCATATAAAGGAAGTAATACAATCAAAATCAGCATTTGTGTATTTTAATAATACTGCAAGTGAGGCAGGGATCCTGAATGCTTTAGAACTAAAACATATGTTGGAATGATGTTTTTTGGTATTTGAAAAATTTAACTGCAAAATACTCTGGTATTCGATCAGAATTTATCAATTTATGAGCAAGAGAATCGTATTTAGCATTCGAAGTATAGTATTTTAATCAGGTGCAAATCTCACTTCTGTTAATACGATAAAAAAAACGCAATCTGTGTCATTTCGACGAAGGAGAAATCACATGAGATATTCGACAAAAATGCTTTTAATCGAGTGCGTTTTTTTCTTGATTACAATCTTAAAAACACAATCTGTGTCATTTCGAAGAAGGAGAAATCGCATCTAATATTCGATAAAAATGCTTTTAATTGTGTGTGTTTTTTTCTTGATTGCAATCGTAAAAACGCAATCTGTTCATTTCGACGGAGGAGAAATCGCATCTAACATTCGACAAAAATGCTTCTAATCGAGTGCGTTTTTTTCTTATCGCAATCGTAGAAACTCAATTTGTGTCATTTCGACGAAGGAGAAATCGCATCTAATATTCGACAAAAATGCTTCCAATCTAGTGTGATCTCTCCTCTGTCGAGATGACAAAAAAACGTAATCTGTGTCCTTTCGACAAAGGAGAAATCACATGCGATATTCGACAAAAATGCTTAAATCTAGTGTGATCTCTCCTCTGTCGAGATGACAAAAAACGTAATCTGTCTCCTTTTGACGAAGAAGAAATCGCATCTAATATTCGACAAAAATACTTCCAATCTATTGTGATCTCTCCTCTGTCGAGATGACAAAAAAACACAATCTGTGTCATTTCGACGAAGGAGAAATCGCATCCAATATTCGACAAAAATGCTTCCAATCTAGTGTGATCTCTCCTCTGTCGAGATGACAAAAAAATGCAATCTGTGTCATTTCGACGAAGGAGAAATCGCATCTAATATTCGACAAAAATGCTTCAATCTAGTGTGATCTCTCCTCTGTCGAGATGACAAAAAAACGCAATCTGTGTCATTTCGACGAAGGAGAAATCACATCCAATATTCGACAAAAATGCTTCAATCTAATGTGATCTCTCCTTCGTCGAGATGACAAAAAAACAAAAAAAAAGATCGGTAATTTCTAAAATAGAAACTACCGATCTTTTTTTTACTTTTTAAATGCTACAATTTCAAAGTGCCTTCAATCCCGTCGTCCATGGTTTTTCCAGTTACAAAAGCAGTTGCCATTTTTGCTATGGCGACCATTTTTCCGTTTTTATTGTTCCAATAATAACCATCTTCCGGAACCACCTTAATAACACTTAAGTTGGGATCATCTTCGCCTTCGGGCATCCAAACTTTTACAATTGGATCGTACAATTCTTTAATTGTCTCCCTATCATATGATATACTTGCGCTCCCATGCAGTGTCAGGAATTTATCGTGTGGCTCAGAGAAAAACAGTTCGACTTGCGGGTTAAGGCTTATCTCTGCATTTACGTTGCTATTTCTGTCAGATAAGAACCAGAGCTGACCTAAATCATCAATTTTCTGGACTGACATTGGGCGTGATTGCAGTCTGTATTCATTATATGTACAAAACATACACGTTTTTATGTTTTCTGCAAGATTTTTTATTTTATCTACAGCAAATTCGTTCGTAAGGTCTTTATGATCTCCCATGACTTTATTTTTTATAATTTATAACTGATTAATTTGTTAATACGCTCATTTTATGAGTAATATGTGTGTGATTTTTGTTTAACACTACATACTAACAAAATTCAGATTTTTGCAGCTTTTGAGCTTACACAATTAGATTTAAAAATTATGAGATTTCAATTACTAAATTTTTATTTGTTACTCTAAAAGCAATTGATTTTTCTATAAATTTGGTTATCTTTGAGGGAGAAAACACCCAATTTACAAATAACACATGACTGATTTTACTATATTTTATACTGATGATGATGAAGATGATTTGAGCATTTTTACAGATGCAGTAGAGTCATTGCCAAAAAAAATTACACTTCAAACATATAGTGGGGGAGAAAAATTATTAGATGCTATTTATAATCCGCCACCTACGCCGCATGTAGTTTTTTTAGATTTGAATATGCCAGGAAAAAACGGATTCGATGTTTTGACTGAGCTTAGAAATTCTGAAATAAAAAATGATATTCCGGTTATTATCTTCTCGACTTCAAATGAACCAAGTATAATAGAAAGATGTCGCATTTTAGGCGCTAATTACTTCATTACAAAGCCCGTTTTGATGAAAGATATTATAAAGTCTATTAATCACGCCTTAGAGATCGATTGGAAAAAATTTAATCCAACAGATAAAGACTTCGTTTATAAGTTATAATAAACCTACTGTAATTCAGGAATGTAAATATCAAAAGTGGCGCCTTTATTCTTTTCGCCACTTGCTGTGATAATTCCTTTATGGTTTTCTACAATCTTTTTTACAATAGCCAGGCCTATTCCTGTGCCTGCAAACTCAGTATCAGTGTTTAAACGTTTGAATACTTCAAAAATACGTTCCTTGTATTCGGCGTCAAAACCAATTCCGTTGTCCGAAATCTTAAGATGATAATACATTTTATCAGGGAAATCGACAAGTTGTTTTATCTTATTACCTTTAATTCTGTTAGCTTTAATTTCTATGATTGGAGATATGCCTTTTTTAGAAAACTTAAGGGCATTTCCAATTAAATTATGAAGCAATTGTCTGAATTGAAACGGAATAATTGTAGCTTCTCCTAATGGATTAAAAATAACCTGAGCATTTTTTTCTTCAATACGTTCTGAGAAATCACTTATTATTTCTTCGGCAATATCATCAAGATTCACTTTTACAAAGACTCTTTCGGCGGAGTTTGTTCTCGAATATTCTAAAAGGTCCTGAATTAGAGTCTGCATCCTTTTTGCTGCAACTTCAATTCGGCTGAGGTAAGTTTTGGCTTTCGCCGAAATATTCTGCTCATCTAAATCTGATAATCGGCTTGCGAAGGTTTGAATTTTTCGGAGTGGTTCCTGCAAATCATGACTCGAAATATAGGCAAAAGACTGCAGTTCAATATTCATATTGATTAAATCCCTGTTTTTAATTTCTAACTGTTCCGTGCGTTCAGAAACTTGTTTCTCAAGCTGGTTTGTAAAATTCTTTTGATCCTGAATGTCAGTACTTGTACCTACCCACATCTGAATTTTTCCTGTGTTATCTTTTTGAGCAATTGCACGGCTTAACTGCCATCTGTATTCGCCATCATGACGAAGAAAACGATGTTCTAATAAAAAATCATTTCCTGTTTTTATAGCCTCTATCCAGGCATTTACATTTGCTTCCCGATCTTCAGGATGTACAATCTGAAGCCAGCCTTTTTTTACAATTTCGTCAACAGGAATTCCGGAATAGGTATAAACAGATTGATTAAAATAATTTAGATTCCCCAACGAATCACTTGTCCAGATATGCTGTGGCATAGAGTCGGCGAGGAGTCTGAATTTTTCCTCACTTTTTATCAATGTCTCCTGATTGTTTTTTTCATCCGTGATATCTATAATAGTCCCCAGCATTTTTACGGGTTTTTTGTTCTCGTCAAAAAATATCTTCCCATGTGCTTTTATCCAGCAAATAGAATTATCCGGTTTTATAACGCGTGATTCGTATTTGTAAATACTTGTTTTCAGTGCTAAATTATAGGCGTTTTCAAGAATAATCTGATCATCAGGATGAACCTGAGCTTTAATCTGTGCGCGGGTTATTTTAGATACTTTATCATGTCCAAAAATAGTTGCGAGATTTTCTGAGTAAATTAAATCCTGAGTTACAATATTTAAATCCCAAGTTGCAATTTCGGCAATTTCAACAGCTAATCTGGCACGTTCCTCAGCAACTTCTACCTTTTTTCGGGCTTCTACTTTTGATGTTATATCAGTTACAGTAACCATCACTCCTGAGGCTTTCCCTTCTTTTTCTAATAATGGAGTGTATTGATAATCAAGATAAAACTTTTTAAGTTCTCCTTTTATGTCTATGTATGCAATTGCTTCGTTTTCGCGAATAATTTTTTTATTCAAAACAACCTGATCGAGGAGTTCCGGGTATTTTTGTTCTGATAATTCCGGGAAAACTTCCAGAATGGGCTTACCTATAGTTTCCTTTTTCTTTCTTTGCCAGATGGTCTTCATCATGGTATTGTTGGCCATCTCGATAATGTGATCTTTCCCTCTAAAAATTGCCATTGCAATAGGAGAATCCATTACTAAATTTCTAAAAGCTTTTTCACTTTCAGTTAAAAGATGCTTTGCTTTTACAGCTTCAGTAACTTCGTGAGCCACAATAATAACTCCTTCAATATTGTTGTTTTCTTCTCTTAAAGGATGAAAAACTAAATTAAAGTAACAAACTTCCTGTTTGCCGTAACGATTTAGAGTAACTTCTAATTCATCCGAATAATAGGGAATGCCTTCCTGATAAACCTTAGAGAGTAACGGATAAACAGTCTCTTTTGCTTCAGGAACTGATTGAAATATGGGTTTGTTTAAAACATAGTCTTCAGTTTTATCAATGATCTGAAGATAAGTACTATTAGCCATTTCAACCATCAGATCGGGACCTTTAAGAATCGCTATTCCAAGCGGAAGCTGTTTTACAGTATTCCTGAAACGTTTTTCACTTTCCTCAACCGCTGTTCTGGCAATAACCTGTATAGTAACATCATTGGCTATTGCAACAATGCCGGAAATGGTTCCGTCCGGTTCTTTTAATGCTTCATAAACGACATTGATAAAAGTATTTTCGATTTTACCTTTTCGGGTTAACTTAACGGGTAATTCGTATGCTGTAAATCGTTCTCCTGTAGTATATACGTTTAGTAAAACATCCTCAAGTCCTTGACCTGTAACCTCGGGCAATGCTTTAAAAATGGGCTGATTGATTACTTCTTCTATCTTTCGTTCCCAAATTTCAAGCATTAATTCGTTCGCAATTTCAACAACATAATCGTTGCCCCTAAAAATGCACATCGCATTAGGAGTCTGAAGAATATTATTGCGATAGCGTTCGTTGTTATCTTCTAAATTTTTAAGGATTTTTACCTTATCAGTTGTTTCATTGCAAATAACCAGAACTCCATCTACTTTTCCATCATCATTATTTACGGGACTATAGCTAAAAGTCCAGTAAACATCTTCCATTTTCCCGTTTCTGTATATAGGCAAATATTGGTCTTCATGCCATGTGGCTTCACCCAAAGTAAGAACCTGATCGATTAATGGTTTAATAAAATCCCAGATTTCCGGCCAGAACTCAGCTCCTTTTTGTCCCAGTATTGCAGGATGTTTTCCGTCATTTCCCAGACTTGGGCGATAAGCATCATTATAAAAACAAATTTGTTCCGGTCCCCAAAACAAAAACATTGGAAATTTTGAGTTTAAAAGAATTCCTAAAGTAGTACGCAAACTTTGCGGCCATGAATCAATAGCGCCAATTGGAGATTTTGTCCACTCTTTTGCACGCATTAATGCGCCCATTTCGCCCCCGTTAGCAAGGAAATTGTGATTTAAAGTACTCATTAAAAGTTGTTTCGTTTTGGTGAACACAATATAGTAAACTTAATAAATAACATTGTTTGCAAATATTGTATTTAGATAATTGTTAAAATTAGTAAAATATTTATTGATTTGATTTTGATTTTTTGAATGAGCTAATTTTTAAATCAATTGAGTTAATTTAATTTGAATTGAATGATGAAATTTGATTTAACAACAGATTTGAAAAAATCTTAAACTCAATCGAATCATGAAAAAAGAGCAAAAACACGAAACCGACTATATAAAAAAGTACCAGGACGAAGGTTATACTTCTAATTTTTTATTTACAGATGGTACCTTACTAGATTCGGAGACAAAATATGCATATGCACCAAATGAGATTTTTATTGTAGCACATCACCGTTACGAAGGAATGAGTGACCCTGATGATATGTCTATTTTGTATATAATCGAAACAAAGGATCAGATAAAAGGAACACATTTAATAGGATATGGTCCCACTGCTGATCTGGAAGAAGCTGAATTTTTTAAAGATATCCCAAAGGCAAATTATGCTAAGAATGCGGATATCAACGAACTTACATAAAATAAAATAGAGAGTATTTTTTATTTTGCTGGGGAGCAGTTGTTTCAGATTTATCTGGAGCAGCTGCTTTTGTTTTTTACAACGTGTTTTTTATTCTTGCCACGAAGGATTTTCTGCCACGAAGGCGCTAAGGCACGAAGTTTATTCAAGAGGATTGTTAAAATCTCGGCACAGTGTAGAGGTGTAAGTTTTTTGTAACGAAGCATTTTCTGCCACGAAGGCGCTAAGGCACAAAGTTTCTTCTACAGAATTGTTAAAATCTCGCAGAGGCGCAAAGTTTTTTTTTCACGATTGGTTTTTCTGCGAGAAGGAGTAAAGCACAATGTTTTACTTTTTTTTTCTTTGCGACTTCGCGCCTTTGCGCGATTATAAATATTTACCATAAACCATCATACTTCAATTTAAACTTTGTGCCTTTGTGTCTTCGTGGCAAAATTACGTCACTGATTAATAAGATTTAGCATAAACCAGCGTGCTTCAATTTAAACTTTGCGCCTTCGTGGCAAAATTACGTCCCTTTGGGTGATTATAAGATTTAGCATAAACCAGCGTACTTCAATTTAAACTTTGCGCCTTAGCCGTCTTCGTGGCAAAAATTATGGCTGTTTGTAGTTTGTTTTTACGTTTCGTTTAATTATGAAATATCTGACTGAAATTGTATAAGGCTTTGATTAACAATATTTATGAAATTTGAATTATCAAAAAAGAAATAAAACCAAAGTTGAGTTTTGTACGTAAATAATTACGGACTAATTTATAAAACCAAACCATTATGAAAAAACTATACTTAAATGCAGGAGGATTTGATGCTATTTTTAATGATCTTAAAGATAGTTTTAACGGTGATTTGATTGTCAATAATAACGAATACAATTTGGTTATTAAATCAAAATGGGCAAAAGGGACTATTACCGGAGTTTGTCTGGATAATAAAATGTCGCATTTGAGTTTTGATCTTGTATTGAATCAGGATGTGAGTTTAAGTATAGAATCATTTCAATCAGCACCTATATTTTTCGCGTATTGCGAAGACGGACGATTGACACATAGTTTTGGCGCGAATGGAGAGAAAAAAAGCATTAAAAAGAATCAAACCGGTATTTTGAGTAATACATCAGTTATAAATAGTGTTTTGTATTTGGAAAGTCACAAACACATTCAGTTTTCATTAATAGGAATGCCAACGAATGTATCAGCTGAAGATCAGAATGCTGAAACGATTTCTCAATTAAAGAAAAGATTCATGAGCGAATCAGGCAATTATTTTTATGCAGGAAGCCAAAGTTTGAAAACTGCTCAGAAATGGCAAGAACTTAAAACGCTTCCTCAAAAAGGAATTGTTAGAAATTTGCTTAAAAAAATAATATTAAAAGAAATTATTGAGATAGAGATAGCTCAACATAGTTACAATTATATCAAAACATTTGAACCTATTTTAAATTTGGCCGTAAAGCAAATTAATGAAATTAAAAGAATTTCGAATATGAATATAACTGAAGTAATTATTGCTGCAGGATTAGCGAGCCGACACTATTTGCCACGTATTTTTAAAGAAAAATACCATTTATCATATAAGCCATTCAATCAGAAATTAGCTAGCTAACAAGCATCATATATTACTTCTTTTACGAAAAAAACAGCTTCAACGAGCTGTTTTTTTAGTTAAGAATGTTGATAAAATAGCCCACGGATGACGCTGATTCGCTTCGCGAAAACGCTGATTGACGCGGATTTTTTATTTTGTAATGAAATTTAGAATAGTTTCGTGTGTGTCATTGCGGTGAAATAGCCCGCGGATGACGCTGATTCGCTTTGCGAAAACGCTGATTGACGCGGATTTTTTATTTTGTAATGAAATTTTCGTGTGTCTCATTGCGGTGAAATAGCCAGCGGATGACGCTGATTCGCTTTGCTAAACGCTGATTGACGCGGATTTTTATTTTGATGATTGCTTGTTTTTTGTCGTTTTGAGGTAATTTATTGCGTGATAATTAATGAAAACTTAGCATCTTCGTGGCAGAAAACTACTGTCTTCGCAGTCAAAAAACTTTGTGTCTTAGTGCCTTTGCGGCAAAAAAAACTAATGTATTTGCTGTCAAAAACCTTTGTGTCTTCATGACAAAAAAAACGTAATACACAAGTCTCATTCTTTTTCATAATAAATAATAAAATAAACCATAATCAAATTCAGGCATAACGAGACGCTGTTGGTAATTATTATGGGCAAATCATTTTTTAAAATGCCGTAAATAATCCAAACCAGGATTCCGAAAGTAAGGATGCTAAAAGTTTTAAGTGAAATTTGCTTCACTTTTTTAGTTCTCCAAACTTTGAGAATCTGCGGAATCACTGATATCGTAACACAGGTTCCGGCGAAGAGTCCGATAACGTCTATTAAATTCATTTTTTTTGAGTTACTAAGGTTCTGAGATACTAAGTTGCTGAGTTTTTTAATCTCGCAAAGGCGCAATGTTTTTTTTAGTTACTAAGTTTCTAAATGGCTAATTTTTTTAATCTCGCAAAGACGCAAAGGCGCTAATTTTTTTTTTGAGTTACTTAAATAAGCTCACGCAAATTAACTTCGCGTCTTTGCGCGATTAAACTATACACAATAAAAAACTTTGAACCTTTGTCCCTTTGTGCCTTTGAACCTTTAAAAAAATCTATCCGCCAATCATTTCTCCACCATTGACATGAATGAATTGTCCGGTGATATAACTACTGTCTTCGCAGGCAAGAAATACATAAGCAGGCGCAACTTCTGAGGGTTGACCGGCTCTTTTCATTGGATTGTCTTTACCAAAATCGGATAATTTATCAAAAGTAGCCACAATCAAAGGTGTCCAGATTGGTCCTGGCGCAACGCCGTTTACACGTATTTGCTTTTTGGCCAGCATGGTCGATAATGATCTTGTAAAACTAACAATGGCACCTTTTGTACTCGCATAATCCGCAAGATGTTCGCTGCCGCGATACGCCGTAACAGAACTCGTATTAATAATAGTATCACCTTGCTTCAAAAATGGCAAAGCCGCTTTTGTAATATAAAAATAAGGATAGATATTGGTTTCGAATGTCTTATGGAGCTGTGAAGCGGTTATTTTTTCCAATTCAGTTTGAGGAAATTGTACAGCTGCATTATTAACCACAATATTTATTTTTTTAAACAAGGTATGGCACTTTTTTACAGCACTTTTACAAAATTTCTCATCTTTCAAATCGCCACTAATAATCAGGCATTGTTGGCCTTCTTTCTCAATTAATGCCTTTGTCTCTTTAGCGTCTTTGTCTTCTTTTAAGTAAACTATGGCAATATCCGCACCTTCTCTGGCAAAATGAACGGCAACACTACGGCCAATACCACTGTCGCCACCGGTTATAAAAGCAACTTTTTTGAGGAGTTTACCGCTTCCAACATAATTTTCTCTTATAATTTCCGGTTCAGGGTTCATTTTATGTTCGTTCCCCGGAAGATTTTGTTTTTGTTCAGGAAATGTCTTTGTCTTTTTCATAATACTTTAATTTTAGAGCAATTAATCTGACTCTAAAATAGTTAGCAGATTATTAAAAGCTTAACTGAAATAAATTTAAGATTACCTCAATAAATCACTTCTAAAATTTAAAGCCCAAACATGGGAATTATGTAACTAATTTGCTTTTCGATAAAAAGGCAATATGCTTTTTTTTTATAAATTTGAAGGTTTGACTGCCGTTATTTAAAAATAGGATCAGCTATTTTGAATAGCATTTTTCAAAGCGATTTTCAAATTAAAAACAAATTTATTCATTACAACTTTACTCCCCCAATACAGTATGGTATTAATCGTCGACGATATAAAGGCAAATATAATTGCCTTGAAGAAAACATTAGAACTACATGATATTGATGTGGACACGGCTGAGTCCGGCGAAGAAGCCCTGAAGAAAATCCTAAAAACAGATTATTGCCTGATTATTATGGATGTTCAGATGCCGGGACTTGATGGTTTCGAAGTAGTAAAAATCCTCTCAGGTAATAAACGCACCAAAGATATTCCGGTGATCTTTCTTTCGGCACTAAATATCGAAAAGAAATACATTTTTAAAGGATATGAAACCGGTGCAGTCGAATACATTACCAAACCTGTAGACAGTGATTTGCTGATGTTAAAAGTAAAAACATTCCTGAAACTTTATGAACAGCAAAGAGAATTAAAAGGTATAAAAGAACTCCTTTCTAAAGAAATCATAATAAGGAAAGAAGCTCAGGACAATCTCGAAATTAAAATCGCGGAAAGAACTAAAGAACTGGTTTTGAAAAACGAAGAATTAGAGATGAAAAATCATGAACTGCAACAATTCTCCTGGGTAGTTTCGCACGATTTAAATGAGCCCATCCGTAAAATTCAGATTTTTATAAAAATCATCAAAGAGCTTTATTTGGCTGATGATGTAAAAGCAATTGATTACGTAAATCGTACAATTAAATCAGCGGAACGAATGCAGACTTTAATTACTGATTTATTAGCATACTCGAGATTGTCGTCGCAGGTAAAACCTGAATCTACAGATATGAATGAGGTTTTGCAGGAAGTACTTTCAGACTTTGATTATTTGATCGAAAGGAAAAATGCGACTATAAAAACAAATGAACTCCCAACAATAGACAGCATTCCGAGTCAGCTGAGGCAGGTTTTTCAGAATTTGATAGGAAATGCACTCAAGTTTTCCGGAAATTCCCAACATCCTTTGATCGAAATTACATCTGAATTAATTTCGGATAAATCTTTTGACAGTCCTGTTGCTGCAGATGGTAAATTTTGCAGGATTACAGTAAAAGATAACGGAATTGGTTTTGATGAAATTTACCTCGATCGGATATTTATCATTTTCCAGAGCTTAAACGATCGACAGTCATATGAAGGAACCGGAATTGGATTGGCGATTGCCAAAAAAATCATAGAAAAACACAACGGATTAATCACAGCAAAAAGTCAGGTAGGCAAGGGCGCAAGCTTCATTATTGTTCTTCCTTTAAAATACGAATAAATATAACCAAAAACATGAAGAATAACTTTAAAAGGAATTTATTAATAAGTTCGATGATCTCGTTACTGGTTCTGATGATCAGTTCTACGGCCTCATTTGTAAGTATAAAGAGCTTACTGAACAGTAATTTTTGGGTCAACCATACTCAGGATGTAATTTATAATCTAAACGAAGGCTCTGCGATAATTACCGAAGCGCAAACGAGTATGCGTGGTTTTTTGATTACCGGTGACGAACAATTTATAGAACGATATAATGATGCCGAAGCAAAATCAAATAATTATTTTGAAAAAGTATTAGAGCTTACGGTTGATAATCCATCTCAGCAAGCACAATTAAAGGAATTAACCACACTTCGTTCTAACTTTTTTAAGTACCTGAACAATCAAATCGTAAAAAAACGCCTTGGAAAAAACGCGGCTACTTTTGATCTCACTGAGGGCAGAAATATGATGAATGATTTGCGTGCTAAAATTAAAACAGTCGAAAATACAGAGCAGAATCTTTTAAAAGAACGCAATGAAAACTCAGAACGTTATGGTACTTACAGTATCATTTTGATAATCGTTGCTTTTATAATTGCCTTTATTATTTCGATTGTATTTTTGATCAGGATTCTAAAAGATTTTAATGAACGTGCGCTGCTTCAGGCTGAACTAGAGAAAAAAGATCGTGAAACAGCTCAAAGAATCGAAGCAATAAGTTCTATTGCCAGTAATATTTCGAACGGAAATTATGATATTCGTGTAGATGATACAAAGGCTGATGCATTAGGAAGCGTGGGCGAATCCTTGAATAGTATGGGAGTTTCCCTGAAAAATTCTTTCGATTTATTGTCTCAAAAAGAATGGCTTCAAACCGGTATTGCGAATCTTAATAATGTAATGCTGGGCGATAAATCACTGCAAAAATTATCAAAAGATGTTATTGAGTTTGTGTGCCAGTATACCAATAGCAGTGCCGGAGTTTTATATGTTTTAGAAGAAAATGAACTTTTTGTTGCCGGCGGTTACAGCTATATACCAAGTAAAAATCGAGAACGCATTCAAAAAGGAGAAGGTTTAATTGGTCAGGCCATTGTTTCAGGAAAAATTCTACAATTAAAAGCATTATCGCCAGATGATATCCAGATTAATTATGCTTTAGGTCAGATAAAACCAACTCATATTGTGGCTATTCCGTTGTTGGATACTAAAATTGAGGGAGCTATTGAATTGGCGAGTATTTACGGGTTTTCGGATTTGCATTTAGAGTTTTTGAAGAATGTTTCTAACAATATTGGAATTGCAGTTAAATCTACTCAAAATAGAAAAAGAGTAATGGAATTGCTGGAAGAAACGAAAGCTCAATCTGAAGAGTTACAAGTACAACACAGCGAACTTGAAGCAATAAATGCCGAATTAGAAGCACAAACTGAGAAACTTCAGGCTTCTGAAGAAGAACTGAGAGTACAACAGGAAGAATTGGAGCAAACTAATGAAGAGTTGTCTGAAAGAAGTGTTTTATTGGAAGAAAAAAACAACGAAATCCAAAAGAAATCTGAAGCTTTAGAGTTAACAACTCGTTACAAATCAGAGTTTTTGGCAAATATGTCACACGAATTAAGAACGCCTTTGAATTCAATTTTGCTCTTGAGCCGTTTGTTATCTGAGAATAATAACAAAAGCATGGTCGAGGAAGAAATTGAGTTTGCTAAAGTAATTCAGAGTTCCGGAAACAGTTTGTTAGGATTGATCGACGAAATTCTGGATTTATCCAAAATTGAAGCGGGTAAAATGGAACTTGAATTTCTAGATGTTTCTACTAAAGAAATCACGGATACTTTATGGAATTTATTCAATCAGGTAGCAAAAGAAAAGGGAATTAAGTTGGAAATTCTTTCGAATGATGCACCAATTGTCATTAAAACGGACAAGATGCGTTTGGAACAAATTCTGAAAAACCTGATTTCGAATGCCATTAAATTTACTGAAAAAGGTACTGTAAGCTTAGAAATTAAAATTAATGAAGACGATGATAAAATCATTTGCTTTATTGTAAAAGATACCGGAATTGGAATCCCGTTAGAAAAACAACCACTGGTTTTCGAAGCCTTCCAACAAGCGGATGGCTCGACAAAACGTAAATACGGAGGAACAGGTTTAGGATTATCGATCAGCAGGGAATTAGCAAAATTACTTCGCGGTGAAATAATCTTGCATAGTAAAGTTCAGGAAGGCAGTACGTTTACCTTGTGCCTTCCGGTTTTTGGATCTGCAATTGGTAGAATTAATGTCGAAAAAATTCCACCAACAGAATTTACAGAAGTAGTAGAGACAGAGAAAGCCCCTGTAAAAAATAAATATTTAAGTGCCACTATTCCGGACGAGATTGAAGATGACAGAAATTCAATTTTGCCAAACGATAAAGTAATCCTGATTGTTGAGGATGATATTAATTTTGCGAAATCCCTTTTAACTTTTACGAGAAAAAAAGGATATAAAGGTGTCGTTTCTGTTCGTGGGGATTATGCTTTGAACTTTACTTTATTGTATAAACCTGTTGGCGTTTTATTAGATATTGAGCTGCCAATAAAAAGCGGTTGGGAAGTTCTGGAAGAATTAAAAAATCATAACGAAACCAAACATATCCCGGTTCATATTATGTCATCTCACAAATTAAAACAGGAAAGTTTACTAAAAGGAGCCGTGGATTTCTTAGACAAACCGGTGGCTTTTGAGAAGATTCCGGATGTGTTTTTGCGAATTGAGCACATTATTAATAAAGAAGCGCAAAAGGTTTTAATTATTGAGGACAATCCAAAGCATGCAAAGGCACTGGCTTATTTCTTAGAAACCTATAATATTAATTCTGAAATAAAAAGCGAAGTTTCACAAGGACTGGAGGCTTTGAATAAAACCGAAATTGATTGTGTTATTCTCGATATGGGAATTCCGGACAAACATGCTTACCAGATTTTAGACGGGGTAAAAAAATCGCCGGG
The DNA here is from genome assembly GCF_027980145.1 of Flavobacterium azizsancarii. Lineage (GTDB taxonomy): Bacteria > Bacteroidota > Bacteroidia > Flavobacteriales > Flavobacteriaceae > Flavobacterium > Flavobacterium azizsancarii. Next base: position 16,352 of record NZ_JAMZNK010000051.1, on the reverse strand, counting down.
ATTGGAGAACTTACCTGTAATTGTCTTTACAGGAAAAAGTTTATCGATGAAGGAAGAAGTAAAGATTAAAAAATATGCCGATTCTATTATTGTAAAAACAGCGCATTCTTACCAAAGAATGCTTGATGAAGTTTCGTTATTCCTTCATTTAGTTGAAGATAAAAAAGACGGAAATGACAAGAAAGAAAGCTATAAAAAGCTAAATTTACTAAACAATATTCTTCATGAGAAAAAGGTATTGATTGTAGACGATGATGTTCGTAATATTTATTCATTGACAAAAGCACTTGAAGTTTTTAAAATGAATGTAATTACTGCTTTTGATGGTAAGGAAGCGATCAAGATATTAGCAGAACATCCGGATACTGATGTTGTTTTATTAGACATGATGATGCCTAATATGGACGGTTATGAAACGGCTGAAAAAATACGTGCTAATCCTAAATTTTTAAATTTACCGGTAATTGCCGTGACAGCCAAGGCCATGACAGGCGACAGAGAAAAATGTATTAAAGCAGGAGCGTCAGATTATATTACCAAACCGGTAGATATCGATCAGCTGCTTTCGTTATTGAGAGTATGGCTTTACGATAAAATATAAAAAAGTTAGCCACTGATTAAAATAAAATGAATAAATTATTGTAATATAATTTCACGCAGATTTAAAAAGATTTAGGCAGATTAATTTAGCAAAAAATCAAAATTAAATCTGCGTGAAACAAAAGCATTTTAATTCGTGGCAAAAAAAACTTGATAAAAATAATTTACAGTAAAAATAAACCAAATAATAATTTTAGCCACAGATTAAAAAGATTCTCAGAGATTTTTTGATAAAGAAATCATTTTAAATCCTTTAATCTGTGGCAAAAAGACAAGAATTTTTAAGGATTAATTGTTTAAATAATTTTTGAAATTTGTGCTAATTCGTGCAATTCGTGGCGAAAAAAACTTCGCAAAAAAAATAATTCGTGACAAAAATAAACCAAATAAAAGTGGACGAAATGAATAAAAAAAGACTTTTGATTATTGATGATGATTCTAGAAATATTTTTGCTTTAGAACACACTTTACGTGCAAAATCATTTGATTGCTTGTCTTGTTTAAGTGCCGAAGAAGCTTTGAAAATATTAAGCTCTGATGAAGTTATCGATGGGATTCTGATCGATATGATGATGCCGGAAATGGATGGTTATGAAGCAATCCCGTTAATAAAAGCACTTCCTAACAGAAGATCAGCTTATATTGTGGCGGTAACTGCTCAGGCAATGATAGGCGACAAAGAAAAATGTTTAGAGGCTGGGGCAGATGCCTATATTTCAAAACCGGTAGATGTAGATAAATTACTGCTTATCTTGGGCAAAATTTGAGAGTATTATGATTGAGGATATCGAACTAGAAACACTTATTAATGACGTTTATGAATATTACGGTTTCGATTTTGGCAGCTATTCAAGAGCTTCATTAAAAAGACGTGTAAACAGAGTAATGCATTTAGATGGATTTACGCATTTTCATGAATTTCTCTCCAGAGTTCGGTATGATCCGGAGTATTATAAAAGAATGGTCGATGAGATCACCGTCAACGTAACAGAGATGTTTCGGGATCCGGCTTTTTATGCCGTGGTGCGAAAAGAAATTTTACCTTTATTAGGTACAAAACCCTTCATTAGATTATGGCACGCCGGCTGTTCTACAGGCGAAGAAGTATATTCTATGGCTATAATGCTAAAAGAAGCCGGTTTACTTCATAAATCATTAATTTATGCGACAGACATTAATGCGACGGTTTTAGAAACAGCCAAAAAGGGAATTTTTCCTTTGCGAATGATGAAAGAATATTCAGAGAATTATCGCGATGCAGGCGGGCAGGAAGATTTTTCCAGTTACTATATCGCCAATTATGGTATTGCTAAGTTTAATGAAGAATTAGCCGAAAAGATGGTTTTCTCACAGCATAATTTAGTATCAGATACCTCGTTTAATGAATTTGATATGATCTTATGCCGTAATGTTTTAATTTATTTTGATAACGATCTCCAAAAAAGAGTCATTAATTTATTCGATGAAAGTCTGGCAGTTTTAGGGTTTTTAGCCTTAGGAACAAAAGAAACTATTAAATATTCTATTGCTCCTAACAAATACAAACAGCTGGATAAAGAAAAAATATGGAGAAAGGTAAAATAATATCAGACTGTAAAGTGGTTATCATAGGCGGATCTGCAGGAAGCTTAAATGCTTTAATGCAAATTTTGCCGGAATTAACCAAATTAAATGGCTTTGCAATTGTAATTGTGGTACATAGAAAAAGTACAGACGATCAGACTTTAGAGGAACTGATTGCTTTAAAATCAAATATTTTAGTAAAATCTGTCGAGGATAAAGTACCTCTTGTACCGGGTTTTATTTATATAGCGCCGTCTAATTATCATTTGTTATTTGAAAAAAACGAGACGCTTTCGCTTGATATTTCTGAGAAAATAAATTATAGCCGACCTAGTATTGATGTGTCATTTGAATCTGCGGCAGAAATTTACGGGAAATCCCTGGTAGGAATTTTATTGTCCGGCTCAAATACTGACGGGACCTACGGTCTAAAAAGTATTCATGCTGCAGGAGGAACAATAGTAGTTCAAAATCCGCTTGCTGCTGATATGCCTTTTATGCCTCACAATGCTATTTTGAATACTAATCCTGATTTTGTTCTGGATAATAACGAATTATTAGACTTTATTAGTACGATAAATGGTTAGCTATTTTTGAGGTTTTGCTTCATCCTCCGGAAGGACAATTTTATTTAATTCAGCTTCTTTTTCAGCCCTTCTTTGAGCTGCTTTCCCTTTTCCAATAGGGAGACCTGCAGTTACATACAAAGATCTGTTGTATACATTTGGGCCGTCACCTTTCATTACAGGAACCAACCCGTAATAATATTGAACCGTTACGTTCAAACCATTTCCAATTTTCATATGATAACCCGCACCCAGCGCGATTCCCGCATCAATAACACGTATTTGGTCCCGGATATTTTTTTTATAAACCACATCATCCTTATTCACTTCTCTGGTAAACTCATCAAAAGCTTTGGCTAGTAAACCAAACTGAGGTCCAGTTTTAAGATAAATATTATTCCTGAACTGATATTTAATTAAAATAGGAACATTAAAGTATCTTATTTCGCGATTTACACTTCCGCCTGCAAAAGTATTGTCAAGAGTAGCGTCGTTTAGAGAATACACCGGTATTCCGTGTGCGCCCATTGGAGATTTTACAATTACTCCGGTATTAATCATCCAGGCCGGATTTTGTTTAGATCGAATATCAAAATAAAACCCCAGATTAAAACCCAAATTCGTTCCCGAAGTATCAAGGTCAGAAATTGTCGAGAAATTCACGCCGCCTTCTAAACCAAACTCCAAAAAAGGAGAATTCAGTTTGTCTCCAAAAATTAAGGAAATTAAAACTTGAGAGTGTGCCGGAACAATACAAAACAATGCGATAAGTAATAATAATCCTTTTTTCATATAATTGGCTTTAAAGTCCAAAACGATACTGAAGCCCGCCTAAAACCTGCGTTCTGGTTCCTAAAAAACCTGCTTCTACTCTAAAGATAATATGTTTACTATATTGAAATTGAGATCCTACAATAAAATTCCACATATCTTTTGGCGCTTTATGCAATGAATATTGAACCGTTGATGATTCAGCCGTGCTTAAAGCACCATCTAATGTAGTCAGAAAAGTTCCTGCTGACTCCAGCGCCCTGTCTGCCGTATTATGCTTCGCGACATTTGCAGGATTTTTTTGTTGAGAGGGCGTTAATCCGTCCCACCAAGTGTCAACCTTTGTTTGATTATCAGAGACTTTAGTCAGCCCGTCAGCTACTTTTTGCTCAGCACCGTTGAGATCTAAAACATCACTCAAAGAAATAGTTCCGTTAGTATTGCCAGAGATATGAACCCTAAATCCACCAACCCAAAGTGCAATATTTCTGTCCGGTTTATGCAGTTTAAATGTTTTACCCAATCGTGGACCAAAAATATAAGAAAAAGCAGGTTTATCAAGAGAGCTAATATCAGTCCACGCCATATTCATATCAAGGGCAAGCCAGCCGCCGCCAATACCAATAGTTGGTGTCATCCCGAATCCGAATGTTGTGGCATCAAAATTAGCACTTGTATTAATAGAAGTAATTTGAGTCCAGTTATTATCAGCATCCGGAATCCAGATTCCGGCATTTATTTTTGTAGTGGTTTTAGACTGACCAAAAATTCCATATACATTTAAAAAAGGCAGCAGCCAGATATCAGGTCGGATCGTAACAGAACTGGTTACTACAGAAGATTTATCAAAACGAACGATTTCATCTAAATTATATAAAGGGCCATTATTAAAGCCAACTTCTAAATCTTTTATGGTAATATCAGAATCCTGCCAGAAATAATTGATGGAAAGTCCTGCGGAATAAGGTAATTTATATCCTTTTTGAGCTACTTTTTCTCCCCAGATGGGTAAAGCATAAGGTTATTTTTCTATTGCTAGGCTGTCTTTTAGCTGCTGATTTTTTTCTCCTACGATTTTTTCGGTATAGACCTGACCGTAAATTTGCATGCTAAAGAATAATGATGATAAGGCTAATATTAATGTATTATATTTCATTGATTTTTCGTGTTTATAATTGTTAATTAATAGAACTGCGTAAAAGAAATATGCACTAAATGTATTCTTATGAGGGTGTAGATGTATCTTTTTGGTTTATAGGAGAATATGAATTGCAGGCTTATAAGGTTGAACTCAAAACATATGTTAATTATTGTTAAAGTTAACTAAATTTTTTTATCAGTAATCATATTTTTTTAAGAAAATACAATTTTTTATGGAAACGAAACTCCGAGTAAATTTTAAAGAATTAATCCTTTTTCTCTAACATTTTCAACTAATTAAGTTTACAATAGAAATAAATAGTATTTTTGCAACGTGAAATGGATAACTATTATATTATCACTTTATTTAATGGCGCTTTCAAATATGCCTTGTGCAGATATGGAAGTAAATAGTGCTGCTCACAAAATTGCCCAATTTTCATCAGATGCAAATCATTCACACGATAAACAAAACGATTTATGCTCTCCGTTCTGCGCTTGTAATTGCTGTGGAGCACAAGTATTAAGTTATCAGACTGCCATAAGTTTTGATTTTCCTGTGTCTTATTCTATTATTGCAATACAATTACCTAATTATACCTCAGTTTTTGCTTCCAATTTCTATGGAAGTATTTGGCAGCCACCTCAAATAGCATAATGATGCCCGATTAAGTTCGGGTTAGAGAGTTGTGGATTTTCCACAGTATTTAAATAGACAGACCTTGTCTAATTTCTCACATCATTATACCATTAAAATGTTAGATAAAATCATACAGTTTAGTATAAAGAACAAGTTCGTTATACTACTATTTACCCTTGTATTAATAGCTTGGGGAAGCTATTCGCTTAAACAATTACCATTAGATGCTTTGCCGGACATTACCAATAATCAGGTGCAAATCATTACGGCTGCGCCAACTTTGGCAAGTCAGGAAGTCGAGCAATTAATCACTTATCCGCTGGAACAGGCAGTAAAAACAGTTCCGGATATTATAGAACTCCGCAGTATTTCCCGTTTCGGATTATCAGTTGTTACCGTAGTTTTCGAGGACGATGTTGATATTTACTGGGCAAGAGAACAAATATTTCAACGCTTAAAACAAGCCGAGGAAAATATCCCGGCCTATGCAGGTTCGCCTGAATTAGCACCAATTTCTACAGGATTAGGAGAAATTTACCAATATGATGTTTATGCCAAAAAAGGCTATGAAAACAAATACGATGCAGTAAAATTAAGAACCATTCAGGATTGGATTATTATTCCGCAGCTGCAAGGTGTCAAAGGTGTTGCAGATGTAAGTACCTGGGGCGGAAAATTAAAACAATACGAAATTGCCGTTAATCCCAATACGCTGAACAGTCTTGGAGTTACAATTACCGAAATTTTTGAAGCCTTAGAAAAAAACAATCAGAACACAGGTGGTGCTTATATTGAAAAAGATCAATATGCCTATTTTATTCGTGGTGTTGGAATGGCAAAAGGTGTAAAAGACCTGGGAAATGTGGTGGTTAAAAACCGAAATGGTTCGCCTGTTTTAGTTCGTGATGTTGCCGAAGTACGCGAAGGAGTTGCATTACGTTACGGAGCATCAACCAAAGATGGAAAAGGTGAAATAGTTTCCGGAATGGTTTTAATGTTAAAAGGAGAAAACTCGAGTGCAGTTGTAGACAGAATCAAGGAAAGAATGATTCAGATTAACAAAAGTTTGCCAGAAGGCGTGGTGGCAGAAGCTTTTATCGACAGAGGAAAATTAGTCGATAATGCAATGGGAACGGTTACAAAAAATTTACTGGAAGGGGCTTTAATCGTGATTTTTGTACTGATTTTGTTTCTGGGAAATCTTCGTGCCGGTTTAATTGTTGCTTCGGTTATTCCGCTTGCGATGCTGTTTGCCGTTATTTTGATGAATGCTTTTGGCGTAAGCGGAAACTTGATGAGTTTAGGGGCAATCGATTTTGGAATTATTGTCGATGGAGCCGTAATTATCGTCGAAGCCACGATGCATCATTTACAAAAACTCAAGCGTAAGAAAGAATTAACGCAGGACGAAATGGATGCGGAAGTTTATAACTCAGCTTCAAAAATTAGAAATAGTGCTGCTTTTGGAGAAATCATCATCTTAATCGTTTATCTGCCAATTCTGGCTTTAGTAGGAACAGAGGGAAAAATGTTTAAACCTATGGCAATGACCGTTGGTTTTGCTGTTGCAGGAGCATTTGTACTTTCATTGACTTATGTACCCATGATGAGTGCTTTGTTTTTATCGAAAAATACAGAACACAAAGAGAATTTCAGCGACAGGATGATGGCTTGGTTAGAGTCGATTTATACGCCATTTTTAGAGAAAGCCTTACAGTTTAAAAAGTTAGTTTTAGGGATTTCGTTGGGTTTATTTACTCTGGGATTACTTGTTTTTAATAGTATGGGAGGAGAGTTTATCCCAACCATAGAAGAAGGCGATTTAGCAATAAATGCCACCATCATGACAGGAAGTTCGCTGACCCAGATGATAGAAACAACTACGAAATACGAACAAATACTAAAAGCCAAATTTCCTGAGATAAAAACTATCGTAACCAAGATAGGAAGCGGGGAAATCCCCACAGATCCGATGCCAATTGAAAGCGGCGATTTGATTATTGTCTTAAAAGACAAAAAAGAATGGGGCAAAAAATACCGCAACTGGGAAGAATTGGCCAATGCCATGAAAGAAGAAATGGAAGTGATTCCGGGTGCTAATATTGAGATTTCTCAGCCTATCCAGATGCGTTTTAATGAATTGATGACCGGAAGCCGAAGCGATATTGCTATTAAAATTTTTGGCGATGATTTAGAAATTCTTGATGCAAAAGCAGCGGAGTTAATTTCGAAAATAAAAGGTATCGAAGGAATTGGGGACTTAAAAGCGGATAAAGTAACGGGATTGCCACAAATCACGATAAAATACGATTATAATAAAATTGCTTTATACGGATTGAACATTTCGGACATCAACCAAATAATCCGATCTTCATTTGCGGGAGAAAGTGCAGGAAAAATCTACGACGAAAGCAAAAGATTTGATGTTGTAGTCCGTATGAACGAAGACAATCGTGCGGATATTACAGATGTTAGTAATTTATTTATTCCGTTGCCAAATGGTCAGCAAGTGCCGCTTTCGCAAGTGGCGACAGTCGATTATGAACAAGGTCCCGTACAAGTTACCCGCGAAGACGGAAAGCGAAGAATTACTGTTGGATTAAACGTTCGTGGTCGTGATATAAAAAGTGTTGTTGAAGAGATTCAGCAAAAACTCGATAAAGACCTGAAACTTCCTGCTGGTTATTATGTAACGTATGGCGGTCAGTTCGAAAATCTGATCGAAGCAACCAAACGACTTTCGGTAGCATTGCCAATCGCTTTAGGATTAATATTAGTCTTGCTTTATTTCACTTTTAAAAGCTTCAAACAGGCAGGATTGATTTTTACAGCAATTCCACTTTCAGCAATTGGAGGTGTTTTTGCACTCTGGATGCGCGGAATGCCGTTTAGTATTTCGGCAGGAATTGGTTTTATAGCTTTATTTGGAATCGCGGTTCTGAACGGAATCGTATTGATTTCGTATTTCAATCAACTGAAAAAAGAGGGAGTTTTAGATCCGCTGCAAAGGGTTTTAATAGGAACCAAAACCAGATTACGTCCCGTTTTAATGACTGCGGCTGTTGCCTCTTTAGGATTTTTGCCAATGGCATTATCAACCAGCGGCGGAGCAGAGGTACAAAAACCTTTGGCAACTGTTGTTATTGGAGGTTTATTCTCAGCAACATTATTGACGTTGATCGTTTTACCGATTCTTTATTTGTTGCTAGAGAAGAAGTTTAAGAATAAAGAGACAGAATAGTAAGTTTTTTTTGCCACAGATTAAAGGGATTAAAATGATTTTGTTTAACGCAGATTTTAAAATGATTTAAGCAGATAAGCGCAGATTTTTAATCATACGAACTTTATAAAATTAAATCTGCCAAAATCTGCAGAATCTGCGTGAAACTAAAAATTAAGGCAAAGAAATTAAAACATTAAAAAAATGAATTCAATATATAAAATCAACGTAACAGCCTTTGTGAACTTTGCGAATGTTCCTTTGCGAACTTTGCGGTTAAATAGGTTTCTATTGGCACATAAAACATTATGGTTAATAGCATTTCTATTAATAAGTACACTAACATCGGCACAGGAAAAAATCAGTCTTGAAAAAGCAATTGAACTTGCGAAATCAAACAATATTGATTTAAAAATTGCTGATAAAGAAATAGAAAGACAAACCGTTCTTAAAAAGACAGCATTTCAGCCGGAACCACTTCAGGTACAATATCAGGGCGGACAATTTAATAGCGTCGATTTTGATCATAACGTTTCGATTCAGCAGTTTTTCCCGATAGGAAACATTACAAAAGCCAATCGACAATTGCAGGAAGAATTGGTGAAACTAGCCGAAAAACGCAAAGCTTTATCCTCTTACGAAATAGAAAAAGCGGTAACATTGGCGTATTATCAATATTTGTACGGAGTTTCTATTCAGAAGTTAAACTCAGAATTAAATGAGATTTATACCAAATTCCTTAAAAATGCAGAACTGCGTTTTCAAACTGGAGAAAGCGGAAATATCGAAGTAATTAGTGCTAAAGCCAAAGTAAAAGAAATTGAAACGCAAAAAGCGCAATTAGAATATGATTTGGCAATTTATCAAAAGCAATTGCAATTTTTTGTTCAGACCGATGAAAATATAGTTCCGGATGAAAATACATCTTTGCAATATGCTATTCTAAAAGAAGAAGGAAATTCGAAAGCAGAAGGATTAATGACAGATTATTATCAGCAGCAGATTTCGGTGTATCAAAAAGAAGCCAATACCTATAAAGCGATGCGAACGCCTAAATTAGGATTGGGATATTTTGCGCAAACGATCAATACAGAATCACTGTTTCAGGGTTTTACAGCCGGATTACAGATTCCGTTGTTTGGCGGTGTAAATACGGCAAAAGCTCAGGCTTCGGCAATAAGTATTTCGCAATCGCAATTGGCTTTAGATAAAAATAAATTAACGCTGAACCTGCAAAAACAGGAGTTGCAAAACAACTTTGCCAAACAGCAAAAAGCATTAGACTATTATCAGAAAGAAGGACTGCAATACGCAGATCAGATTATAACGACGGCGCAAAAAAGTTATGCCAATGGCGATATGAGTTATTGGGCGTACATCAGTTTTTTAAATCAGGCAATTGATATTAAAAAACAATATACTGAGGCCACTCATACTTTTAATCAAAGTGCTATCGAACTTCAATTTCCAACTATCAAAAACAATTAGAATGAAAAATATAAATAATTTAACCGCAAATAGTGTAACCACAAAGAATGTAAAGAGTTTTTGGCAAAGAACGCAAAGTTTAATTTCATTGCGTGCTTTGCGTTTTTCTCTCTTTGCGTGCTTTGCGGTTATATTTTTCGGCTGTAATGAAAAGAAAGCTGAAGAAAAACCTGAAGAAGAAAAATCACAAACAGAAGTGGCTTTAAATGAATCCCAATACAAAACAGTTGGGATCGAAACGGGATTTGTAGAAAACAGAAACCTGAACAAAGTCATAAAGGCAAATGGTTATACAACAGTTCCGCCGCAAAACTCTGCAGAAGTTTCTACTTTAATAGGAGGAACCGTTAAGGACATTTTTGTTTTAGAAGGTACGTATGTCAATAAAGGAAAAGTTTTGGCAACAATCCAGAATCTGGAAGTTATCGAAATGCAGGAAGACTATCATTCGGCTACAGCCAATATCGAATACCTGCAATTAGAATACAACCGTCAGAAAACTTTAAGCGACGAAAATGTAAATCCCAGAAAAGTTTTTCAGGAAGTAAAATCTAAACTGGCAGCCGAAAGAGCGCGTGCACAAGCAGCAAAAAATAAGCTGGAAGCTTTGCATGTCAGCACAAAAGGAAGCACTTCGTTAGTACCAATTGTAGCACCAATTAGTGGTTATGTGGGCAAAATAAGCATTGCAAAAGGAGCTTATGCACAAACTGGTGTAGCATTGTTTGAAGTAGTAGACAATAGCCAGATGCATTTAGATCTAAATGTGTATGAGAAAGATTTAGGTTCAATTTCGATTGGTCAGGTAATTGATTTTGTCCTTACAAATCAGTCGAATAAATCTATCAAAGGAAAAATCTTCGGGATTAATAAATCATTTTCTAATGAAAGTAAAACAGTTGCCGTACATGCCAAAATAGAACCTGCTGATGCGAAGGGATTAATTCCCGGAATGTACGTTTCGGCAAATATTAACATCACAAATGCCACAGTTCCGGCTGTACCAAAAGATGCGGTGGTTCGAAATGCAGATAAGTATTTTGTATATATTCAGGAAGAGGAACATGAAGAGCATGGCGAACATGAAGAAAGCGATAAAAAGAAAACAGCATCAGGAACGCCACACGAAAACGAAATTCATTTTAAAGCAGTTGAAGTCATTCCCGGAACTACAGATTTAGGTTTTACAGAAATAAAATTTGTAAATGACGTTCCTGCCCACGCAAAAATTGTTACAAAAGGAGCTTTCTATTTACTTTCTGCAATGAAAGGCGGAGGAGAGCATGGGCATTAAAAGGGTTTCAGGTTTCTTTGTTTCAGGTTCTTGAACTTGCGAACTTTGCGTAAATCTTTGCTCCCGATGGCTATCGGGATTGCGGTTAAACTTACTTGAAACATACGGTTCTGCTCCTGATAGCTAATGGGTGGGTGAGAGATTAAAATAGTTCAACTTAAAACAATTGCAACAAAATCCGTAATTTTAGACGAAGTTTAAACTTGAAACCTGAAACAAAGAAAACCTGACACAATAAAATTAAAACTTGAAACTCATTCTATGGAACATATACATAAAGAAGAAAAAGTAATAAAAAAGAAAATTAACCAATCCGGATGTTGTTCCGTGCATGAAGATAAAGGTCATTCAGATGATGACGGACACGATCACGATCACAGCCATAATGCTGATGGTGGTGTTTTTCAAATGTTTTTACCTGCGATAATCTCATTTGTTTTATTGCTTATCGGGATTGGTTTTGATAACTATTATCCGCAAACCTGGTTTTCAGGTTATGTAAGGATTGCATGGTACGTTATAGCCTATTTACCGGTTGGATTACCCGTTTTGAAAGAAGCTTACGAAAGCATTATAAAAGGAGACGTCTTCTCAGAATTTTTCCTGATGTGTATTGCTACCATTGGTGCCTTTGCAATAGGAGAATTTCCAGAAGGAGTTGCTGTAATGTTGTTTTATACCATTGGAGAAAACTTTCAGGGATTGGCAGTTAGCAGAGCAAAGTCTAATATTAAAAGTTTACTAGATCAGCGTCCTGATGAAGTAAGCATTTTAGAAAACAATATTGCGGTAATAGTAAAAGCGGCTGATGCTAAAATAGGTTCGATTATTCAGCTTAAAGCCGGAGAAAAATTAGGTCTCGACGGCGAATTGTTATCAGAAACTGCATCGTTCAATACTGCGGCATTAACAGGTGAAAGCAAACCCGACACAAAAGTAAAAGGACAAACTGTTCTTGCCGGAATGATCAACGGGAATACAATTGCTTTAGTAAAAATAACGACCGCATATAAGGACAGTAAACTTTCTAAAATTTTAGAAATGGTACAAAATGCCACGACTAAAAAAGCCCCGGCCGAATTGTTTATTCGAAAATTTGCTAAAATATATACACCAATCGTTGTTTATCTGGCGATTGCCATTTGCGTATTGCCATGGCTTTTTGTAGACAATTATGTTTTTAGTGACTGGTTGTACAGAGCTTTGGTATTCCTTGTAATTTCATGTCCGTGTGCTTTGGTAATTAGTATTCCGCTAGGTTATTTTGGCGGAATTGGAGCTGCGAGTAAAAACGGGATTCTGTTTAAAGGCAGTAACTTTCTGGATAGTATTTCGACCATTCAGAATGTGGTGATGGATAAAACCGGAACCATGACAGAAGGCGTTTTTAAAGTTCAGGAAGTTATTATTGGCGATGAATTTGATAAAGAAGAAATTCTGAAATTTGTCAATGTTCTCGAAAGTCAGAGTACACATCCTGTCGCGACTGCGATTCATAATCACGTTGGGAAAATTGATCCTTTGATTGAATTGAAAAATGTAGAAGAAATTTCCGGACATGGCTTAAAAGCCGAGATTAACGGAAAACAATTGCATGTTGGGAATTTTAAATTGATGGATAAATTCAATATTAAATATAATGTTGATCCCAATGCGGTAGTTTATACCACAATTGCAATTGCATACGATAATAAGTTCGCAGGGTATTTGACGATTGCAGATGAAATTAAAGAAGATGCCCAGGAAGCCGTAAACAAGTTAAAAGCATTAGGCGTTAAAGTAACCATGTTGAGCGGCGATAAAACCAACGTTGTACAATTTGTTGCCGATAAACTTGGAATCTCAAATGCTTTTGGAGATTTGCTTCCCGAAGATAAAGTGAATAAACTAAACGAAATAAAAGCCAAAAACGAAACTGTAGCTTTTGTTGGTGATGGTGTAAATGATGCTCCGGTTATCGCGTTAAGCACAGTAGGAATTGCAATGGGAGGTTTAGGAAGTGATGCCACAATCGAAACGGCAGATGTTGTCATTCAGGACGATAAACCAAGCAAAATCCCGATGGCAATAAATATTGGGAAACAAACCAAGAAAATCGTCTGGCAGAATATTACACTGGCTTTTGTTGTAAAAGCTTTTGTATTGATTCTTGGCGCCGGCGGATTAGCCACAATGTGGGAAGCTGTCTTTGCCGATGTTGGAGTTGCATTGTTAGCGATATTAAATGCCGTGAGAATTCAGAAAATGAAGTTTTAATTCATCATCATATTAAATTATAAAATCCCAATTCATTCGTTTGAATTGGGATTTGTTTTTATAAATCTATTTTTTCAAATGCTTTGGTTCCTGAATTTCTCCATTACCAAAAGACCAATTTTCTAAACCATTATTTTCTAATAAAACAATGATCACATTATTGATCAAAATTGCTGTCGAAGTCGAAATTCTGGTTGCAATCTCATGGTATAACTTCTTCTTTTGTTCTAAAGTTCGCCCTTGTCCCGCTGTAATCTGAACGTAAACGATATCTTCAGAATGTGAAATACCAAGATAACTTTCGGGATATTTGATCTGATGAGGTTCGAGTTCTTCAATTACATGAAAATAATCATCCTCCGGAATATGAAATTCCTGAATTAAAGAATCATGGATTGATTCTGAAATAGTATTTTTTGTTTCTAATGAAAGTTTCTTCGGTAAACTGATTCGGACAAATGGCATTTTTTTTACTTTAAATTTTTATAAAAATAAGCATTATTGAGTGGAAGAAATAAAAACGGTATTAAAATTTTAATTCAATTTCGCTTCCCTTATTTTCTATTTTAACTTCAGTTGGGTTACTTTCAGACGGTGTTTGCGTAGGATACCAGTTTCGGTTTGGCTGTACGATAATCAGTAAACCTTCATCATCTCCAACTGCCGAGAAAAGCTCGCTATTCGCATTTTTAGAAAAGAATTCTAATCCATGCTTAGTTTTTAATAAGTTTCCCAATTCTAATGGATTTTCATTCACGATTCCAATCTCGCTTATATTCAAAATAGATTTAGAACTAAATGCTGTAGTTTGGGCATTGTTGAGATCATGTCTGGCAATAAATTCTAATAAATTACCATTATTGTCATAGAAATAAACCGCGTTGGCTTTCCAGCTTTCAAAATTAGTAATGAGTTTTTCATCTTCAATAAAAATCAAATCAACTTTGTTTTTACACCAGTCGATAGCTTCGTCTAATTTGTTCTCCGGAATGTTAAAAGCAAAATGATAAATAGATTGAAATTGAGGATTGTCTACAAATTTTAGAATAGAGTTTCCGGCCTGAATGCTAACTGATTTTGAGTTGTTTTCTATAATTGGAAGATCAAGAATATCTTTATAAAAAGCGGAAGTTTTTTGTATATCGTTTGTCTGAATTTGGATGTGTTCTAATTTCATGGTGGTATTTTTTATAAAAGAAGAAAGCTTCTTTTCGTTTCAGACAAATTTAGGAAAAGATGGAAGGATTGTAGTAGACAAGCTATTTTATACTTCAATGAAGAGATAGTAAATTGTTATGTAAAGGCGTAATTTTTTTTAATACTACTATGAGATTTATCTGTAGTTAAACGTGTTCTACATTTTAGTTGAATTATGTTTCTCTGTGTTTAAAAATATAAAAGCCCGTTTCATAAAAGAAACAGGCTTTACAGATTTGAAATTTTTTGGCGCAATTTGCAAATTAGTTTATTTCGGCATTGTTGGCGTCATAATTCTTCGGGTTGGCGTACTCAGTGTTTCGATAAAAGCCAAAAGATCACCGATTTCATCTTTACTTAAATCTAATTTTTTAAGCATCGGATCTACTTTAGGAATCAAAGAATCTCTCGCAGTTCCCAGATATTTTTTCTGAACAGGAGATGGGTTTCCTAAATTATACAATTCTACAACATCTAATAACGACGGAAAATGTCCGTGATGCATCCAGGGTTTTGTATTGGCAACTTCACGCAATGTTGGCGTTCTGAATTTTCCGATATCGTCTTTGTTTTTAGTGACATTATAACGTCCGAAATCTTCATTTTTTGTCCCAAATAAAGTTTGGCCGTCATTATGAAACTCATTGTCGCTAAAATAAGGCGTATTATGGCAATTGATGCATTGTGCTTTGGTTCTGAACAAATGCAAACCTTTGACCTGAGAATCTGTATAAGCATCAGATTTTCCGCTAATGAAGTTATCAAATTTGCTTTTTGGACTATTGATCGATCTTTCGAAAGTGGCAATCGCATATTGTATTCTTTGTAATGATACTTTTTTATCTCCAAAAGCAGCTGTAAACAATTCATTATACCCTTTAATTTTGGCAATTTTATCAACGGCAATCGTCGGTTTTTCATTCATTTCAAGCGGATCTCCAATCGGGAATTGCGCCTGATCTTCCAGACTTGAAGCGCGTCCGTCCCAAAATAAAGAGGTAGCATACGCCGAGTTTAATATTGTCATCGAATTGCGTTTTCCGGTTTGGCGATCGTGACCAAAAGAGCGTGTTAGATTATCTGTCCATCCCAATTCAGGATTATGGCAGGAAGCGCAGGCAATTTGTCCGCTAACAGATAATCTTGGATCAAAAAATAATATCTTACCCAGACTTTCTTTTTCCTTCGAATATGGATTATATGCCGGATAGGGAACAGCAGGCAAAACTCCAATATCCTGAAATTTAGATTTATCTATACTTTCATGTAATTCCGCAGCAGGCCATTTTGCAGCATCGCCGCCAGAATATAATTTTCGTAATTCCTGAATATCGATATAATCCGGTTGTTCGACACTTTTGTAAGCTGTTAAACTCAGCAGGAACAGGATAGGGAATATTAGCTTTTTCAATTCTTTTGTTTTTTTGTTTTTTGTTTGATTTGTTTCAGTCTCGATTTTCGTTTTCAGAAAACTTTGTCAAAGTTTTAAAACTTTGACAAAGTTAGGGCGACTGCGACTGCGACTGCGACTGCGACTGCGACTGCGACTGCGACTGCGACTGCGACTGCGACTGCGACTGCGACTGCGACTGCGACTGCGACTGCGACTGCGACTGC
>NZ_JAMZNK010000050.1 GCF_027980145.1 Flavobacterium azizsancarii | reverse complement strand
TAATGGACTTGAGAAAGGTGGTGTGCTTTGTGTCGGAATGTCAGTCCTTTACAACTCTTAAATCAGAAGTAAAGTGGCGTACTTTGCGTCGGAATAAGTGGCGACCTTTGCAGCGGAATCGTGGCGTACTTTGAAGCGGAATGGGTGGTGTACTTTGTAGCGGAATCGTGGCGACCTTTGCAGCGGAATATCCAGTAAGGATTGTGTTAAGAAGAAAGAGGAATAAAATTTTGGGTTTATACATTTGTTTGATAGGATCCTATTTCTGGGCTTTCTTGAAATTGTGCAGGTAATGCTTAAAACGCAAAACAGCCGTAATTAGTAAATTACGACTGTTTTGAACATGTTTGTTTTTTTTTATTTATTCCAGATTTTCCAGGCTTTTTCTGCTTGAAAAATAAGCATATCGTAACCGTTTTTTATAACGGCACCTTTTTCTTTTGCATTTTTTAAAAACTGAGTTTCTGCCGGATTATAAATGAGATCGTAAGCAATGTGTTTGTCAGTAAAAAACTCATAGGGAAGATCAGGACAAGCTTCTGTATTAGGGCTTGTGCCAACGGGCGTACAATTGATAATAATTTTAAAGTTATCAAAAGTAGTTGCGTTGATCAGGTTATAATCAATAATGTTTTCTTTCGCTTCTCTTGAAACAAAAGTATAAGGTATACCAAGTTCATCAAGAGCAAAAGCTACACCTTTTGATGCACCGCCAGTACCAAGGATAAGTGCTTTTTTATGATGAGGCTCTAATAAAGGTTCTAATGATTTTTTGAAACCATAGTAATCAGTATTGTAACCTTTTAATTTTCCGTTTTTCGTAAATTTAATGGTATTTACGGCGCCAATTAAGGCTGCTTTTTTTGAAAGTTTATCTAAGAATGGTATAACTTGTTCTTTATACGGAATCGTAACATTTAAACCTTTTAAATCCGGATTGTTTTTTACTAATTCAGTAAAATAATTAATTTCAGAAATGTCAAAGTTTTCGTAGCTGTTGCCGGCAAAAACTTCATCGCTAAATTTTTCTGTAAAATATCCTTTTGAAAATGAGTAACTAATATTACGGCCTAACAAGCCAAAACGTCTTCTTAAAGTATCAATCATTATTGTTTTCTATGTTTTTCAATGTAATTTTTAACCATTTTTTTTGACCAGACTACGGGAAATAAATCTTCGATTAAGATATAATTTTCAAAGTTTAAACGCAAACCATTGCTCAAATGAAATTTGGCTTTGGTATTGTCCTGAATCATAAAATACAATCCTGCCAAGCGATATTCGATTTCATTTTCTTCCGGAAAATATTCTGAAGCTTGTAATAATGTTTGAATAGCACTTTCGAATTCACCTAAAAACTGAAGAATATCTACCCAAAACAACCAGGTTTCTAACGCATAATCTCCAAATTCTACTGCTTTTCTATAGCCAAACTCAGCCTCTTCAAAAAAGTTCATTTGTTTGTTAATGGTTGCATAACGTTTCCAGTACAAACGATTCTGATTGTCAATTGCTAATGCCTTATTGACAAAGAACAATGCTTTTTGAAAGTTTTTCTGACGAACATAAAAATCAGTAATGGCAATCCATCCTTTGTCCAAAAGCGGATCTTCGTGTACTGTTTGATTGTAATATTGAAGTGCTTTTGCCGTATTTCCCAGTTTTTCGTAGCATTTTCCAATGCGCAATAATGCATAAGAAGTTGCGTCGTCTAACTCGATAGTACGGTTATAGCTTTCTATTGCTTCGTTGTATTTTTTGAGACGTTCGTAAGCTTTTGCTTTTTCCATGAAAGCACCTAAAAACTCATCGTCGATCAGGGTTGCATAATCAAAAGCACGAATCGCATTTTCGTATTCTTTTACGCCATAGTGCAAACGTCCAAGCTGATGCCATGCGATTTCACTATAGGGATTTTTATTGATGTATTCGTTTAGATATACAATGGCTTCCTGATTTTGATCTAAAAATTCAAAACAATACACCACGTTATATAAGGCAGACTGATCTTCTAAGTCTTCTTCAAGACATTTGATAAAACTTTCTTTTGCCATCTCGAGATTATCCATAAAAAGATATTCCATTCCAATCAAGTTGTACACGTCAGCGTAATCGTCTGTATATTGCAAAGCAATTTTAAGCAATTCTACTGCTTTTTCGTGTTGGTCTCTCTTAGAACAGATATTAGCTTTTTGGATGTAAATTTCCTCGTTGTTAGGTTCGATTGCATATAACTCATTCAGGAGTTTCTCGGCGATCTCTAGTTTGTCGTCGTAAACCAACATTTCTACTTGTACTAATTTTAAGCCCGTAGATTTTGGGTGTTGGTCTAATGCAAGTTTCAAGGCCTTCTTTGCTAAATTAGCCTTACCTATGTCTAAATAATGAAGAATAATTTCTTCGAATTCTTCAGAGTCAAAAAAGAGTACTTTGTTAGTTTTTAACATAGACTCAAATTTGGATAGGGATAGGTTATAATCTTCTTCTTCGTTGCTTAATTGCATACTGTCTTTATTTGAAATTAGCCTGTTATAAATTTAGGCAACCATATTATTGTTGTGAGGAAGGGGAATTAATTGTTGTGAACAATTTAATTAACAATATGGACAGAATTTCTATTCTGTTTTAAGTTGTAATCTTTTGATTTGTAAAAGATTAAATTTTATTATTATTCTAAAAATATTTTTAACCCGGAGTCCTAGCCCTGATGGTAGCGATATCCTTTTGTTTTTTTTCTTTAAAAAATAAAAGATTTAGCGAACAGCAGGAAATAGCTCCTGATTATTTTTATTGTTCTTTTTTCATGATTTCATCCATAACATTTAAAATTATGGCACAACCTTCTTTTATTTCTTCTTCAGAAATGGTTAATGGTGGTGTTATTCGTATGGCGCATCCTTCAAACAGCAACCAGAATAAAATGAGCCCTTTGTCCTGACAGTTTAAAATAACTTCGTTTGTTATTTCGGCAGTTTCGGTCATTGCGGCAAGCATTAATCCTTTTCCTCTAACTTCCTTTATCAAAGGATGTACCAAAAGCGATCTGAAGAGTTTTTCTTTATCTAAGGCATCCTGCATTAAATTTGTTTCAGTTAATTCCTGCAAAGTAGCCAAACAAGCTGACGCAATGACAGGATGACCTCCAAAAGTAGTAATGTGCCCCAGTTTAGGATTTTCGGTCAGAAGATCCATTTTTTCTGCTGCTGCGGTAAAAGCTCCAACAGGCATTCCGCCACCCATTCCTTTTCCCATTACAACAATATCCGGAACGACGTCATAGTTTTGAAAACCAAATAGTTTACCTGTACGTCCAAATCCTGGTTGAATTTCGTCGACGATCATCATAGCGCCAACTTCATCGCAGCGTTTGCGGACTTTTTGCAGGTAGTTATTTTCCGGCTGAATGAATCCTGCACCACCCTGAATAGTTTCTAAAAGTATTGCAGCTGTTCTGGTGGTTATTTTTTGAAGATCTTCTTCGTTATTAAAGGTGATAAAATCAACATCAGGAAGTAAAGGACGAAAAGCTTGTTTGCGTTCTTCGAATCCCATAACGCTCATTGAACCCATTGTGTTGCCGTGATAGGCATTATGGCAAGAAATAAGCTGACTGCGTCCTGTTGTTCTTTTTGCTAATTTTAGTGCGCCTTCGATTGCTTCTGTTCCTGAATTGACCAAATAGGTTTTGTTTAGAGATTCCGGCAGGAGCGAAGCCAGTAATTTGCAATATTGAACTGCCGGACTTTGCGAATATTCGCCGTAAACCATAACATGCGAATACTTGTCTAACTGATCTTTAATGGCCTGATTGACTCTTGGGTGTTGATGTCCGAGTGTACAAGCAGAAACACCAGCAACAAAATCTAAATATTTTTTATCGTTTGTGTCGTAAATATAGGAGCCAATAGCATGTGAAACCTCCATTCCCAGTGGGTAAGGAGAAGTCTGTGCCTGGTATTTTATAAAATCTGGATTCACTGTTATTTGTTTTAAAAGTTTCAGGTTTCATGTTTCAAGTTGAATGAAAACTGAGACTATGACTGAATTTATCTGCAAAGATCGTAAAGTTTTATGCAAAGTTCACTAAGTTTTAAATCAAGTTTGTATTATTAAAATGCAAAGCGCGCAGAGTTTTATAGGCAGAGAACTGAGACTGCGACTAATTTTAAGGTAAAGCAATTAAACTGAAAACTGCGACTGAAAACTATTTCTTAGTCTTAGCAGTAGTGCTTGCTTTCGTAGTACTTGTTTTAACAGCGGGTTTCTTTTTGTCGTAATCCAAAGTTTCTTTCCTGACTTTCATCGGGGTATCTTTGTCTTTAGCTTCCTGATCTTTTCCTTCTTGTACTAATTTGTCGTTGAGTTCATTGTCTTCGGCGGTAAAAATATCATCTTTCGATTTTATTCGCTCGTCTCCACGCCAGCGTAAGCCTTTTAGTTTACGCGCATTTTCAGGTAAATCTGCTTCAGGGTAAATATCGCCATCTACTTTATTAAAAAAAGTAATGGTTTCGATATCATTGTTTTCCAGGATAAGATTGATTTTACTGCTTACGTTTTTATTGATTCCAATAAGTTCGTTATTATCGTTCCGCATATAATAGACGACCTCAGTGTTTTTTATGACATCAACATCATGTAATTTTCCATCTTTGAATTTTCCGAATAAATTTAGCCCCTTGACCTGATTATAACCGGTGCCGAGCGTATCCCGCGAGACTATAAAAGTGTTGTTGATTACTCTTAAGGAATCTAGTTTCTTGGTTGTATTATCGCCAATTAAATGCATAAGATCCCCGGTAATCTGGCTTTCGCCATTCCATAGGATTGGATTCCCAATTAATTTTGTCAAAGCAGTTTTCGAATTTGAATGTATGGAGTCGCATTTACCGCTCATATCTATTTTGTAAAAACGAACATTCTTAAAAGCTCTTAAAATTCTTTCGCCTTCTTTTCCGGTTACCATTAGTTTTTGGCCATGAATATAAACAGAATCTTTTTCTACAAGATTTATGGCTACAGCTCTTTTAGTGACAAACATCGAATCTTTTAGTTTGAAAATCTCAGCATAATGCCCCTTTACAATTCCGCGATTAATGGAGTCTGTAATTTTTACATTTCTGGTTGCCGATGCAAATTCTATATTTCGATTGTAATACAAACTATCTCCTTCTATAAGGCGGTCATCGTATTTTATGTAGGACTTCCTTAAAAAATGCGCCAGGTTTTTCTTTGTATCGTAGAATCCTTTTTCTGTATAAATATAATTGGCCTCACTTGTAATTGTTGAGGGACCAAATAAATAGGTGTGTCCTGAATTACTATAATAATCTAAATGATTTGATTTTATAACATATTTAGGATTTGTAATGGTAACTGCTGTCAGGAATTGAAATTTTTTCTCCTCAGCAAAATACCTTCCTGATTTACTAACTAAAGTATTGTCTTTATTAACGATTGTACCTTTTGTATTGTAAAAAACCTGCTGGATGTTTCTGTCAAAATTGATAGTATCTGTTCGTAAAGTAGCATCTGGAGAAGTCATAACGGCATCACCGGTAGCAAAAGCTTTTTTTGAATTTCCGCTATATTCTGCATATTTACTGTTCAGGAATAAAGTATCACCTTGAACTAACTGTACATTTCCAAATGCTTTAAGATAGTTTTCTTTCTTAAAAACATAAGCCTTATTACACGTTAATACAATCCCGTCATGATTTACTTTTACATTTCCGGTCAATAAAATTCCGTCAGGTACTAAGACTTCATTGACTTCTACCAAATCAGCATTTTCAATATTAATTGTTTTTGGCTTTGGTGCTTGAGCAAAAATGAATTGAACGCTTAACAATAGCAAACAATGGGATATGAAAAATAGTGATTTCTTCAATGGATTAAATTTTTGTCAAATTTATGAAAAAGGTTACAACCTTTACTGATATTAAGATTAATTTATAAATCAAAAAATAATGCATTTTGAAACCTGTGTTCAAGTTTTAATTTATCAACAAAATCAGTTACTCTTTCGTTATAGTTTGGTTTTTTATACTGAAATGGGCACAAAATTGATTTTAGTTTCTTCTTCATTTAAAAATTAGTCTAAATTTAGGAAATGGTTTCTAAAATTAATCGTTTGATTTTGAATTTAGAAAAGAATTAGTTTATAAAAAGAATATGATAAATAAAAAAGTTTTTGTTGCAGGAATGGCTGCAACCATGCTCTTTACTGCATGTAAAACCAAAGATTTAAAAATGAATACAGCAAAAGAAGAAGTTACTACTGATAAGAAAATTGTAGTTTATCAGGTTTTTACCCGTTTGTTTGGAAACAAAATTGCAACAAACAAACCATGGGGAACAATTGAAGAAAACGGTGTTGGAAAATTTAATGATTTTACAGATAAAGCACTTCATGAAATAAAAGATTTAGGTGTTACCTATATATGGTACACTGGCGTACCGCATCACGCTTTGGTTGGAGATTATAAAGCATACGGAATTTCTGATGATGATCCTGAAGTTGTAAAAGGCCGCGCAGGATCGCCTTATGCCGTAAAAGACTATTATAATGTAAATCCGGATCTGGCAGTAAATCCTGCAAACAGATTACAGGAATTTGAAGATTTGATTGATCGTACACATAAAGCGGGTTTGAAATTGATTATTGATATTGTTCCCAATCATATTGCAAGAAAATATGAAGGAAAAAATAATCCCGAAGGTGTTAAAGATTTTGGTGCTGATGACGATGTAAATGTTGAATACAAACGCGATAATAACTTTTATTATATACCAAACAATCATTTTGAAATTCCGGACAATGATATTCCGTTAAACGGAGAAAAGAATCCGCTTGTTGATGGCGTATTTGATGAAAATCCTGCAAAATGGACAGGAAATGGTTCTCGTAAAGTAAAGCCGGATCAAAATGACTGGTATGAAACTGTAAAAGTAAATTACGGCATTCGTCCGGATGGTTCTAAAGATTTTCCTGAACTTCCGGCTGGATTTGATCAGAAATCGTATCAGGAGCATTTTGCTTTTTGGCAGGATAAAGATATGCCTGATTCCTGGAAGAAATTCAAATCGATCGCTTTGTATTGGACAGCAAAAGGGGTTGATGGTTTTCGTTATGATATGGCCGAAATGGTTCCGTATGAATTCTGGAGTTATATGAATTCTGCAATCAAAACGGAAAATCCAAAAGCTTTTTTATTAGCAGAAGTATATAATCCTAATGAATACCGCAATTATATTCGTTTGGGGAAAATGGATTATTTGTATGATAAAGTAGAGACTTATGATAAGTTGAAAGATGTGATTCGCGGAAAATCTTCGCCTGATGGGTTATCTGAGATTCAAAAAGGCATGTCGGATATTGAACATAATATGCTGCATTTTTTAGACAATCATGACGAACAGCGCTTGGCAAGTCCTGATTTTGCAGGAACTCCGGAACGCGGAAAACCTTTAATGGTCGTTTCTACCACGATTAGCACTTCACCAACAATGGTTTATTTTGGACAGGAAGTAGGAGAGGCCGGAAATGAAAATGCTGGATTTGGGAAACCTACAAGAACTTCTATATTTGATTATATTGGTGTTCCAAATCATCAGCGTTGGATGAATGATGGGAAATTTGACGGAGGTCAACTTTGTGATTCAGAAAAAAACCTGCGTGATTTTTATAAGAGATTGTTGAACTTCTCGATTAACAGCCCGGCGTTAATGGGAAGCTTTCAGGAAATTCAATCTGTAAACCGTCAGAACAATGCTGGCTATGATGAACTACTTTATTCGTATGTACGTTGGTCAGCAAATCAAAAGTTGATTGTTGTAGCTAATTTTTCATCTGAAAAAACGAGTGAATTTGAATTGAAAATCCCTGCTGATATTATTTCAAAATGGAATTTGAAAGATGGGGAATATGAGTTGAAAGATCAATTGTATCTGCAGAATAAAATAAAACTGAATGTAAGTAATGGTGAGGGTAGTGCTAAAGTTAGAATAGCTCCATCAGAATCATTTATTTATGAATTGAAATAGTTATCCTAACAGGTTTTTAAAACCTGTTAGGTATTTAATAGTTTGATCATAATATCTACAAAGTAGAAAAAATCTTGTAGTATAAAAAAGCCTTGTTTTGTGAATTCCAGTTCATAAAACAAGGCTTTTTTATTTTACGATTGGTAGATATTTATCTTCCAAACTGATCTTGTAAATTTATATATAAATACCTAACAGGTTTTAAAAACCTGTTAGGATAATAAACCTTATTAAAAAAAAGATTATTTTATCTTCCAAAATCGTCCTGAACACGAACAATATCATCCTCATCAGATGGATTGTCAGGATTGGTATGCTGCCAAATTTC
This sequence comes from Flavobacterium azizsancarii, assembly GCF_027980145.1. Lineage (GTDB taxonomy): Bacteria > Bacteroidota > Bacteroidia > Flavobacteriales > Flavobacteriaceae > Flavobacterium > Flavobacterium azizsancarii. The sequence goes on along the minus strand of NZ_JAMZNK010000050.1, from coordinate 29,593 downwards.
GGCTACAATCCCCCAGGTTTCTAGGCCAATTAAACGATGACGTTCTCCTTTTTCTAATTTAATAAATGCCCCGGGAGCAAGTTCCTGAATTTCTCCTTCTTCGTCTGTAGCACTCGTTTTAACGCCTACAATTCCGTCAAGGACCTTCCATATTTCGGCTCTGCGAAAGTGATATTGCCATGATAATCGTTTGTGAGGCGCGACAATTAGAATTTTCGGACTCAATTTATTCGTAATCTTAATGGCTGACATTTCAAGATGCGGAAAGAATTTTTCAGCAAATGCTCCGGCTTGTGATTCATCGATAACGAAAAATCCTCCCCAAGGGCGTGTTTGATCTTGGTTTATAATGGTGAAGTTTTCTTTTTGCAGAGCTGTTGCAATTTGTTCAAAAACTGCTGTTTTTTCTATATTTGGAGATAAATTGAAATTCATTTTAATGCTGTTTTAGTTTCTGTAAATGATAAAGCTATTTGGTTTTAAGAATTTGCTTCCCATTAATAAGGTTGCGCCTGACGGAACTGTTATTTCTGTTTTTAAACCAAAGTTAATTATAACAGTAATTTTATCTTTTTGAAAGGATCTTGTAAATGATATTTGATCTCCCTTAAGTTCAAGGCTTTCATAATCACCATATTGAAGCGTCTTTTCGTTGTTTCGTAAAGTTATTAATTTTTTATAAGAATTAAGAATAGAGTTTTTTTGCGCTTTCATTACAGCCACATTTGTTTTCTTGTAATCTGGATTAATTTTAATCCAGGTTTTAGCGTTAGAAAATCCTGTAAAAGCATTTCCATTCCATTGCATCGGACTACGGGATTTGTCGCGATTGTGTTCATTTCCTTCGAGAAGTGCTTCGGTACTGTTCTTGCCCTGATCAAGTGCAAGTTGATAATGTGTTCTTCCTTGTATGTCGACCATTTCATCTATATTTTGAGCGATGATATTGTGCATCCCAATTTCTTCGCCATAATAAATAAACGGAACTCCTTTGGCAGTAAGAATCAAAGCTGCTAATGCCGTGGCTCTGTCTGTATCACCATTAGCTAATCGATCAATCATTCTTGGCATATCATGACTTCCAAAGAATAAGGTTGGATAATTACTCATGTTTTTCTCCATGCTTTTCAATTCATCAAAAATGCGTTGAGTCGAAAATTCTTTGATACTTCCAAAATTGAAATTAAAAACAACATCTAGTAAATCCTGAGATTGGTATTGTTTTAAAACTTCGATTTTATCACTTCCTATTTCTCCCACAATAAAGCGGTTTTGATACTCGCTTACAGTAGACTTTATAATACGCATAGCATTTTTTACCCCTTCCTGATCGATATCGTTTATATGATCTTGTTTTCCGTCTTTTATTGGGTTCTCTTTTGTGATTCCGTTTGTAGTTAGAAAATTAATTACATCCAGTCGAAAACCATCTACTCCGGCATCAAGCCAAAAACGCAGTACATTTTGAATCTCAGAAACGACTTTTGGATTCGACCAGTTAAGATCGGCCATTCTTTTATCAAATTTATGATAGTAATATTGATTGGTTATGCTGTCTTTTTCCCAGGCTGTTCCACCAAAAAAGGATTCCCAATTGTTAGGTTCGTCTTTCCAGACATAATAATCACGATAAGGGTTATCTTTTGATTTCCTGGATTCCTGAAACCATTTGCTATCGGTAGAAGTATGATTAAAAACCATATCTATAATTACTTTAATACCTCGTTTATGGGCTTCTTTTAAAAAAGTATCAAAATCGGTTTTGCTGCCATAAGTTGGATCAACTTCATAATAATTTGCAATATCATAACCGTTATCTACTTTTGGAGAAGTCAGAAAGGGGGTAAGCCAAATGCCTTTTATTCCCAAATCTTTTAAGTAGTCTAGTTTTTGAGTCATTCCTTTAAAATCGCCATATCCGTCGCCATTGCTATCTGCATAGCTTGGCATATAGATTTGATAAAAAACAGATTCCTTCCACCATTTTTGTTCTACTGTTGTTTGTGCAAAAGTTGGATTTGCATTTATCATTAATAGAAAAAAGAAGATACTTTTGAATAGATTCGATTTCATAACATTTTAGGTTTGATAAATTCGTTTTGTAGTTCGTAAAAAAAATCTTTGACGTAGATAGTTTTTACTATTTTATATAAGTGGAAATACCTAACAGGTTTTTAAAACCTGTCAGGATACTAAAATGGAATCTTGTAAATTGACTTTAGTTTTTCTCTTTTGATTTATAATCTACAACTACACCATCAACCAGCATTTTTTCTCCTGAATGAGTTATTTTTCCTCCGGCAGGAACACAAACGATTACAGCTGAACCTAACGCTGCGATATTGATTTTGGCCGATGAAGTAACATTTCGGGCTACAAAACTTCCTGAAACGGTATTGTATAAATCTACTTTTTTGCCTTTCTCCGTTTTCACAGTAATGGTTTTGCTTGTTGTATAGGGGTTATAATATAAGTAAGATGGATAGGCTTTATCACTAAAAAAGTCTGTTGCCAATAGATCTAATTGTAATATTCCGCTAACATCGGTTTCACGGATAATACTTCCAAAAATACCTACATGTCCACTTCCATATACACTAAACTGAGATTCTTTAGGGTTTTCTCCCAATACCCAAAGCGGACCGTCACCTTGTGCTACAGGACCTTTTAGGTTTTCGTATTCTTTATAACTTGATTGTTTGATGATTCCTTCATAACCAATTACACCTTTGGTAACTTCGGCAAGTTCCGGAATGGTCTGGTGTTCTTTTGGCATATATTGCGGGTAGAAAAAACGAGAAGCATTTGCAGCATTGAGCATCCATTTTCCTATTGCAGTTGCATAGGACTGATCGTATCTAACCATTGGTACTAACGGCCATGCAGCGTCGTAAGTATTCATCAGAAATCCGTAACCACCGTGATCTACCGTACTGCCAAAAGTTCCTGATATATCTATCCCGTTCCAGTTACCTACTAATGCGCCCCAACCTTCACGACAGATTGGTGTTCCGTCAAAAGACCAATCGAGCATTTTGTTTGTGTCGTATTTTGCATCTTGTTCTGCATTAATTCTTGCAGCCATATAAGCTCCAAAAGGCATCAAAACTTCATAAGTAGGATTTTTTGATTGTGATTCTAATGCCGATAATGCGCTTTTTGCTCCTTTTAAATATTTAGCATCTCCAAATTTTTTATACGCCATATACAAAACCCAGGCATGTCCGGCAGCAGCATCTGGTTGTGTACAGATGTTGTTGGTCATTGGTGTCATTTTATTATAATCGAAATAAGAATAATTATAATTTCCATTTAAAATTACATCGGCTTCATAAAATTTATCGGCAATAGTTCGTGCTATTTCTGTAAAACCAGGTTCGTTAGGATATTTGTCATAAACCGCAAAGAACAAAAGGTTAGGATATACGTCATACCACCAGTCACGACCATAACCACCGCCCAGTAAAGCAACTTCAGGGCAGGTATTATTCATCATAATATTCCAGTTGGTTTCTTTATTGAAATAGTTTTTAAGCATTCCAACATAATTACGATCTGGCTGATTTTTGTCAATACCCACCAAAGTGGCGCCTAGAGTAGCGCCCATTGTTGCAAGTGCTTCATGAAACATTCCGTTGTTATGATCGGGTCCTTGTCTTACATCGGCAACAGCGGTATACAATCCTACTACTTTTTGTGGGAAGTTTTTTTGGCTGTCGTCCATCCATACCATTGGCCAATATTTGCCTTTGGCATTAAAATCATATACAGTTTTATCAAAATCTAAAGCAAGTTTTTTATAATCGATGATTTTTAAGGGTTGTGGTAGATTGGGCATTTGGTCTACACGAGGAATATTTTGTTGTTTTACTTGTGCGGTCGTGCTTAAACTTAGTACTAAAAGACACGAGAGTGTAATTTTTATAAATATATTCATAGTTATTGATTTTTATTTTAGGGCAACTATTGAGTGTAATTAATTTCAACACATAGAAACATAGTAAAAGAAATGTATTATAGTCTGTGTTTTTACATACTCAATGCATTAAAGCAATTTTACTGCTACCTCATCCAAAACTTTTGGATCTGTTACTTCTTCCGGTGAAAGATCGATTCCCTGTTTGATAATTTTTTTGCTGATAAAAATGGAACACAGTTGTAATAAGGCAATAATTCCGATGGCATATCTCAAAGCAAAATCTTCAGAAACAGAATAATATAATACTAAAAAGGTTCCTGCGCCTAAAAGTCTGCCAACATATAAACCGGCTTCATGATTTAGGATATAAGTAAACTCACCTCTTTTTTCTATGCGGGATACAATATCAATTACTTTTAACTGAATAGGGAAGTAGGCCAAATCCATTAAAGGTTTTGCGATAAGCAATAATAACAAAAAGATAATTACTCCTGTTTTGTCGAATAATATCCCGTTGATACATGCTCCCAAAGCAAATAAAATTAAACCTACTGAAAACGTTTTGATTCTATCTGATGGTTTTGAGAAACGGCCAATAAAATAGATAATGATGGCAGCCAAAATTGCGCCAATAGATTGTGCTTGTCCTAGTGCGCCTTCTTCTCCTAATATTTTAAAAATAAGCATTGCAGGAGCTGTAACCAAAAATCCTTGCGCTAAACCTTTGAAGGTTGCCAATGATAATAGTTTATACCATAAGGGATGAAATTTGAAAAAGATGTACTGTTTTTGTGCAGGATTTTCGAATTTACCTCTAAAACAAACTATTGATGCTACAATTGTAATCAGAAAAACGATTCCGGTGATTATTACATAGGCTTGATGTTTTTCGATTTCACCTGTCTTTGATTGAATAAACCAACCAATTGTTGCAGGTATCGCAATAGCGATTATGGTGTAAATAAAGGTTTCCAGTCCGTAATAATAATTACGATTTTCATCATTTGTAATGGCCAATGCAAGGTAATCACGATTAGACCAATACAAACCAAAAGAAAGCCCCATAGTGATTCCGGCAACACCAATTCCGGTTAGATCCAACGTTTTTAATGACATCATGATAATCATAGAAACACCGCTAAGCATCATTCCGATTGAATATAGTTTTCGGATATTGAAATGTTTCAACAAGAAACCATTTAATAAGAATGTAAGCGGAATCCCGGTATAAATAGCCAATTGATAAATAACAACCTTAGAGGTATCATTAGAATTCCTCATGATATATGCAGCGACAAATATGTCGATTACAGGCAATACCAGTGCATAAACTAAGTTTGTGAAAATCAGTATACGGAAATTATGGGTTTGGCTTTTAAAATGGTCAATTTCTGATATAAGTTTTTTGAACATTAGTTATTTTTTAAAAGTAAAAGAATCTCTTTGATCGAAAATTGAGCACCACAAACAAATTCATCCGAAGCTCCGTAATAAATGGTAAGCGTATCTCCGTCTGGTTCTACAATATGACCATTGGTAAACACTACGTTTCCAAAAAATCCGCTTAATTCGTATTCTGTAGTAGGAACCATTATAGGTTCTTCGGTTCTTGCGATTACTTTTGATGGATCTTTCAGGTCCATTAGAAAAGCACCCAGGCAATACTGATGATTTTCATTGGCTCCATGATAAATTTCTAACCAGCCTTTGTCTGTTTTTATTGGTGCTGCTCCGGCACCAACTCGTTTACTGTCCCAAAGTCCTTTTCTTGTTTTTATGATGCAATGGTGATTTCCCCAGTGAACACCATCAGGAGAAGAAGCTAACCAGATATAATTACCGCCAATATCTACGCTGCTTGGTCGGTGTAAGGCATAGAATAATCCGTTTATTTTTTCTTCAAAAATGGCACAATCTTTATTGTGTGCCGGTAATATCATTCCATGTTTTTTGAAGTTTTTCCAATCGGTTGTGGTACGCAAACCAACGCCAACACCATTATCAGATACAGAAGTAAAGGTTAGATAATACGTTCCTTCAATCAAGGCAACACGACAATCTTCTATTCCGAATGTTTCCAACATACCTTCACCAACTAAAGCTGGATAATTTTCAGGTTCGTAAAAGTTATGTCCGTCTTCGCTACACAATAGGCGTAGGTGCGATAATGTTGTTAAATAATCAACGCCTTTGTAGTTAATTACTCTTGCATCGGTTGCTATTAATTCAGGATCTTCTTTAGGAATCTCAATGATTTTGATAGCACCAGTTTCTGTTAATATGGGAAAAGAAATGATATTGTCCTTTTGCTTTGGTCTTTCGGCTACTCGTACTACTAGCCAGGTTTTGTTTTCATATTGAAATACTCCGGGATTTAAAAGGCAAGTAATTTCCAGTCCTTCTATGCTTGCAGGAATATCTTTAGGTGATAATAATGGGTTATCTGCGAAACGTTTTGCTATATCTTTCATGTAAATTATTTTTTTTTAAATAGTTTGTGGTTAACTCTCTGGCTTTCTTATTACAATAGTTGTATCAGAATATTATTTGTATTGAGCTTTTAATCAAAATAACTTGGGCCTGCGCTGTCTACAACAATCCATTTGCCATTGAGCTTTTCCATAACGACAGTTAGGTTAATTATGGCACGACCTGTAGAATGAGTAGTTTTTGCAGTTACACTAAAAACTAAATATTTTTTTTTGTAACTTATGGGAAATGAAAATTCAAATACTTTTTTACGAGGTTGATCAAAATAATAAGAGGTTAGATTTTTAAAAAAAACATTACGTTTCTCAAAAACAATATTGTTATGTCTAAAATCTTCTAACTGCCAATAACCATTATCTCCTGTTGAAGTTTCTATTTTATCACCATATTTTTTTTTCATGTTTAGCCAATCTTTTTTATCGAATAAATCGACCCATTTTCCATTTTCTAAAACCTGACTATGAATTCCATTCTCTCTTATTACAAAAGTAGTATCAGGATATTCAGTCCAAAAATCATGTCCATAAAGCATTATTATAGCCAAATCTGGAGACATTTTTTCATGAATAATCATTATCTCTTCGGAATCTGCTATAACCGAATCTAAATAATCATTTACGGCGTTGAATTTATCTCTTTTAGTAATAGCACAGCTCGAAAATAATCCGATACTAATTAGTAGTATAATTATCTTTTTTGTCATATTTTAAGGTTAATAGATGTAAAGTTATTTACTTGTTAGGTCTTCATAAATTGAAAATAGTTAACCAACCTGATTCTTAATTTGTCATTAGTTTTTGATTGTCAAACTAATTTGATATATAATTTTTGCAATCAAAAAATAAGAAAACAGTTTTACATTTTTATAATGTTAATTACATTTTGTGCCAATTGGATAATATCCTCCAGAATAACCATTCCTAATTTCAGCATAATACCTGTTTTCTATTCTATCCCTTTCTGGGCTTCCTAAAGGATATGTTTGTTCATAAATTGGTGTGTCACGTAACCCTGCCCAAGCTAAATCTAGATATAATTGATCTGGGATACCATTAACGGCTGGTTGCCCTGTTTGAAATTCTTGTAAAGCTTTCCCCATAGCTTGCACATAGCTATTTGCCATTTCGGCATGATGTAAGCTTGGCGACTCTCCGTTTTTAGGGGGATAACGCTTGTCACAATATGCTTGAAACAGTATGGGATAATTATCCAAAGGGAAACTATTCGTTTTTGATGGATTGTCAGTAAAACTCAAAAAATAAGCATGTACTAACTCATGCAACATAACAGTCGCTATGGATAAATTATTGTGAGTATAATCGGGGTTCATCCTAATGGTATAGTCATATGGTGTTTCTTTATTTGTTCTTGCTGTTGACGCTACAGCTCCCGATAGTTGACTTTTATCATCTAAAGGATATGCATTGATGAATGTTACTTTAATTTTTGTAGTTGCTCCTAAAACTGTAAATAAATTTGCTATATCTATGTCTGAAGTATTTTTTAATTTTTGCAATACTGTATTTTTGCATGGGTCAAGTGCTGAGGAAATTATAGTAGATTCGATATATTGTGCAGTACTTACAACTGCAGCAGGTGTGCTATTGGTAGTTAAAGGATAATAATATCCATTTTGCTGATAAGTATTGTTATTAAAATATGATTCTTTGTAAAGGTCAGTTTTAAATGTAATAGGATTAAAATAGTAAAAATATCGTCTTTTACCACCTATTATATCAACACTATTAAGTTGAATATAATAGGAAGGATCTTCACTAGTTGGCACCCCACTTGCCAATTGATTAGTTTTTCTAGTGTTTTTGAAATCTACCGGTAATTCAAGTACTCCAATGAAATTTTTATCTATTTTTTTATAAGACAAAATCTGATTATTCCATTTCTTAGTAATTAATAAGCCTTTGAAATTATTATTATATATTTCTAGACTATTTTCCTTTTTTTGAAGTTGTTTACTATTGAAATAATTTGTTTCTGCCACATAATAGAACTTGCGGGCAACTATGCTATCATTGGCAGTTTTTATGAATGCAATTTTCATAAGAGTATTTAATTCTTTTGAGTCAGAAGATTTAATTTTGGCGTCTTTTTGAACCAAAGGAAATTCAATAACTTCTAAACCGTCTAATTTGCGAAATGTTGCATTATTCCAATCTGGAACCATGTTGTCACTTTCATTGTTTTCATTCCATTCAATAGATTTTTTAAATTTTGAATTATACCATTCTTTCGCAATATCTTTTGTAAAATCCATTTCTTGTGTTGTATTGTTGTGATCATTCGTACACGATAATAAAAATAGAATTGTAAAAACTGGTGTGATTATTTTTTTTTTCATAATTAAGATTTAATTGAATTTTAATTTATGTTAATATCCTGGATTTTGTTTTAAAAGTCCGGCTGAGGCATCTATTTCTGATTGCGGAATTGGATACAGCATATGTTTGTCTAAAAATACTTTTCCGTTAGCAGTCATTACTTCTTTAGCAATTCCCCATCTTTTTAAATCACTCATTCTATGACTTTCAAAACCTAGTTCTGCTCTCCTTTCTGAAATAAGCCAACCTTTTACAGTAGCTTTATCGCTGGAATTTGGTCTGTCTATTAATGTTCCTCCCGGAGGAGGAGGTCCTACAGTGGTAACTGTAATCGTTTTGTTTGGATCAGCAGGAAAAGCCGGATCCTGAACTCTAATTGTAACCGTTGTTACAGTATTTCTTGCTCTTGCTCTAATTTGATTGATTATACTAATAGCACCCGGATAATCATTAGTTTCGTTAAGAGCTTCTGCTTTCCAAAGTAAAACATCGGCATAACGAATGAACACTTTATTGTTTGGAGCGTCATCATCACCTTTATTACCGCCATTTGTTGTTCCTAAAAGCTTGTTAATCCATTGTTCAGGAGCATTTACAGTATATAGTTTTCTAGGATCATTAGGTTCAAATGAAGCTAGAAAATTGGTGCTTGGTGCAAAAAATCCCCATCCAAGAGGTGCACAAATTCCATTTCCTTTTCTTGGATCAGCTTGTTTAATGTGGTTGTAAGAGAAAATAACTTCGTTGTCTGTATATTCAGTATTCATACTAAAGTTATCAAAATAATTAGCATCTAAGCTATAAAAGCCTGTTGTTTCTAATTCTGATACTAAGGTTGTCACACCTGCCCAGTCTTTATTATAAAGCGCAGTTTTTGCAAGAAGCGCAATAACTGCTCCTTTAGAAACTCTCCATTTTTCTGTGCCTGATGAATATTTAGCATTTGGCAAAAGTGTTTTTGCAGCTTCTAAATCGGTTTTAATTTGACTCCATACAGTTTCTTTTGGTGCTCTGACTGCTTTATCAAAAGCTTCCTGATAGGTTTTTATAGGAGCCAGAATTAAAGGCACATCACCAAAATTAGTTACTAACGAAAAATAATAGTAAGAACGTAAAAAATAAGCTTCGCCTATCAATTGGTTTTTTCTTTGAGTAGTAATTCCGGTAATCGATTCGATATCTGGATTTAACAGAAAATTCAATGCAATATTGGTTCTTTTTATACCTTCATAAGCGTATTTCCACAATCCGTTTGGTCCTCCGTTGGTCGAAGTAAAAGTGAAATTGTTGATTTCATCTATCCATGGCTGATCTCCGTCTGGCGACCATTTTTTTTCCATATCATCAGATGCTACGTCATCTATTATAATATCATTTTGAAAGACCAAACCACCATTCCAATCCCAGTCTGCCAATTGATTCAATTTATTGGATAACATATCGTAAGAAGAAGTTACAGAACTTTCTACAGAAGCTAATGTTGGTTTAGAATTTGCCTGGTCCAGCGTTATCGCGCCAATAGGTTCTGTGGTAAGTTCGTCCTGACAGCTTGTTAATGTTAGTAGCGAAATCATGATCGCTGTTATATATGTGTTTTTCATGGTTCGTTTATTAAATTTTAAATTTTAAACCTAGTAGTATTGAAGTTGACTGAGGGTAAGTTCCCTGATCTATGAACGAAGTAGATTCAGGATCTAAACCAGTGTATTTTGTCCATGTCAATAAGTTTTGACCTGACACATACATTCTTAAATAGGTACCTCCAATGATTTTAGAATCAAACGTATATCCAATTTCAAGATTTTTTAATCGTAAATAAGAAGCATCTTCAACAAAAACGCTCGAAACCTGACTTCCTCCGTTATCATTCATCGTGTTACGAGGAATTGTGTTACTTGTACCTTCTCCGTTCCATGCACCTAATACTGATGTTGTAGAGTTGAAAGGACGGCTGTCGTAATCTAAAATTTGCTTTAAATCATTGTAACGATCTACACCAGAAACTCCCTGAAAAAGAAATGACATGTCAAATCTTTTGTATGAAGCATTAAATGAAAATCCGTAAGTTATTTTTGGAATTGGACTTCCTATGAATGTTCTGTCATCAGCATTAATCTGGCCGTCTCCGTTTACGTCTTTAAACTTTATATCTCCAGGTTTTGCACCGTTTGAATTTGAGTATAGAGTAGAAGCTATTTCTGCCGTATTTTGATAAATACCATCAAATTTAAGTCCATAATATGAACTGATAGGCTGTCCAACTACAGTTTTAGTGTGCGTTTTTTCATCAGTAATCTCTGTAACATATTGCTGCAATTGTTCAACATTATTTTTTAAGCTGGCAATGTTTCCATTTATTCCATATTTAAATTCGTTATCGTTGTTTTGAAAGTTAACCCCAAATTCAAAACCTTTATTAGTTACAATTCCTGCATTAACAAAAGTTCTGTTTATTTGTCCCACAGTTGAGGAAGGTAAACCTACAGTTAATAAAATATCATCGGTTGTTTTGTCAAAATAATCGGCAGAGAAAGTCAGTTTACCATTCAACACACTCATATCAAGACCAAAGTTGGTTTGTGTCGTCGTTTCCCATTTTAGATCCGGATTACCGTAACGAACTACATTTATAATACCGCCTGTTTCTGTGACAAGGGTTTCATAAGCATTATTAGGGATTTCCTGATTACCGGATTGTCCCCAGCTGGCTCTCCATTTCAGGTTAGAAATCCATTTTGCATTTTCCATGAATTTTTCTTTAGACATTACCCAGCCTCCTGAAACAGAAGGAAAATAACCCCATTTGTTATTAGGTCCAAATCGAGAAGAACCATCGGCTCTTAAAGTACCCGAAACAAAATACTTATTGTTGTATCCGTAATTGGCAGATGCAAAAAAGGAAATCAGATTCCAGCTTTGAGCAGATCCGGAACTGTTTTTATTAGTATCACTTCCGTAATCAAGATATCGGAAAGGATCGGTAGTGTTGTTGTAGTTCGTTCTGCTTCCGCCTATAGCAGATTGGTCATAACTTATATTTTCAGTTCCTAATAATGCGTTGATATTGTGTTTCTCAGCAAGAGTTTTAGTATAGTTTAACGTATTTGTAAACGTAAAAGTTGTTGCTTGACCTCTGTTTTCGTTTAAGCTTGAAGGCCTGTTTTGTCTGCCTTGTCCGGGATATAATTCATTTGGATCATTATCGTTATCGTCACCAAAATTTTCTCCAAATGCCTTATTATGATCAAAAATGATTTCTGCACCAACATTACTTCTGAATTTTAATGATTTGTCAGATAAGAAAGCATATTCGGCATATACATTTCCAAAAGTTTTATAAGCTGATCGAACATCATCTGTATAATTTACTATTGCAATAGGGTTAGATGTCAGCTCATAATTACGGCTCCAGCCTCCATTAGGATCGTTGTTCAGATAGAAAGGCAAATCAGTATAAGGATCATTTGCTTTATATGTAGGATCATTTACGCTTTTGTAAACTCCTAAAACAGATGGGCGTAATAAAGCATGTCTAATAACTCCCGGAGCATCACCGCTAGATGACATTTTATCTTGTTTGGTACCAGTAACCTGAATGTTTGTGCCCACTCTAAAGCGATCAGTAATTTCAGAATTAATATTAGCCCTAAAATTAATACGTTTATAAGTATCCTTGTTTCCTACTACAATACCATCTTGACCAAAATAGCCACCGGATATTAAATATTGCGTTTTCTCAGAACCTCCGCTAAACGAAATTTGAAAATTGTCTGTTTTTCCTGTGGTGAATAATTCTTTTAACCAATCTGTATCTGACAATGCTATACCATTTACTTTTCCATTTGCTCTATCTGCACTATAAGGGCTTATTGCATTGGCTGGATTATTGTTAGAGTTGTGCCAGGCCTGATCCATTATGGTCATATATTGATCTCCATTTAACATTTTTGGAAGATTTGTGGCATAGTTAATTCCAGAAAAATATTCAACATCAATACTTGATTTTCCTTTTACACCACTTTTGGTTGTTATAATAACAACACCTCCGGCAGATCTGGATCCGTAAATAGCTGTAGCAGCAGCATCTTTTAATACCGTCATTGATTTTACATCAGACATATTCAGAAAAGAAATATCGCGGGTAGGAACACCATCTACAACATATAGTACTTCATTGTTTCCAAGTGTACCTTCGCCTCTAATACGTATTTTAAGTCCGTCTCCGGGAGCGCCTGTATTCGCAGAAACAGATACACCTGCAATTTGTCCTTGCAAAGCCTGGCCAACGTCGGCTACTTTTGTTCGGGATAATTCAGCCATATCTACAGTAGCTACTGCACCCGTTATTGAAGATTTCTTTTCGCTCGTGTATCCTACGACAATAACTTCATTTAATGCGTTAGAATCTGTTAAAAGGGTAATATTTAATTCATTTTTACCCGCTAGAGCAGCTTCCTGTGTTTGATATCCTATATAGCTAAAAATTAAAATAGCATTAGCAGCTACATTATTAATGGTATAATTACCGTCAAAATCTGTTGTAGCATAATTGGAAGTTCCTTTTACGCTAATATTAACTTGTGGCATCGGACCGTTATCATCCGAAACAACACCTTTTACTGTTTGAGCGTGTAAAATGCTCCCCGATAAAATCATTCCAAGAAGGAATAATTTATAAATATATTTTTTCATCATCATAAAGGAGTGTTAATAAAGTTAGTAATCTGATTGTTTTTTTTCATGGTTTTTTAAGGTTTGTCATGTTTGATAGTTTTACGATAACGTTTGAATTAGTTATCGTTTATAAAATTAGTTAGTGCATAGGAAAAATGGTGTACACTATTTCTTCAAAAGTGTACACTGTTTATTTTTGCTTGTTAATCAAGTGATTAAGTCTTTTTAGCCCTTTGATTTATATTTGAGCTGATAATTTTTGGGAGTTGAATCGTATAATTTTTTAAACTCACGATAAAAATAAGAACGGTTATTAAAACCGGATTGATAACAAATTTCCGAAACTGTTAGTTTATTTTTTCTTAACAATTCTGCAGCATATTTTAACCGAATGGTTCGAATTAAATCACCGGGTGTAAAACCAAAAAGCTGCTTGGTTTTTCGATATAATTGTGAGTTACTGATACCTAATTCCTTTTCGATGAATGAACTCTGAAGGTTTTCATTATCGATATTGTTGCGAATAAGTTCAATTACTTTTTTGATGAAATCTTTTTCTTCATTGTTGATAGGCAGAGCAGATAAATTTTCGGTAAGTGTATCTTGCTTAAAATACCTTGAAATCAATTCTTTTTCTTCCAGTAACTTTTGTATTCTTATAAGTAAATGATCAGGGTAAAATGGTTTTGGAATATATGAATTGGCTCCGCTTTCTATTCCTTCAATTCTATGAATAACAGAATCCTTTGCGGTAAGCATAATAAAAGGAATATGACAGGTTTTAAGATTTGTTTTTATTTTCTTGCAAAATTCCACACCATCCATAAAAGGCATCATTACATCGCTGATAATGATGTCAGGAACTATGTCTTCAATGATCTTTATTGCTTCATGGCCATTATAAGCTATAATAAGTTTATACTTCTCGCTTAACAATTCGTTAAGGAGCATATGGATGTCTTTTTCATCCTCAACGATTAATATTACTTTGCGATCGTCAGCAAGCTCTTCGAGAGATGAAATTTTATTGGGAGTTTTGTCAGATTTAATTGGATTCTCTTGAAGGATATTTTGTAAATGATGAGAAATCAAAATTGGACTGATAGCAGTATCTAATTCTTTTTCATTAAAAGTTTCTTTGTTGCTTGGCAAGATAATAGTAAAGATTGTTTCTTTATTCAAAATACTTGAAACCTGTATTTCCCCCCTTAATACAGTGACCAATTTTTTTACATAGGCCAGACCAATACCGGTTCTAAACATATTGTTATCTGCTTCTTTACTGGAATCGGCCAGGAAAAACTGATTGAACAAAGAGTCGAGTTCTTCTTTTGGAATTCCTTTTCCGGTATTAGTAATTGTAATATTTAATTTTTTAGAATCTTTGTCCTGAATATAAAATTTAAGGTCTATTTTTCCATTTACAGGAGTGTATTTAAAAGCATTTGACATCAGATTGAATACTATTTTTTCAATTTTATCCTTATCGAACCATCCGGATAAAGTAGGAGGGATGTCAAGATTATATGTAATATTTTTTTCTAATGCCCATTCATCAAATAGTTCAGCAATTTGTTCAACCAGATTTACCAGATCAAATTTTTTCACTGTTACTTCCAGATAATTGTATTCAGCTTTTCTAAATTCAAGTAATTGTTGCGTTAGAAATAGTAACCTCGAAGAGTTCCGTTGAATCATTTGTATGAACTTCTGATTTTTTTCGTTGAGGTTTGTTGTTTCAGAGAGTTTTTGTATAGGTCCCACAATAAGAGTCAGAGGGGTTTGAAACTCATGGGCAATATCTGTAAAAAAAGTAAGCCTGTTTTCATGGAGTTCCTTCTCTCTTTGTCTAAAAAGGATATTTTGAGTCAGTGATTGGCGTTTTTTATAGTAACTAAGCACAAATAATGCAAAAGCCAAAAACAACAACGAGTAGATTACAATAGCAAGATTGGATTGCCAGAATATGGGCTTAACCTGAATATCAATGGCATGAACCGGTTTACTCCAGACCCCATCACTATTAGACCATTTTATCCATAAAGAATAGTCGCCTTTAGGTACATTGGTAAATGAAATAATCCTACGGTTATTGATCGTATTCCAGCTTTTATCAAAATTGGTTAATTGATAAGCATATTGGCATTTTTCTGTATTGATATACGTTAAAGCCGTTAACTCAATATCAAAAAAAT
The DNA here is from genome assembly GCF_027980145.1 of Flavobacterium azizsancarii. Lineage (GTDB taxonomy): Bacteria > Bacteroidota > Bacteroidia > Flavobacteriales > Flavobacteriaceae > Flavobacterium > Flavobacterium azizsancarii. The sequence continues at coordinate 13,979 of NZ_JAMZNK010000050.1, read as the reverse complement.
TCTGATTATGATTTAAAACAATCGAAGGATGGCTCTCTGAGTCCGGAGTGATTACCAATCCCTGATAATAGGGTATTGGTTGATTTTGCCCGCTAATTTTATCAATAAAAAGATCAGGAATAATCGTAGATTCTTTTATTTTTTGAGGTAAAAAATAATTAAATCCTTTTATCCCTCCCATAAAGATAAATTCAGATTTTAAATCCTGATAAAAAGCTCCATCCGCAAATTCATTGTTCTGCAGTCCTTCATTTCTGGTGTAATTCGTGAATTTTAATTCGTTAGGATTGAAGTTTGATAAACCAAAATTAGTACTTAGCCAAAGGTTGTTTTTCTTATCAGAAACAATTCCGTGAATTGTATTATTAGGAAGTCCATCTGCCACGGTGAAGTTTTTGAATACCGCCGTTCCATCATTTTTTATATGTTCTAATAAATTAAGGCCAAAGCTGGTACCAATCCAAAGTCTGTTTTTAGCATCGTTTTGCAAACAAAGGATATCATTATTGGATAAACTTGTTGAATCATTTGCATCATTTTTATAAATAATAAAGCGTTCCGTTTTTTTGTCGAATAAATTTAAGCCTCCCAATCGGGTTCCAATCCAGAGTTGATTTTTATTTTTTGGAATTATAGAAAAAACAATATTACTGCTCAAAGCATTTTTTTTACTGCTATCAGCCAGATATTTCTTAAAATCTGTTATCACCAGTTTTTCTCCGGAGCGTTCAATTTTGCAGCGAATAATCCCATGTCCATTGGTTCCAAGCCATATAAATCCATCTTCATCCTGATATATAGAATAAACAGATTTAAAGTAAGCAGCATCTGTATGACCTAGAATAGCTGCCCAATTAATTAATCTTGATTTTTTCAGATCAAAAACAGCAATGCCTTCACCATCAGTACCAATAAAAATTAAGTTATTTTTTCCTTTGCATAAAGAGAATACAGCATTATTAATCGCGCTGTTATTCTCATTAAAATTTTTGTATTGTAAAGGTTTTTCGGGATGAAGATAAAAGTTAGAGGAAAACAGGAACAAGCCTTTGCCTTTTGTGCCCACCAAAAAAGAGTTTTCTTCTACTTCTAGAAATGTCCTTACTATGGCACCATCTAATTCCGGAACCTGAGATTTAGAGATGAGGTTAAATGATTTCTTCAGCGGATACATTTTAATAATTCCGTCCCCGTCTGTTCCAGCCCAAAGGATATTTTCATTTCCTCTAATTATAGTTGTAGTTTTTTGATTGTTTAAATATTTCAGCCAATCATGATTAATTATATCACCATTAGTATTAATAATAAAGTGTCCTGTTTTACTGGAAATGACAAGTCCTTCCGGAATATTTCCTATACTATTCTCAATGTCTTTTTTTAGAAGTAACGTGTTCTCGTGGTTTGCAAAAGAATATAGATTGCTATTTCCTGTTACTGATATCGTGCATATCTTTTCTTTTGAGACTATTCCAAATGTTCGAATATTCTCTGAAATTAATATTATTTTAGAAATAGATAGTTTGCCGTTTTGGTTGTTAGCAAGAGATAAGGAGTAAAGCTTATTATCTTCAAACAAAATAAGTAATTCACCGTTTATTGTGAACTCCATTCTTTTTACCGCTTTCTTTGAAATTTTTTCGGTATTTAGTAATTGAAATTGATTGCCATCAAAGTAACCAACTCCCCAGTCTTTTACTGCGCAAAATACTTTTTTTGAAGCATCCAGGGCCATATTAAACTCCGATTCAGACAATGGAGGTATATTTTCTCTCGAAAAGTAATAATGCTGGAAAACGCCGGTTTTTTTGTCATAACGGTTAATACCATGTATGGTCAATATCCAGATCTGACCTGTACTATCCTCGTCAATTTTAAGGATGACCTGATTGGTTAAACTGTTTTTATTATTTAATTCAGGTCTGAAAATTTTGAAACTATTTCCATCATATCGATTTAGGCCGTCCCATGTTCCTATCCATAGTAAGTTTTGAGAATCCTGAAATATAGTATTTATAGAACTGTTCGATAAGCCTTTGGTATTGTCTAATTGTTCGAATGAATATTTTAAATCCAATGATTTAGAAGGAGACCAAATCGATTTAAAATCAGGATTGTTAATTTTTGATTGTTCCGTTTTGTCAAACTGACTAATCGTTGTAGCATTAATAGCAATATTTTTCTCTTTATTGCAAGCAAGCAGTAGAGTTATAAATATAAAGCAACAAAATGTGGTATTAATTTTCAATGCGATAATTCTTTTAATAATTTTTAAATTAACAGGATTATAGGTATCGTTTAACAACATATGTCATTTTATTCTGAATTACGTAACACAGCTTATTTAGAGATGATTTATATCCGGAATATAAATGAAAAATGTTATTATATAAGCTGTAAGGTATGGAAAAGCAGATTGATAATAAGTGATTTTTATGAGTTATTTTTTTGATTTAATAAAAAAAGAGAACGCATTTATTTTGATATTAGCAGTTAGTTATGAAAGAAAATATGAAATAAAAATGAAGGTTTTATTAATTTCACAAGGGATATTGCAGATGGAGAACGATAAAATATAAAGCAAAAAAAGCCGATACTTAAATTGTATCGGCTTTTCTTTTATTATACTTTTTTGACTTTTTTCAAAGCCTCTATGTAGTTTTCATTTACTTTGTTCCAATTGATGTGTTCGTAAAATGCATCAATATAGTTTCCTTTTCTGTTCTGGTAATCCAGATAATAAGCGTGTTCCCATAAATCGATTCCTAAAATTGGTGTTCCGGGAATCAGGGCATTTTTCATTAAAGGATTATCCTGATTTTCAGTAGTTGTTACTTGTAGTTTTCCTGCTCTGTCAACTACCAGCCAAACCCAGCCAGAGCCAAATTGTTTTGTAGACTGACCTTTAAATTGAGTGGTTAAATTAGCAAAAGAACCAAATTCTTTATTAATAGAACCTGCCAAAGTATCTTTGGGTGTTTGTTCCTTAGGAGATAAAATATTAAAATATAAAGTGTGATTGTAATATCCTCCTGCGTTTTGACGAAGTTTAGCATTGTTAAGATCCATTTTTTTCAGGATATCTTCAATTGGTAAATTCTCAAATTCAGTATTTAGAATTTCCTTATTAAAATTATTCGTGTACGTTAAATAATGTTTAGAATAATGTGTTTCTAAAGTAAGAGTTCTTATTGCAGGAGCCAAGGCATCATACGAAAAAGGCAATTTTGTCATCTCAAAAGAACCGGGATCAGCTTTTACATCATCCGGAGATCCTATTGTTATCTTCTCTTCTTTAGTAGGTAAAGGAACTTCTACAACTTCGGTTAGCTTATTTTTATCATTACAAGAAAATAATAGAAATAATGAAGCTGATATGCTGAAATAAACAATGTTTTTCTTCATAATGTTATTTATTTTAATGTTAGTGAATTAATGATATCAATATAACTTTCTTTTGCCTCGTCGATTGATATATGACTTATTTGCATCCAGGCATTTGTTTTGAAAGCATCTCTTAAATCAAAATTTTCAGATTGATTATAGACAGCAGTTCCAAAAGTTGCCTGTTTGTAATATGCATAAAGGCGCAACTGCACATCTTGTGGCAGTGAGGCCTGAGTCATTTTTAAAGCAATTTCTACTGCCTCTGAAAAACGAGTATCTAAATCTTTTTCGATCATTAAGCTTTTGTAGCAATAACAGTTTTACCGCCAATTGCTTTTTGGTTTAATACTACATTGATTGGAGTACCTAAAGGTAGGAATAAATCTACTCTTGAACCAAATTTTATAAAACCAGCATCTGTTCCTTGTACGACTTGCATACCTTCCTGAGCATAGTTTACAATTCTTCTTGCAAGAGCACCGGCAATTTGTCTGTAAAGTATTTGTCCAAAAGTTTCGTTTTCGATTACAACCGTTGTTCTTTCATTTTCTTCACTCGCTTTTGGATGCCATGCAACCAGAAATTTCCCTGGGTGATATTTACTGAATTTTATAATTCCGTCCATTGCGTAACGTGTTACGTGTACGTTTATTGGTGACATAAAAATAGAAACCTGTATACGTTTGTCTTTAAAAAATTCACCTTCGTAAACTTCTTCAATAACTACAACTTTACCATCTACCGGAGCAAGAATCTGATCGCTATTTCTAATAGCAATTCTTTTAGGGTTTCTGAAAAATTGCAGGATAATGATCAAAACTAGTACACCGGCAATTTGAACAAGCATTCTTAGCCAGGCAATATCAATGAATTTGTCAGCAATTAAAAGTACAGCTACTGCAAATGCAGTACCTAATAAAATGGATGGGCCTCCCTCTTTATGAAACATAATATAAAATTTGATAAAATAAAAATATAATTGGTGCTACAAATATAACACTATCTAGTCGATCTAATACACCTCCGTGGCCTGGCATGATAGCACCGCTATCTTTTACGCCTGCTACTCTTTTAAACTTTGATTCGATTAAATCTCCTATGGTTCCAAAAATGCTTACAATTAAAGCAATTATAGTCCAAATTAAGATCGATTTACTGCTAAAATCAGGAGTAGGTTGAATGTATAACTTAGAAATTAAAAATCCGGCAAAAGCAGCAAAAACTACTCCGCCAAGAAATCCTTCTATCGTTTTTTTAGGAGAAATGCGTTCGAATAATTTATGTTTTCCAATAGATTTTCCAACTAAGTAAGCAAAAGTATCATTAGTCCAGATCAAAACAAATAAGCCAATGACAATTTTTGGATTGTAATCTTTTATTCCAAAAGAAATCTTGGTAATAAAAAGAAAAGGTAACATGATGTATCCAATTAAATAAATGTATTTGGATATCTTGCTTATCGTTTGAGTATCGTCAAATAAAAAGACAATACATTTTACAGATACAATTAGAGTAATTACAAGCAATACGGTAAATAAACGATCTGTATCGATCGTAAATACGATATTCTCTTTTAAAAGTTTATTGATGTAATTTTCGGTTTCGTTTCTATAAAAGCTAATTAAAGCTACAGTCGAGTAAAAAACAGAAACGAATAAGATAGAAAAGACTTTGTTAAGACCTACTAAGTTGCAGAACTCATATGTAGCAATGACAAGGAAGATACCAAAAAGAATAATAAAGCTTTCGGTAGAAAACAAAATCGAAGTTAGTAATAAAGCGATATAAACAGCACCAGAAATGGTTCTCTTGAGTGTTTCATTCATCTTAAAGGTCTTCTAAGAGCAATAAATATAAATTCTTGGCAACACTTCCGTATTGTGTAAAATCTTCTTCTTTTGCTTTTTCGAAATATTTTATGGTGGTGATATTAGTAGGGTAATCCCTTTCGTATTTTCTTTTGATAGCGCTTAAACCGTCACTTTTTATTAATTGCAATTGACTTGTTGTTGCAATTATCACAATGTTTGCGGGTAATTCGTTTGGCTTGTCCTGTCTGATCTGTTTTGATGAAAATAAAATAGAACCCTCCTCGGCAATTAAATTCTCGCAGGTAGCCAGTAAAAACTTAGGGTTTTTAGGAGAAATATAAATTAACTTGTTCTCTGCTAATAAATGAAATAGTCCGGGCTCGTAGCATAAAACTTCACTTTCGAACCAGTCATTTTCTTCCAGTATATTTTCAAATTGCTCAGCAACTTCTTGTTTGTTCTCACAATATAGAAATTTACCGCCATTTTTTTTGAAATTAAAAATGAATCTTTCGTCGATAGACAAATGATTATCAGGAGTATGATTTCCTCCATACTGGCTTTCATTCTCTTCATCAGATGAAGCATCGCTAGAACCAAATATTTTTTTGAAAAAATTCATTTTATATGAAATACTTTACATGTTAATTGAAAACGTTCAAAGATAAAAAAATCTTAATTCAAAAGGCTATTTTGAATTAAGATTTTAAAAAATATTACATATTTATTGAATATTTACGAAACCACTTCTTCTAAATTTTTATCAAAAGTACGTTTTCCGAAAATAGTTTCTAAGTCATCTTTAAAAATAACTTCTTTTTCAATTAATATATCAGCTAATTGATTTAGCTTGTCTTTGTTTTCTTCAAGGATTTTAATTGCTCTTTCGTATTGACCTTCAATTAAATCTGAGATTTCTTTGTCAATTACTTTAGCAGTTTCTTCAGAATATGGTTTAGAGAAATTGTATTCACTTTGACCTGTTGAGTCATAATAAGTAACATTTCCTATTTTTTCATTCAAACCATAAATAGTTACCATGGCACGAGCCTGACGCGTAACTTTTTCTAAATCGCTTAATGCACCAGTCGAAATTCTGTCAAAAGTTACCTTTTCAGCAGCTCTTCCGCCCATAGTAGCACACATTTCGTCTAGCATTTGGTCAGTTCTCACGATTTGTCTTTCTTCAGGAAGATACCATGCAGCTCCTAAACTTTGTCCACGAGGAACAATAGTTACTTTAATAAGTGGTGCAGCATGCTCTAACATCCAGCTTACAGTTGCGTGACCAGCTTCGTGAATTGCGATTGCTCTTTTTTCGTCTGGAGTAATAATTTTATTTTTCTTTTCAAGACCACCAATAATTCTGTCAACAGCATCTAAGAAATCTTGTCTGTCAACTGCTGTTTTGTTGTAACGTGCAGCAATTAAAGCAGCTTCGTTACAAACATTTGCAATATCAGCACCAGAGAATCCCGGAGTTTGTTTTGCTAAGAAATCAAGGTCAAGACCTTCGACTTTTTTGATAGGAGCTAAGTGTACTTTAAAGATTTCAGCTCTTTCGCGAATGTCCGGTAAGTCAACAAAAATTTGTCTGTCAAAACGACCGGCACGCATTAAAGCTTTGTCAAGAACATCAGCTCTGTTTGTTGCTGCCAATACAATTACGTTAGAGTTTGTACCAAAGCCATCCATTTCTGTCAGTAATTGATTCAAAGTGTTTTCTCTTTCGTCATTTCCACCTGACATATTGCTTTTTCCTCTTGCTCTACCAACAGCATCAATTTCGTCGATGAAGATGATAGCAGGAGATTTTTCTTTAGCTTGTTTAAATAAGTCACGAACACGTGAAGCACCAACTCCTACAAACATCTCTACGAAATCAGAACCTGATAACGAAAAGAAAGGAACCTGAGCTTCTCCCGCAACTGCTTTTGCAAGTAATGTTTTACCAGTTCCCGGAGGTCCTACAAGTAGTGCGCCTTTTGGGATCTTACCACCAAGATTGGTGTATTTTTCAGGGTTTTTAAGGAATTCTACAATTTCTTGTATTTCTTCTTTAGCACCTTCTAAACCGGCAACATCTTTAAATGTTGTTTTAATATCTGTTTTCTCATCAAACAATTTAGCTTTCGATTTTCCAATGTTAAAGATTTGTCCGCCACTGCCACCTGCGCCACCTGACATTTTACGCATAATGAAAATCCAAACACCAATAATGATGATGATAGGAAGTAAACTGATTAAAATATCGCTCCAGTTATTTTTTTGCAAGAAATTAAAATCTTTCAGTTTGCCTTCGCCAACTGCTTTTTCTAATTTAGTTTGAAAAATCTGGTCGTTACCAATTTCTAATGTATAGTGAGGACCTTTGTTAGGTCTTTCGAAAATATCATTAGCTACTTTTTTATTTGCCGGATCTTTAAGAGCAGCAGCGTTTAAGTATACTTCAGCTTCAGCTTTATTATAAACGATTACTTTTTCAATTTGACCTTTTTCTAATAAAACGTTGAATTTAGAAGAAGTTAATTGAGCAGGTTCGCTTAAGTTTGATCCTCCGGTTGCAAAACTTATAAATAAAAAAACTAGAAGTATTGCGGTATATATTAACCAAGGACTTATTTTAAATTTACTCGGATTTGGATTATTATCTTTAGCCATTAGAGAAAGTTTCTTTTAGTATTTGTTTTCGATTGTAGTTATTTTGGCGTCACCCCAAAGGCTTTCGATATTATAATATTCACGAATGTGTTTCTGGAAAACGTGTACAACAATGTGCACATAATCCATAAGAACCCACTCAGCATTATCGGTTCCTTCTACATGCCACGGTTTATCTTTTAAGTCTTTAGATACTGTTTTTTGAATTGAGCCTACGATGGCGTTTACTTGGGTATTTGAGTTTCCGTTGCAGATAACAAAATAGTCACAAACTGCCGTGTCTATATCCCTTAAGTCAAGAATACTAATATCATTTCCTTTTACTTCTTCAATCCCCTTGATTATGTTCGCCAATAGAACATCATTATTAATAGTCTTTTTCGCCATGAATTATTTTATATGATTTTGTAAAGTTACCAAAATTTGTGATTATTTTTGAACCTTAACAAAATATTAAATTAAGTTAATTAAATTCCTTTGATGAAACTAATCAAACTCGATGCCATAGATTCTACAAATGATTTCCTTAAATCATTAGCGAGCCAGGATGAACCTGATAATTTTACTGTAGTAACCGCTGAAAATCAGACAAAAGGCAAGGGACAGATGGGGTCTAAATGGCAGTCTGAATCAGGTAAAAACTTAGTTATGAGTGTTTTGGTAAAGGATTTTCTGTATGATAATGAACAGGTTTTTAATCTGAGTATTATTGTTTCATTGGCAGTTATAGATGCTTTAAAATCATTGAATATTCCTAAATTAAGTATAAAATGGCCAAACGACATTATGTCATATAATAAAAAGATTGGTGGCATACTTATCGAAAATACCCTAAAAAGTGATGGCAGGATCGTGTCAGTCGTTGGAATAGGACTTAATGTTAATCAGACAAATTATGAACATTTGCCAAATGCTTCGTCATTGGCCGTGATTTGTAAAACTCAATTCGATAAAAATGTCCTGCCGGTTTTAATAGTCGATAAAATAAAGGAAAGAATCGAATTTTGGCAAACCAACTCAACTGAGTTTTGGAGGGAATATTTTAATTCTTTATTCAAAAAAGGAATTCCAATGCCATTTAAGAATCTCAAAAATGAGAATTTTATGGGGATAATTCAAGGAGTTTCCTCTATTGGTAAAATACAGATTTTGCTGGAGGATGATTCTGTATCAGAATTTGAAATCAAAGAGGTTCAGATGCTTTATTAGGAGGTTCTAAGGTTCTGAGTAGCTAAGTTGCTAAGTTTCTTTAAAAAAAAATAATCTCGAAAAATTGCAAAGTTTTATTACTCTCGTTTTTGTCATCCTGAGGGACGAAGGATCACACTAGGAACTCCGTATAGAATATTTCAATCTTTGTTGAGCTTCGAGTGTGAATCTTCGTTTTTTCAGCATGACATATTTTGCGGGTAAAAGAGTGGCAAAAAAACATAAAAAAACCCAATCATAAGATCAGGCTTTAAGTTTTTATAAGTAGAGAATTAACAATTAACAATTAACAATTGATAATTAAAAATTATAGTTTGGTCATATTAGTAGCCAAAGTTTCGATGAATTTGCTAATTGGCCCTTTGATCATCATTGCCATCATAGGATTAAATTCTCCTTCGAATTGTAGTTGAACAGCGCTTTCGGCGGCTGAAACACTTTCTATATTCGAAACTAAAGTAAAAGGAAGTTTATCACTTGCAGCTCCTAAAACAATTTTGTTTGGTGCTGTTTTCTCTTTCATTTTAAGTTTTATTTCCGGCATGCCTTTTAATCCAAAGATAAAAGCATCTTCGCCAATTACTTCGAATTTAGCGATGTTATCCGGCATTAGTTTTTCGAAATTTCTAACATCAGTCAATAAATCAAATAACTCCTGAGCTGATTTCTGAACAGTAACTTTTGGACTTTCTAAGTTCATATCTTAATTTTTTTATAGTATCTAAATTATTTTTACCGCAAAGAACGCAAGGTTTTTTATTTTTGATTGTAAATCTTTATGAATAAAAAGTTCGCAAAGCTAAATCTTAAATTAAATTCCAACAATCTAAAATTCTAAAGTCTGCAATCTAAAATTATTCCTTTTCCTGCCCCCACGTAGATGGACTTTCGTTCCATTCCAGCAAAGTCGATTGTTGATCTTCGGTAATGTATTGTTTCTGAACTGCTAAGTCTAATAGATTTTCGTAATTACTTAACGTATACAAATCGATATTAGCCTTTTTAAAGTTATCTTCGGCAACGTTAAAACCGTAGGTAAAGATCGCTGCCATCCCTTTTATGTTGGCACCTTCGTTACGTAAAGCTTCAACAGCCATCAAACTGCTGTTTCCTGTGCTGATTAAATCTTCTACAACAACAACATTTTGTCCTTTTTGTAAAAAACCTTCAACTTGATTTTGTCTTCCGTGTTTTTTTGCTTCCGGACGCACATATACGAATGGTAATCCAAGGCTTTCAGCAACAAGAATCCCCACTCCAATAGCTCCAGTGGCAACACCGGCAATTACATCTGGTTTCCCAAATTGTTTTTCAATATTCTTCGCAAACTCATCACGAACGTAGTTTCGGATGCTCGGAAATGAAAGAATTAACCTATTATCACAGTAAATAGGAGATTTCCAACCTGAAGCCCATGTAAAAGGATTTTCGGGATTCAATTTAATTGCATTTATTTGCAAAAGCAATTCGGCTGTTTTTTCGGCAGTATCTTTATTAAAAATCATAGTACAAATGTATAAAGTTTTTGTGAACGACAAACCACTTTTTTTGACAAATGAAATCTCAAGAGAGACTGATTTTCAATTATTCTTGTTAGAGAGTATTGATATTGAGCAGCTTATAGTCAAAATGTTTCAAAATAAAATTCAAAAGGCGTATTTATATCATCCTGATGAAAAGGAAATTATGAAGACACTTAAGGCTAAAATCCCTGTAAATAAAGCGGGAGGAGGTCTTGTTTACAATAAAAAAGGCGAAGTTTTATTTATTTTTAGAAATGGAAAATGGGACTTGCCAAAGGGCGGAATCGAAAAAGGAGAGGAAATTGAGGCAACTGCCATGCGCGAAGTTGAAGAAGAAACCGGTGTAAACAAACTGCGCATCATTAATAAACTCGAAAAAACATACCACGTTTTTAAACGCAACGGAAAATATAAACTCAAAGTCACGCATTGGTTCGAAATGCAATCTGATTTTGAAGGAACACCAGTAGGTCAGCTTGAAGAAGGTATCGAAAAAGTGGCGTGGTTAAATCCCGAGCAAATCAAAGAAGCCCTGAAAAACTCTTATGAGAATATTAAGCTGTTGTTTGAAGAAGAAAAACAGTTAAAATAACAATATCAAAAGTCAATATCAAATACCAAATCTTAATTTAAAACTATTAAGGGTTTGCCGGTATGACTTAAATAAAAAGAAAAACATTTAATTGCTCGTTTAGATTGCGAATGACCTCAACTAATGTTATATTACAGGAAAATACTGCGATATTAAAATTCAGTGCTTAAATGCACTGTTTTTCTAAAGTTGTAGTTATAAGGCGTAATGCTATTTTTATCTAATCACGAAGACAGGCAATCGAATTAAATGATTTTTAAATCCTTAAAAAAAAATATAGAAATAGAAGACAGCGCATTTGATATGTTGTATTCTACACGCATCAGGAGACTTGCAGAGCGACATTGGACTCCGGTTGCCATTGCCAGGATTGCAGCTGATTATCTGGTTGATAAACCCAATAAAAAGGTTTTGGATATTGGTGCAGGCGTTGGTAAATTTTGTTTAGTAGGCGCAGCCTCTACAAAAGGACTTTTTTATGGTGTCGAGCAAAGGGAATCCCTTATAAAGCTATCCAAAAAAATTGCCGAAAAACATCATGTCGAGAATGTTGAATTTATTCATTCTAATATCATTGATATTTCTTTTTCAGATTATGATGCCTTTTATTTTTACAATTCTTTTTTCGAAAATGTAGATACTTCCTGCCCCATAGATAAAATTGTAGTTCCAGAAAACGAATTGTTTCTCACTTATTCCAATTATGTCAGGGATCAGCTCGCTAAAGCGCCTAAGTATACAAGACTTGTAACGTATTGGAGTACATGGGAAGAAATTCCTGAAAGTTTTGATTTAGAATATTCTGCCTGCGACGGAGTATTGAACTTCTGGAAAAAAATGTCGTGATTTACCACTTTTCAAATTTACATTTCTTAAAATTAGCAGGGCGTGCCATCATCCCGATAAGAGGGCAAAAGTACTTTACGCGTATACGCCCTCTTATCGGGATGCTGTCAGGCTATCCACACTGCTTCGGCAGTTAGTTCCTATCCCTCACGTGGGGAATGGGGTCTAAAAGGTATTTCTGGTTTCTTACTTGTTTTTAATCCTGGGAGGAAATCTTAAGCATTATTACTATTTAACTTTATCAGAAGATTATCTTCATTAAAAACAGCATCAATTACATTCTCATTCTTTTCAGCTTTAATTTCGTTTCCATTCGATGTTATTTTATAGCCTTTCTGTGTTAGATAATTTGTAAAAGCATTTTTATGGTTTTGAATTTCAAATGTTGAAATTAATTCAGGAAAAACAGTTAAAATTCGAGAGAATTCTTCACTCTCAACTTTGTCTATTACATCAGATTTTATGGTAAGAACCATTGTTCCTTGTCCGTAATTTCCAAGATAATAAGCACTTCCGTTGAACATTTCGACAGCAATCATTCCCATTAAATGTAAATCATTCTCTACGGCGTCAAATTTTCCAACAGTCAATAAATCAATATTATTTTGTTCTCCATATTGCTTTAGTAAAAGAGCCTGTTTCATAAGAGACTTGGTATAACCGCCCGCTTTATTTTCCCAGATCCAAAGCCATGTCTCTGAAGAATGAGAAAACGAACCCAAAGCCTGCATGGGAAAAGTAAGATTGTCTCCAAATGTTATTTCTTCTTTGTCCATGTCAACATTCCAGGAAAGATCGCCAGTAACATCATAAAGATTTCTTTGTTTCTCTAAAACAGCAGCTCCAAATTTCTCTAAAAAATCATTTTCAGATGTAAAATGCTTGCTAATGTTTGGTTGACTAACAGTTGAAGTTGACTCCGTATTTTCTTCTTTCTTTTTAAAAAGGTTATTAAATAATCCCATTTTTTTATGGTTTTTTAGTTAGTATAAAATTGATATTTCTTGTTTTGTCTCGTCCTGAAATAGGTTTACAAATCGATTTGATAGATTCTGGATTCTTCTTCCCAAGGATGATAGCCTTGCCCGATATAGCTAAAGCCAGATTTTTCGTAAAATCCCGTATGATCCGTACACAGGTATAAGTTTTTGAATCCCGCTTTTTTAGAGTCTTCTTTGGCTTTTTTTATTAATAAATTACTATAGTTATTTCCGCGGTATTTCTCGTCTATAAAAATGGCACAAATCCAGGGATAAAGATCCATGCGGCTAATGAAGTCATTTGTAATAAGTCCCGCGCAACCAATAACTTTCTCGTTAAGTTCTAACAGGTACCATTGTGGCAAAGAATCTTTGGCATTTATACTATGCGTAATGCAATCTTCATAAATAATAGGTGCTATTTCAGGCCAGCTATTTTGAAAATATTGAATTGTTTTATCTTTATATTCCGGGTTTTCTCTTACTGAGATTATTCTCATTTCTTTTTTATTTTAAAGTAAAAAATGTTTACTTATTTTATACTTGTTACTGACTATTTTCGTCTTTTATGCCTTTAAGTAATGCATAAATTGCCATTGAATAGCCTTGACCTAAATCAAAATCTTCTTTGAGCCAGTTTACAATATCTCCTGCTTTTGCTTCTGGTTTTAGTTTTTCGTCTAGTGTAAATGCTTTTTGTTCTGCCAAAGTTCTAAACTCAGCCGGACCATTTCCTGTTTTTTCTTTAATAGTTTTTAGATATCCTAGAAATGACATAGAATGATAGTTAATTGGTTTATAGATGTACGAAAATACAAATAAAAATATAATTGGTTTTTAGATTTTTGCTTTCCTTTGCCAACTTTGTCAAAGTTCAAAACCAAGAGTGTAAGGAACTTTTGTAAAAAACTATTATTTTTATTTTCTGTATGTCAATAAATATCAGAAAATGCAAATCAGAACAGAAGTAAAA